>JBDTYJ010000423.1:0-4302 GCA_040005755.1 Pseudomonadota bacterium
GGCGGCGGCCTTGGGCAACACCTTCACGGCTTGCGCGCAGGGCAAAGTGACCACGCCGGTATGCACGCCCTGAGTTAGTCCAGCCCTGACAAGCGCCGCGCCAGCGCCTCGACGCGTAACATCGCGTTGAGGTTGCTGGTGCGGTGAGCGTGGTCCATCGCTGCGAACAGGTGGGTTTGTTCCAACAACAGCCGCTCCGGGTGCCGCTCGAGTAGGCCCACGTAATGTTCGAAGACGCGCGCCGCGGCCGGCTTGCTGCGTGGCACTAGCGCGTACCGCACCACTGCGTGCAGGGTATAGCGGTTCGCCACGGGCTCCTGCACCAAGTGCCAGCGCACGAGCGGCGCCAATGCCTCCGCCACGCCGCTGCGTACCCCGGCCAACTGAGCGAGCGACGCGAGATCTACATGATCGCCCTCGATATGCGCGAGCACGCCCAGGATGCGTTTGCTCGGCGCGCTCAGTCGCTGCCACGCCCAGTCCACCAAGAAGGCGATTTCCGGTAAATCATCCTCGTGCGCGATGGCGCGCACGCGCTGCACGCCGTGCTCGGTCAAGAACGCTTCGAGCTCTGCGACCGTTGCCGCGCCCGCAGCCACGATGCCATCCGCAATATCGAGCGCCAGCGGGTTCCAACGCAGCATGCGCGTCAGCCGCGCCACGCGCGGGAACGCGCTACGCCCCGAGGTGACGAGCGGCGCAGTCACCGGGAAAATTAGCACCCCCGCCAGCAAGCAACGCCGCGCGGTGATCACGAACGTGATGGGTGAATTCGCAAACGCCTCCAGGAAACGCGCCATCGCACGGTCGTCCTCGTGATTGTCGAGCACGATCAGGCGCGGGCCCGTGCGCACGAAAAACGCGTTCAGGCTAGCAACCCGGTCCTCGCCATCTGCCACACCCATGCGCAGCGCTAGCATTTCGGTCAGCGTGTAGTAATCCCACGAGCCGACGCGAAACCAATGCACGCGCCGCGCGAAGAAACGCGCCAAACGGTGCGCGAGCGCGCTTGCTAACATCGACTTGCCGCTGCCGCCCGCCCCGACGAGAGCGAGGCGCGTGGGCGCCGCGCTCTCGATCGTCTTCGAGAGTGTTGCGAGTTCGGCCGCGCGCCCTTTCAGGCCGAGCGGTGGAGGCGGAAGATCGAGGGGCAGAGCCATGCGACACCGAACCGTACACGCAAAAGTCGGTGGTCGCCGCGCGGCGCGGGCAGGGCACTGGCTTTTACTGGTCAGTCGCTGTCTTTGGCTCCGACGAAGCCATTTTGTACGCGCTCGTCATTTGTTGCCGTTACGCGACTGGAGGCACCCACACCGACTGATGGATGCCTCGGAAGCGTTCTTCGGCGTGCTGTGAGTTTAGCGCACGCGGCGTAACAGGATTGCGGCTTTGTCTTCTAAGATGCGGAAGGTAAATGACTCTGTCAGGTAGAGTTCGACGGTCGTGCGGTCATGTGATGCGTAACCGACCGACAGGTCTTGCCCGACAGTGAGTTCGTAGTCGCCGCCGCGGGTGGACATCAGGACTGCGCCTTCTTTCAAGGCCGGGGCCCAGACGAGTGAGCCTTCGGCGACGCGCTCTTCGAGGCGCTTGCTGAGCGGGTAGCCGTCGTCGCCGTCGGCGGTGAGCTCGTCATAGGCTTCGATGCCGAGCGCGAGCGCGTAGGGGCCGTTGACGCCCGCCATGCGCAGCACTTCTTTGGCAGCGCTGACCGCGCTGGGCCAGGCCTGCGCTGAGCGCACTTCGAGGGGCGTGTGCGGGCTGGCCTCGATGATGCCCTTGATTTTCCCTTCCGCGAAGCCGTGGAAGATCGCGTCGTCTTCGGCGCGGGCGACGGCTTCTGCAGCCGCGATCACGGGATCCAGGTTCAGGTCATCCGCGCCGCGGGCGGCGTAGTCCAACTCCAAGATGGGCAGCAGAATCGGCGCGCGCAGCTCCACGAGGGGCCGAACGTCACGGATTGCGTGGCCGACGCGCTCCTCCGCACCGCGCTCGATGTGCTTTAGACGCCCCGTGTTCACCGCACCCAGATCCCAGCCATGCGGCCCGGAGAAATCCACCAGCTTGCGCCCGGCCAAGTGCAGCGTCAGCACCCGCCGTGCCTCCTCGTCGATTTGCTGCCACGCCTCGTCGACAAGCGGCGCTTTGCTGCGCTTCAGGAGATCCATTACTTTTTCCCTTTCAAGCTACCAATGCCGAGTGAAGGCGATTGCTTGGCGGGGGAGCTGGTGCCGCCCGCTTTAGCGCCGGCCGCTGTCATGGCTGCTTCCACCTCGGTGATAGGTCCGCTGGAATTCAAATAAGTATTGATGTTGCTGGCGAAGACCGGGCTCTTGCGGCGCAGCCACTCGAGCGTCATCATCGCATGCTCGATCTCTTCGTTCTTGTTGTGCGTGAGCACCGCAGCCAGCTCTGGATCCGAGCACGCCTCGGCACGCTGTTGGTACCAATCCACGGCCTCCAGCTCCTCCTTGAGTGAAACGATGGCGCGGTGGGCGTTCTTCGTGTCCTCGGACAGAAGCTCGAGGGGCTCGTGATAACTCTCGCTACTCATAGGGAGAAACATACACCTCAGGCACATTCACGCGCAGTCCGAAGCCGACGAAGCGCGGCTTTTCTTCGGCGCCAGTGTGGCGTTCCTGCGTAGGGGCGGGCTGAGAAGCTGACTCCGTAGTATCTAGCTGCTCGCTGATGTTGAAAATCAACGAGTTCTCTTCCGTCACTGGCGTGCTGTCCGCGGTCTACGTACGCGTGGTCGCGGAACAGCTCGAGATTGTTTCGGAGGAAGGCAGTTGGCCAATTGCGCAAGACGCGTTGCGCGCTGTCCTGACGCGTTTCGGCGCGCCCTTCGACCCCGGCGCCCGGGCTTGGACGATCGCGATTCTGGACCTACCGGGCGGGGAAGTGCTCCGTCACGTGCGCCACCTCGCGGGGTACGACGTAATAGCGCGCGACTACCTCGTGTACGAGGCGCCGCGGGAGCAGGCGTTGTGCGCCCTTGCCGCGACCGTTTCGGCAGCCTTGCTTCATCTCGGTAAGGCAGCAAACGGTAAGGGCACCATGTAAGTTTGTGTAGTGCTCGACTCCCCTTGCTGGGGGCCGCGCGCGGCGGACATCGCCAGGCTGCCATGAGTCGTTACTCCGACGGGGCTGCAGCGGCGCCCCTGAACAGAGCTGTGTGCTTGAATCGAGGGCAATTCCAGCTGCCGGTGGACCCTTTGCCGGAGCCGGGGCATGCGGCCTGAGAGGGCGGTTGGGGTTTTTGCCCGCGAGGGTTAAGCTGGCTGCTTGGCAAACGAAGCACTGGTCAGCTCAATCAAAGGCATCATCGCGCGGGCGAAGAACGGCGATGCAGACGGCGCCTATGACGGCTACCGTGAGCTGTTTGCGAGCCCGGAGTTCGCCGGTTATCGGGTCGAGGATCAGCGCCAAGCGTTGCAGCTCATGGTGCTGATGAAAGGTGCGCCGAAGCCAGCCACGCCGGCCATGGTCAAGGCGCACAGTGCCGCGCGCCATCTACTAACGACGCTCGTGGCCGCGCACGGCGAGCCTTCGGATCACGAAATGCTCGGGATGTGCCATGTGGTACTGGGTGACGAAGCCAGCGCGAGTGCAGTCTTCAGGGCTGGCCTCGCCATCGAACGCTTGCGCGACCCGCAATCCAAGCTGTGCGGCACGTTGATGAAGCGCGTTTCGATGGTCTGAAACGACGACGCCCGCGACCCGCTTCTTGTTGAAGAGCGGAAACCGCGGGCGAACCTAGCTCGAAGCAGGCTGATTTCAGCTCGGAGCGCCGGCGGCGATCCAATCCGTAATGACCTTGATCTGGGTATCGGTCAGGCACGCAGGCTTGCCCGCTTGCCCGCAGTTATCCGGCATCTTGCTGATCGCGGTGCCGCCGCCGGTCGGGCAGCTAGCGCCCATTTTGACGATGGTGGCGAGGAAGCTGCTCGTGTCATTGGGCTTCACCAGGGTGGTACCGACGCAGTGGTCAATGCCGCTCGGGATTGGCGTGGTGAGCAGGCCGTGCAAGTCGTGAGTGCCTTGGTAATCAAGGTTCTTGGAGGCCGCGTTGTGGCATTGGCCAACGCCGCAGCTCGCGCCAAACAAGGTTTTTACAGCCATAAATGTGGCTGAGCTGCCGCCGCCACCCGAGCCGCCCATGCCAGCGCTGCCCGCTGTGCCGCCGCCCATACCAGCGTTGCCCGCCGAGCCGCCGCCCGTGCCGCCGCTGCCGCCGGCCGCGGCGCCGCCCGCGCCGCCGCCACCCGTTGCCGGAGCGCCGGCCGAGGGAGCACCGGC
>JBDTYJ010000424.1:0-4296 GCA_040005755.1 Pseudomonadota bacterium
GAAATGGTGGAAGGTCTGCGCGGCGCGCGGTCATTTGACCGCGGTTCGGACTTTCGTCCGAGCCCGCGCTTGCCATCGGATTCGTACCTTCATGCGTTTTGGAACCATCGCCATCGTGGGGCGTTCGAACGTCGGAAAATCCACGTTCTTGAATCGCGTCCTGGGCGAGCCGCTCGCCATTGTTTCGCCTTTGCCGCAAACCACTCGCGACAACGTGCTGGGCGTGGTGCATCGAAATGGCGCGCAACTCGCGTTCCTGGACACGCCGGGCGTGCACCAGCCACGCTCCGAGCTCGGACGTCGCATGAATGCCTCGGCGCTCGACGCCGCGCGCACGGCGGACGTGGTGCTGTTCATGACCGATATTTCCGCGCTCACTCCGCCCAAGAAGGCAGCCAAGGAGAAGAGCGTGCAGGAGCTCGATCAGGAGCTCTTTGCCAGCGTGCCTTCCGATGCGGTCAGCGTGCTGGCCGTGAACAAGGTCGACGCCCTACGCGACAAGAGCAAGTTGCTGCCCGCGCTGGTCGCGTATCAAGAGCGGCGCAACTTTCAAGCGCTGATCCCAATCAGCGTGAAGACCGATGACGGCGTGGAGCGCGTGCTCGACGCGCTCGTAGAGGCCTTGCCAGAGGGCGGGCTCGGCTTCGACGAGGACACGCTCACCGATCGCCCAACCAGCTTTTTCGCGCGCGAGTACGTGCGTGAGCAGGTGCTGCTCGCGATGCGGGGCGAGATTCCACACGCGGTCGCGGTGTCCATTGACGAGTTCTCGGAGGGCGAAAAATCCTCGGTGATCAAGGCTACAGTGCACGTGGAGAAGGTCGGCCAGCGTAAAATCATCATTGGTACGGGCGGGCTCCAGATCAAGAACATCCGCGTCGGCGCGCAGAAACGCATCGCGCAACTACTGGGGCACAAAGTGCATTTGGAGTTGTTCGTGCGTGTAACGCCGCAGTGGAAGAGCATGCCGCGGCAGCTGGCGGAGCTCGGGTACGAGGCGCCCGTTGGCTTGGGCAAGGTGGCCGCCGCGAGCAAGCCGACCCGCAGCAAGAACAAGAAGCGTTCGGCCCCGAGGCCCCGATGAGCACGACTCAAATCGTCGCCGTCGTCGGACGCCCGAACGTCGGCAAGAGCACCCTGTTCAACCGCCTGATCGGCAAGAAGCTCGCGATCGTCGACGACCAACCGGGCGTGACGCGCGACCGGCACTACGCTCCCGCGCACATTCATGGTCACAACGTGACCCTGGTAGACACCGGCGGTTTCGATCCGACGAGCGACGACCCGATGCAGCAGGGCATCGCGCGGCACGTCAATGCCGCGATCCAAGAGGCCGACGTGATCGTGTGCGTTTTGGACGGCTCGATGAGCCCCACGGGTCCCGATCGGGAGGCCATTCAACTACTGCGCCGCTCGCAGAAGCCCGTCGTTTACGTCGCCAACAAGGTCGACACGCAGCGCCACATTGCTGCGGCCAACGAGCTGTACGAGCTCGGCATTCCCGAGTTGGTTCCCGTCTCCGCGCTACACGGACGCGGCACCGCGGATCTAGCCCTGGCCATCGCCCAGCACCTGCCCAAGCGCAAACGCGGTGCTGAAATCGAGGAGCCCGAGGCGCCCGATGAGATCACGCCACGCCTGGCGCTGATCGGACGACCCAACGCGGGCAAGTCTTCGATCTTCAACCGCTTGACCGGGAGCGAACGCGCGCTCGTGGACGCGCGACCCGGCACCACGCGCGACCCGGTCGACGCGCGCATCGAAGCCGACGGTCGCACGTTCTTGATTGTGGACACCGCAGGCATCCGCAAACACGCGCGCGTCGAGCGCGGCGTAGAGTTGGTCAGCGTGCTGCAAGCGATTCGGTCCATTGAACGCGCGCAGGTGGTGATCTTGATGTGCGACGCCGTGCTCGGCGTACAGGAGCAAGACGCAAAGTTGCTCGGCATGTGTTTGGAACGCCGGCGCGCGGTGATCGTGGGCTTGAACAAGTCCGACCTGCAGAAGAAGGCCGAGCAGGAAAAATCCCAAGAAAAGGCGCGCGAAGAGCTGCGTTTCGCGGGTTGGGTGCCGATCGTGCATCTGAGCGCGAAGACCGGACGCGGCGTCAAAGAGCTCTTGGATCTCGCGGCCCGTGCGAGCAAAGAATTCAAAAGGCGCATTCCGACGGGCGAGCTGAATCGGTTCTTCGAGAGCGTGCTCAACAAACACCCGCCGCCGACCAGCAAGGGGCGCGCGCCGCGGATTTTCTATGTGACGCAAGCCGAGGCGCACCCGCCGCTGTTCATCGCGATGTGCAACGCGCCGGAGTACATCACCGAGGCATACAAACGCTTCGTCGCCAATCAGATCCGAAAGGCGTTCGATTTTCGCGCGGTGCCGATCTCGGTCGAATACCGCGCGCGCAAGCGAAACGAAGCGCCGCCCGCCGGTGGTCCGATGCGCTCACGCCGGAAATAAGCGAGCGGCGACCGCGGCCAGGCTGCGCACATCGTGCACGTCCTCCGCGAGCACCGGCACGCGAAACAACTTGGGGGGCTGTGCACCCAACGCTTGCCCCAAGTACGCGAGCTGTCGTCCCTCGAACGCGGCGCGACGGCGATCATCGGCGGCGGCCTGCAAAGCACAGGTCGTCGCATGCTGCGTCAGAACCAACCCGAGCGCGCTCGCTGCGGCTTGCACGGCCGAGCCATCCGCCGCACCGGGCGATGGCTGCAAACGATTGACCACGACGGCATCCGGACGCATCCCCTGCTCGCGCAGCCGCGCCGAAAAAAAGCTTACTTCGTCGATTGCGGCGGGCGCAGCGGAGGTAACGAGCACGTATGCGAGTTCAGGCGAACGGAATGCCTTGGCGACTGCCGCCGCGCGTTCGCGGAAACCGCCAAACAGCTCGTTCAGCTCGGCCACGAACTCCGCCAAGTGCTCGAGGAAGCCCTTGCCCGTCAGCCGCCCGAGCCCGCGCAGCACAAGCGCCACGCCGCGCGCGACCAAGTTCAAGCTGAACCGGCCCGACTTCTCGAACGTTTGCACCAACCAACGCATCGCTGCGCTATCTATCGCCTCGATCAGCCGTTCAGGAGCATCCAAAAAATCTAAGGCGTTACTGGTCGGCGGCGTGTCCAACACGATCACATCGAAGCGCGGGTCCTGACGGACGAGTAACACCTTCTCCATCGCCATGTAGGATTGCGTGCCTGCAAGGCTCGTCGACACGTAGCTGTAGATGCGATTTTGGAAAATGCGTTCCCGGGCCTCGGGGCTGGAGGCGTGACGAGAGACCAAGTCATCGAACGTGCGCTTGGTGTCCAGCATGAGCACCGTCAACGAGCCGTTGACCGTAATGCCTGCCGCCGCGAACAACTCTGAGCTCACGACCTGCTCTTCGGCGTTCATGGCCCCGAGGCCCAAGCTGTCAGCGAGGCGCTTGGCCGGGTCGATGGTGATACACAACACGCGCTGGCCGCGACTGGCAAAGCCGAGGGCGATCGACGCCGCGACCGTCGTTTTCCCGACCCCGCCAGCGCCCGCGCAAACGACGATACGTTTGCCCTGCAGGAGAGGGAGCAGCGAATCCGCAGTCATCGCCCTGCCGTGTAGCACGGCCCCGGCACCCGGCGTGGATCGCCAGAAGTTGGCCCGAGGCCTGGGGGCGACAAAAATAGCCTAGCCATGTTCGATCCTTCGCAAGACCGCCGCCTGTTCCGTAGCGAAAACACGCACGTCGCCCTCACCCGGCTACTCGAGTCTGCGCGCCGCTCCTCCGAGCTGGAAGCGCTCGCTTTGGGCGACGAGCTGGGCCTGCTGGTCGCCGGCGCGGGGGCCGCCGAACTGTGCGACGAGCTCGCGGCGGTGGCGCCGCTGTCGATCGTCGCCAACGACACGATTCCAACTCGCCCGGACGTCCACCGTTTGCGCGTGGACGGCTATGAGATGTTCGTTTCCGGGCGCGGGCCCGACGTCGCGGCAACGTTAGGATCGGTCGCGGCGGGCTGCGCGCGCATTCTGGTCGAAAAGAAGGCCCACTCCCTGGCCCGCTGACCGAGGCCCGCCCACCACGGAAAACGGGCGCGCCCGCCCAATGAGACTAAGCTTACGCGCTCATGAAGGGCTTCATCGACCTGCACTGTCACTATGTGCCTGGGATCGATGACGGAGCGAAGTCCCTAGCCGAAGGGACTGAAATGCTACGCGGCCTGCACGCGCTCGGCTTTTCGCGCGTGCTCGCAACGCCGCACACTCGCCCCGGAATGTTCGACAACACACGGGCGAGCATCCAAGGCGCATTCGAGCACT
>JBDTYJ010000425.1:0-4291 GCA_040005755.1 Pseudomonadota bacterium
CGACGCCGAGCTCGGCTTGACCCTCGAAAAAAGGGCTCCTGAGGCGCGCCAAGGCCAGCGCCCCGCCGGTGACCGGGCTGCGAACCACGCTCGTCAGCTCACCGACGGCTTCGACGCCGTCGGGTGTGGTCACCGCGCTGCCCACCGGTGGAAGGTCGGCGTGGGCGCCGAATTCGAGCGCAACCAAGCGCCGCTTGAGCTTCCCGCGCATGTCCTGCATGCACACGACCTCTTGGCCCAGGTAGCAGCCCTTGTTCCAGGATACCGCGCGGCGGTCGAGCGCGGCCTCATGCGGGTTGTCGGCCTCGCCGAAATCCACGCCGAATTGGCCCAGGGCTTGGCTGATGCGAAACGCTTCCCATTCGGCATCGCTGGCCCAGCTCAGCGCGGGCGTGCGCTCGACGAAGCGCTGGAGCTCGAGCAGCTGCCCGCGCTCCACCACGACGGTGGCACCGCCTCGGGAGGTGAAATTGATGATGGCGGCGGTGCCTCCACACGCCTCGGCGACACTGGTTGCCAACGCGCCGGCGCCAGTGCCATGAAAATCCACCCAGGCGTAAGCGTCGGTCGCGTTGCTGAGCTCGGCGTCTTCCATCACCAGGAACTTATCGAGCGCGGCGCTTAGCTTTTCCGCAACTCCGGGAGAGACCCCGAGCAGCAAGCCGCGCGCAGTGGCCACGACTTCCACCTCACTCTGAATTTTGCCCTGCTTGTTGAGCACCAAGCCAAACGCGCCCTGCCCCGGGCTCACTTTGAGCACATCACAACTCACAAGCCCGTTCAGCCAAGACTTGGCTTCGGAGCCGGTGACGGCCAAGGTTCCGCGTGCGGGCTGCAGAACGACGAGCACCGGCTCGGGAGGACCTTCTGCTACGGGTTCGGGCGACATGCGGTCAAGCATTGAGCCGAGCGCAGCACGAAGCAAGGCTACCGAGCCACTGGCTCACTCAACCGTTACTTCTTCGTCTATCGCGGGATACATCGGGCCGTCTTTGAGGGTCACGTCCTCCGTTGTGCCCCCCGGGTGCTTGACGGTGAACGTCACGCCGGTCGATACGTTGGCATTGATTAGGCTACGCGCGGTCTCCTGATCCATGCCTTTTACGTCGCGACCCTGAATTTTCAAGAGCTGGTCGCCGCGCCTCAGGTTTGCGCGTGCCGCCGGGGACTCCCCGACTACGCGGGTAACGTGAATGTCGTACGTGCCAAGCTCGTAATACAAGCCGATGCCGAACTTGGCGTGCGCTGGCTGCACGACTAGCTCAAGCGATGCACCACTGTCGCAACGCACCTCTCGGTTCCGCTCGTTGGTCGCCTCATCCAGGAGATCGTTGATCGACGCCACGCAGATCGGATGGTTGTTAATGGCGTTGGAATCCCACAGCTCCACGCGCACCGGCACATTGCGCGGGATCCGATAATTGCCGACCTTCTGATCCGGCCAGGTCGGCGTCAGCGTGTTGGCTTGCACGGGCGTTACCAGAAGCTCCTTCTCATCGACGATCAGCTTCGCGAACGGGTCGGGTGCGGACCCGCCCACGGAATCCCACTGTCGTCCGTCCCGTGTGCGAGGCGGAATCACGGCCCCGGCAAACTTCAGGTACACGAGATCCCCAGGTGGCACAGGGTCAAGGCGACGCGTTCCAGCGGGTCGCACGGGCGTCGCAACTTCCGGATAAACGGCGCCGCACGCTTGAACCAACAGCCAAAGCGGAAGCAACCCGAGCAAGCGCGTGAGCCCACGAACCCTAGAAAGCATGGCGACCGAGGCTAGCACAGGGTTTAGAGCGCCGGATCAGGGGGCAACCCGCAAGCCTCGGCTACGCCGTCACGGTAACCGAGCCACAACTCGAGGACACGCTCCATCGCCTCGATGACGGCCGCGCGTCTTTCGGGCGCGACGTGGTCCAGCATGACGCGCCACGCAGCCTGCCGGTGATTTCCCTCCACGGCACGGTGGGCTTTGGTCAACTGCAGGTGGTCCAGTGGCAAGCCGTAATGCTTCACCAGCGGGTGGTCCTCCAGCGCCGGGCTCGGGCGACGTGGAGCACCGGGGTCGAGCTCACCGCGTTCGTGCGCCGTGCCTTCCACGAACAATGTGGTGACGGCGGCACCGACTTCCCACCCGCCGCTGAGCGTCGTCTCATCTAGAAACGCTCTGTAGCGAAGCGCCGCCGGAAGCAGTGTCACGTGCTCGAAGCGTGACAAGTCCATCCGGAGCCCGCGTGGGTATTCCAAGAACAGCTCAGGGTGTGGTCGCCCGGCCTGAATTCCGCCAGTCTCTTCCTCATAGACGTTTTCGATCAACTCGCGGCGCACGCTCGCGATCGGACAGGCGATGTAGGCACGCGCGACCAAGACCGGAAAATCTCGGACGTACGTGGCATATTCTTGCTCGAGATGAATGTGCAGGCGATCGGCTGCAACCACGCCGTTCGTAAACGCGGGCCAAGCCCAATGAGTCTTCCGCTCCATGATCTGGAGCAACGCTTCTTGGAACTCACTGCGGTCTGAGCGCTTCGTGCCAGGCATGCGCACGGCACGCTAACACTTCAGCTACTTTTCGGGCCAGTTGCCGGCGTTTAGTGGTTGACCGCAGAGTACTCGCAGCTCAGCTGGCTCAGGCTTTGGCTCATAGGCCGACCCTTCATGAAGCCCGCCCTCGAGCTTCACAATCGTACCTTTCTCGTGCGAGCACGTGCCAAGAGCCGCTGCGAGCGGTATGCTTAAACCACGCGCATAGCGCGCGCCCGCAGGTACACGGAGTCCCGCATGGCACGCATGTTCGGTTTTATCGGTAACCGCCCGGATCTGGGCGCGCGGGTGCTGGAAGCAAACGCCAGTTTGTTGCGCGCACGGCGCGCCGCCGGGGATCCTCTGGGCTGGGGCCTTGGCTTCTACCAGTCCGGTGAGGTACTGCTGCGTCGCCGCCCGATCGACGACCGGGACGAGATCGATCTGGTCGAAGCGGCCGGGGATATCCGCACGGACGTACTGATTGGCCACGTGCGGCGCGCGTCCGTCGGAGGCCTGCGCACGGAGAATACGCACCCATTTCGGTATCGAATGTGGCTGTTCGCGCAGACCGGCACCATTTTCGGCTTCGAGCGGCTGCGTGAGCGCCTGCTCGCTTCTCAGCCGGAGTTCCTGCGCAAGAACGTGCGCGGCGAAACGGACAGCGAGCTGTTCTTCTATTTGTTCCTATCGTTCCTGCACGATGCCGGTCACTTGAGTGACTCGCATGTCGCGCCGGAACACGTCGCGGGCGCGCTGCGCGCGTCGATCGCGTTGGTGGATCGGCTTTCCGCAGAAGAAGGACATCCCGCCAATAGCGGGGATATCTTGGTCACCAATGGCGAGCAGCTGCTTGCCGTGCATCGGGAGGGCACGCTGGCATTCCGTGTTTGGAATGGCCGGCGTGACATCGAGGAGCTGCTGGGCGAAGACGGCGTGAGAAAAGCTCGCATCCCCAGCATCGAGAGCACCCACTTTTCGCTGATCGCCTCGGAGCTCGACACCACCCCCGTGGGGTGGAGCGGCGTCGCCCCGCAGTCCATCATTACTCTGTCCCGCACGGATGCTCCCCTGGTTGAATCGTTGTAACTGGTGTGGCGCCGCGCTGGCTGCCGGGTTTGCGCTCGGCGGCGCGGACATGGGCTGCGCGCGCGCGCCGCAGTTTGCGAGCAGTGCGGAGCGCCCAGCGCGGGACGAACGCCGCCCGCCTGGGGTCATCGAACCGCGCAGCGTGACGCGCGTGGATCCAGTCCGGCAGGGCAGTACCCGCGATCAATTGCTTGCGCTCCGCGCACCTGCGGCGACGGAGCTTGCACGCAGCGTCGTACGCGAGTTCCTACGCGCCGCGGTGAACGAAACCCCGGCGCGCCTGGAGTTGCTGCTTGCCCCTGACGCGTTCGTGGATACCGGAGCGGGCCGCCAGCCCGCCCGCGCGTTTTGGCAAACACGCATGGCTCAGCTCGACTACACCGAGCTGCGCGGCCAACTGCTCTTTCGCGACAGCGAAGTGCAAACGTTTCGCGCGGAAGATTTGCTCCGCGTGCCTGCCGCGCGACGCCTGCCGCTTGAGCTACGGGACAATGAAGTCGCGGTACGCGTACCGATCCGCATCTCCTGGGCGGGGCGAACCCGGCTGTTCGGGAACGAATTGCTGTTTCGACTGCAGCCCGCCGCCGCACGCTTCGAGATCGCTGAGATTTCGGAGGATTTTCGGCTGCCGTGACGGAATTTGTCAACGCGCGTGAGACAGCGGTCACGAGAATTCTATGAGGGAAGC
>JBDTYJ010000426.1:0-4281 GCA_040005755.1 Pseudomonadota bacterium
GCAACGCGCGCAGCAGCTTCGGCTGAAGGCCGAGCGGCATGTCCCCGATTTCATCGAGAAAAATCGTCCCACCTTTGGCCTGCACGAATAGGCCTGGACGCGCAGTCCGCGCGTCCGTGAACGCGCCTTTCGTGTGGCCGAACAGCTCACTCTCGAGCAGGTGTTCCGGCATGGCTGCGCAGTTGATGGCAACGAACGAGCCTGCCGCACGCTTGCTGCGCCGGTGCAGGGCGCGAGCGACGAGCTCCTTACCCGTGCCGCTTTCGCCGCTGACGAGCACGGTGGATTCCGATTCGGCGACGCGCTCGAGCAGGTCATACACTTCCTTCATCGCTGGGCTAGCGCCGAGCAGCTCGTCGAAGCGGCGGGACTCATCCACCGCTTTTTGCAGGCGCTGAACCTCGCGGGTCAGCGCACTGTGTTTGACGGCACGCTCGACGGCAATGGCAACCACGTCGATGTCGAAAGGCTTGGTGATGAAATCATACGCGCCGACGCGAATCGCCTGCACCGCAGTCTCGAGGCTGCCGAACGCAGTAATGACGATTACCGGCAGCTCCGGATGGGTTTCGGTCGCCCTCTGGCAAAGGTCGAGGCCGTTCATGTCACGCATGTTGATGTCGGTCAGCACGACATCGAAATTGCGCAGCGCAATTTCCGCGAGCGCTTCGTGCGGGGAGGCTCGCCAGCTGGCTTCATACCCGTGCTGCGACAAGCCATCGGCAAGCAGCTCGCACATGCTGGTGTCGTCGTCGACGATGAGTACTTTGGCCTTCATTGGAGATCCGGGATCGGGAGATACACTTCGAAACGACTGCCTTCGGTGAGCTTGCTTTCCACCGTGATGAACCCGCCGTGCTCTTGCACGATACCGTAGGCTACGGCAAGGCCCAGACCCGTGCCTTCACCGACATCTTTCGTCGTAAAGAACGGCTCGAAAATGCGCTCCAAGGTGTCTTCGGACATGCCGACGCCGCGATCAGCCACCGTGATGCACGCATAGCCGAGCTCGAGCGGCGCCCCGGGCGCACCGCTGATGCGACGGGTCTGCCGCGCGTTTCGCAGGCCGACCTCGACCGTGGCGCCTTCAGGGCTGGCTTGCACGGCATTGACGACGAGGTTCGTCACCACCTGCTGCAGTTGCGCGGCGTCCACCACCACCTCAGACAGCTGCTCGCTCGCCTCGAAGTGTAGCGTTACGCGACGTTTCTCAGCGATGGGGCGTAATAGGGACAGTGTACTCGCGGCGAGGTGCCGCAGGTCCAATAGCGTCTTGTTGGGTTTTCCGGCGCGCGCGAAGTCGAGCAGTTGGCGGATGATTTGGGCCATACGCTCGCTCTGCTCCATGACAATGCGGGCGTTATTGCGCGTTGGCTCGTCGGCCACGGGGTTTTGCGAGATCATTTTTGCCCGGCCAGAGACCACGTTGAGCGGGGTCCCGAGCTCGTGGGCGATGCCGGAAGCGAGCTTGCCCACGGTCACTAGACGGTCGGCATGCCGAAGTTGTTCCAGGGCGTGCAAGCGCGCTGCTGTTTCGGCAACAACGCGCTCATTTGCTGCGGCGAGCTTGCTGCTCATGGCGTTCATCTCGTGGGCAAGCTCAGCAATCTCATCGTTCTGTTTCAAATTCAGACGGCTGTCTAAATCACCTGCACCGATGCGACGCGCCTGGTCGACGAGAGCGCGCACCGGGCTGCCCACGATGCTGCTGCCCAAGGCAAAGGTAAGCGCGGCACACACCAGGGCGAGGCAGGCGGCCGTGATGGCGGCGCGAAGCACGGTGGAGCGCACATAGGCGTCCCGTGGTTCCAGCGACTCAGATACCTCAAGCACGCCGGGGGTTTCCTCGCCCAGCCGCACCGCAGCGTAGCTGTATAGCATTGGCGAGGGACCCTCGAGCTTGTCGTGCAATGCGGCTCCGCCCTCACGCACGCGGCGGAGAGCCGTTTGATCGATGTGCGAGTCGCTTGCGTTCGCGTCTTTGGGCACGAAGCGCACGCGCACCGTGCCTTCCCCGGCCTCCAGCTGTTGCAGCAAGCCCAGGGCGTGCGCTCTGCCGTCGGCGCGCCAGACGCGGGCCATGGACGCGGCCACCGCTTGCGCGAAAATTTCGTGGTCGCGCGCCATGTCCGTCTCGAACAGCTGTACCTCACGGTTGACCGTGAGGTAGCTGGAGGCGGCCAAGATCGCCACGATGCCGGCAATCATGCCCAGCGTCAGTTTTCCGGAAATTCGCATGCGCCTCGCGGCCGTGCATTCAGCGCCGCGGGCCCGCTTTTAGACCCGTCAGAACTCGAAGGCTAGGGGTGGGGGCTCGTCCATCACCAAGTACTCGAGCTGTTCGCGAAACTTTTCCGGGCTGGTCTTGGCCACGCGGGCGTACTTTTCGATTTCGGCCGCATCGGTGAAGTCGTCGCGCCGAAGGCGCAGCATGTAGCGACGCGCGATCTTGTAATACTCGGTGTCGATGTCGACCATGCGTACGCGCGTGCGGCCGGTTTCCGGGTCGAGCATGTCCGCGAACTTGATGGGTTTGAATTTGCCTTGTTGAATGGTCACCATTGCGCCGGAGCCGCCTTCCAGTAGGAATTTGGCGGCGCAATACCCGAGGTCGCGCGTGTACTCCATGTCGAACGGGATCGGATCGGTGCAGCGCAGCTCGTAACCAATGTCTTTCGAGACGACCGTGCTCTTGATGCCGAACCCCGCGAGGCGCTCAGCGACACGTGACTTGATGATGCGCCCGAAGTCGATTTCCGCGAGCCGGATGTGGTCGTGCTCATCGCGTTCCACATCCGCGTACCGGGCGAGCTCCTCCGGATCAAGCCGCTCGACCAGGCCCTCGGCGAGAACGGCGACGCCATCCGGGCGCCCATACGCGAGGCGCTTGATGATTGCGCCGACGAGCGTATCCACCATGGTGGCGAGCGGCACCTGTTTGGCAGGAAACTCTTCCGGGATGAGCGTGAGCGTGGCGCCGGCGGCCTTGCCGATGCCGAGCGCCAGATGGCCCGCTTTTCGCCCCATTGCCACCACGAAATACCAGCGTGAAGTGGTCTGAGCGTCGACCAACAAATCCTTCACGATGCCAGTACCCACGTGACGCGCCGTTTGGTAGCCGAAGGTGGGGATCCACCCGGGCAAATCCAAGTCGTTGTCGATGGTCTTGGGCACGTGCACGACGCGCAGCGCGCCCTGCGAGTGTTCCGCGAGCCGTGATGCGGAAAAAGCCGTGTCGTCACCGCCAATGGTAATCAGTTGCGAGACGCCCAGGCGTTTCAAGGATTCGATCGTGGCGTTCAAGAGCGCCGGATCTTTGGTGGGGTTTGCGCGTGCAGTGCCGATGCAGGAACCGCCGCGGAAATGAATGCGCGATACCGCTTCGATGTCGAGCGGCCGCACCTTGCTCGTGTCGCCGCGCATGATGGCCGAAAAGCCATCGCGGATGCCGAGTACCGGAATGCCCGATACGCATGCGCGAATCGTGGCCGCGCCGATCACACTATTGATGCCTGGGGCGGGTCCGCCACCCACGAGAATCGCGAGCCGATTGGAATCCGTCATGCTTGCGCTTGACGTTACGTGATTCGGGCGGGGATCGCCAAGTCATCCCTCTCGGTAACAGAAACCTGCACCGGAGCTGCAAACGGGGCGCGCGGACCGTTCGGTTCCGTGCGGAATGAGTAGTGGGGAGGGGGACGGTGCGCTACCTTGATCGCTCAATGAAGCAGTCCTTGGTTTGCCTAGCAGTACTTGCATTTGCCGTCGCTTGCAGTTCGGATCCGGCGCCGACCAAGGGCGGGCCAGGCCCGGGGGATACTGGCGGCACCGGCGGGGCCCCGACCGCGGGCGCAGGCGGCAGCCCGACCGGCTCGGGCGGCAGCAGCGGGGCGACGACGAGTGCAGCGGGCGCCGTGTCGGGCGGAAGCGCGGGGACCGCTCAAACGGCCGGCGCGGGCGGCACTGCGGGGAGTGCAGGCAGTGCAGGCAGTGCGGGCAGCGCAGGCAGCGCAGGCACGGGCGGGTCTGGTGGTGCAGCGGGCAGCGCCTTCAAGTGCCCGGCGGGCCCTTACGCGGCGTTGACCGTGCCCACGGCGAACGCCGCGCGTGTCGCTGGCGCGCCGCCGTCGGACGGCTTCAACGCCAATGGTTTCGGTAACGTGGAAGGTCCGGTTTGGATCAACGACGCCCTCTACTTCACCGAGATGAAGAACGGCGATATTCCGGCCGCGCGCATCTTGAAATTCGTCCCTGGCGGCGCAGTCACGGTGGCGGTCATGG
>JBDTYJ010000427.1:0-4253 GCA_040005755.1 Pseudomonadota bacterium
ATCAGCGCCAAGCCGGCGGCAGCACACAGTGTAGTTATGTGTCGCCTGAAGTCGTACATTCCACCCCGGGATACCGCGTGGCGCCGGGTTGGCCAAGTTTGCGCAGCGCCCGCGAATAAACCCGAGTGAAATCTCGGGCTACCCACTTATAGAAGTTCAGGGCGTTGCGAGGGCGTGGTGCTTGCCAGCTAGCTGAACCAGCACCGGCATTAACGCGCCCAAATCCTCCACCGACGCGCGCGGGACCGTGAAGGAGGAGCTGACGACCGGACCGTTCGCGTTCACCTCAGCGCTGTACAAGATAGGCGTCCGACCATGGTGAGGCAAGGCGCTGATTATCTGGTCTGAATCAGCGTCAGCCGCACCCGCGGCACTCAACTGACGAGAAAAGCTTGCGATGCTGAGGAAGCCGCCCGCATGACGCGACGCGCCCTTCAGCGCCTCGAGCCCCTCACGGGTGCGAAGCACGGGTTGTTTCGGATCCTTCAACGCCTCGAGGCGCTTGATCAGAGCCTTCTCGTCCGGCGATTCACCCGCCCAGGTGCGCTCGCCATCGAAGGCGACGATGATCGATACCGGCAACGCCTTCACCGCTGCCTTGGCTTTGGCCGCGGGCAGCTCGACGCTGAACTCCTTGGCCAGCTTACTGAAGATCTCGACTGGCACGTCGATGCGATACGCCTTGGCCCCGGGCTTGAACCCTTTCAGGCTGACCGCGTGCGTACTCAGCTTGAACATCAACTTTGGGTCCAGGATCAGGCCCTGCGCCTTCAGCACACGCGGCAAATCACGACTGTTGACCACCCCCGCGATGCCGTCCAGGAGCGTCAGCAGCGCCTTCGGATCACCGTCAATACCGGCGATTTGCCAGCCCAAGGTGCGGTAATCCGCGGCTAGCATCGGCTCGCTCGGAATGTCCGCTAGCTCGCCGCGCGCAAGCACGTACTTGGTGTTCATGTTGAATGCGGCGTCGAGCGCCTTCGTCGACTGGTCGCGTAGACCCGTCGGCACTTTCTGCGTTGCTAAGAACGCATCCAACAGGTCCGAAAGCGTGTGACCGAGTGCCTTCAGGCGACTTGGCTTCCAGCCCACGCTGTAACTGGCGCCGGTGCTGTCCGCCGGCAATTGCCAGAATGTTTCCGGAGCCGGCTCCGCCATGCCCACGGTCTCGGCGCTTGCCTGCACCAACCAAGATTTCTGGCCCGCGAACTGGGTCTCGAAGCGCAGGCTTGCGACGCCTTTCGCGGTGTCGAGGCTCCCTTCCAGCCGAGCCTTGTTCAAGTCCTGCACGAACGCCGTCGTTTCGTCGATCAGGCCGTAGGCCACGTCCGAGAGCGCGCGATCGAAGCGCGGGTTGTCGAGCTGAACCTCACGTAAGAGAAACCCGCCGAGCAGGCGCGCTGAGCCGATTTCTGCGGCGTATTTGGTCTTAACCGGCGCGAGCCGCAGTTCCACCTGGAAATCGACGGCCGGCAGCGGTTCATTCGGCAGGCCGCGCGTCGCATAGTTGAAAAGGCCGTCCACGTCCCGTGCGCGCTCGCCGCACACCAAGCGAGCGGGCGCGCGGCCCAGCGCGACACCAGCCGTGCACGACCAATCATCCGCCTCACCGATGCGGAACACGCCAGCGCGCAGTTGGCGAACACGCTGCCCGCGCCCGCGCGCGAAGGTGAGCGCCGCATCCAAAGACGTGAGGCCGAGCGAGACGACGGCCAACGGCTGCGGCACTTTGCCTTCGCCCGACGGATCCAGCGCAACCGCCGCCTCGAGCGGCGCGTCCCACGCCACGACGCTCTCTAAGTCCTTGAGTTCGGCGGGCAGGACGTCCTGCAGCTTGTACGGCAACCCCGCCCACGCAGCGACGGTTTCAACAGCTGTTCTCGGCGCCTTAAAGCGAGCGAGTGCCACCAGTTCCGCGGGTGCGGGGACCGCGCTGAGGTCCGGTGCTTCTTCTTTGGTCATGGGCGCCGCGCTAATCGCAGCGGAAGGCGCTGCTGCCGCTTTCGGCGCAGCGCCGCCACAAGCTGCAAGTGGCAATGCTCCAACCAGCGCGCCAAGCGAAACCACCCGAGACCCCAAGAACGAGCGAAGCTTAAACATTCCGCTCACTTTACACGCGAGCGCGCCGGGCACAAAACGCGGAAAACGCCGGCCCAACCCGAAACTTCGTCGGGCAGACTGGCGTTTTCACGCGGGTTCAACTACGAGCGCGAGCTCAGTTGGTTTCTTCGAACTCCGCGTCGATCACGTCGCCCTTCTTCGGGTCGTCGCTGGCGCCGCCGCCTGCCCCGGGACCGGCACCCGGTGCACCGCCGCCGGGCGGCCCGCCTGCGCCTTCGTACATCTTCGTAGCCATGGCGTGGGCTTCCTTCTCAAGCTTCTCCAACACCTCTTGAACCTTCGCGTCGTCTTGCTTTTCGACTGCGGCGCGACCGTCCTTGATCAAGGATTCAATCGACGCGACATCCACACCGGCGAGCTTGTCCTTGCTGTCCGCGATCTGCTTTTCGAGCTGGTAGCACATGTTATCCAGCTTGTTGCGGCGGTCGATTTCGTCACGGCGCTTCTTGTCCTCAGCCTCGTGGGCTGCGGCGTCTTTCACCATGCGGTCGATGTCATCCTTGCTGATGCCGCTCGACGCGGTGATGGTAATGCGCTGGTCCTTGCCAGTGGCCAGATCCTTAGCGCCGACGGATAGAATCCCGTTGGCGTCGATGTCGAAGGTGACTTCGACCTTGGGCACGCCGCGCGGTGCGGTGGGCAGACCCTCCAAGTGGAACTTACCGAGCGTGCGGTTGTAACGAGCCTCGGCACGTTCACCCTGCAAAACGTGGATTTCCACCGACGTTTGGCTGTCCGCCGCGGTCGAGTAGATTTCCTTCTTTTGGGTCGGAATCGTGGTGTTGCGCGGGATCATCACGGTCATCACTCCGCCCAGCGTTTCCACGCCGAGGGAGAGCGGAGTGACATCCAAGAGCACGACGTCTTGCACGTCACCCGAGAGCACGCCGCCCTGAACCGCCGCGCCAATGGCCACAACCTCGTCCGGGTTCACGCCTTTGTGCGCTTCTTTGCCGAAGTATTTGGTGACCACTTCTTGCACGAGCGGAATGCGCGTCGAGCCACCAACGAGCACGACCTCGTTGATGTCAGTTACCTTCTTCTTCGCGTCGTCCAACGCGCGCTTGAGCGGTTCGAGCGTGCGGTCGATCAACGGGCGGATCATTTGCTCCAGCTTGGAGCGCGTGAGCTGCTTCTGAAGGTGCTTCGGACCGCTGGCATCCGCCGTTAGGAACGGCAGATTGATGGTCGTTTCTTGCTTGTTGGAGAGCTCGATCTTCGCCTGCTCGGCTGCGTCCTTCAGGCGCTGAATCACCATCTTGTCCTGGCTGACGTCGATGCCGGTGTCCTTGCGGAACTCGGCGCTCAGCCAGTCCATCAGCATGTGATCGACGTCATCACCGCCGAGGTGGGTGTCACCGTTGGTGGCAATGACTTGCACCACGTTGTCGCCGACCTCCAAGATCGAGATATCGAAAGTGCCACCGCCGAAATCGTACACGGCGATGATTTCGTTCGTTTTCTTGTCCAGGCCGTAGGCGAGCGCGGCGGCCGTGGGCTCGTTGATGATGCGGCGCACCTCCAAACCGGCGATTTTTCCGGCATCCTTGGTGGCTTGGCGTTGGGCATCGTTGAAGTACGCGGGGACGGTGATGACCGCCTCGGTGACCTTTTCGCCCAGGTAATCCTCAGCGGCCTTCTTTAGCTTTTGCAGCACCTTGGCCGAGACTTCCGGGGGGGCCATGGCCTTCCCGCGCGCTTCGATCCAGGCGTCGCCGTTCGGGCCCTTCACGATCTTGAACGGGAAGCGCTTGGCGTCCTTCTCCCCCTCCTCAAACCGGCGGCCGATGAAGCGCTTGGCCGAGTAAACCGTGTTCTCGGGGTTGGTTACAGCCTGACGCTTGGCAATCGTTCCGACGAGGACCTCGCCCTTGTCATCCCAGGCGACGACGGAGGGCGTGAGGCGCGCTCCTTCTTCGTTGACGATGACTTTGGCTTCTTTGCCTTCCATCACTGCCACGACGCTGTTCGTCGTTCCGAGATCGATGCCGATGATCTTGCCCATACTGAATTCTCCTCAAGGTCGCCCTGGTTTGCGGGGGCGCTGTGCTGCGATGCGGGTTACGGTGCCCAACCAGGGCCCCGCGAAACTGTCACCCGCGGCGGGCGAAATACGCCCAAAGGGCCGCGAA
>JBDTYJ010000428.1:0-4241 GCA_040005755.1 Pseudomonadota bacterium
CCTCTGCGCCCGACTTACCGTTGCAGCGACCCAGGGCCGCCTCTGCGCCCGACTTACCGTTGCAGCGACCCAGGGCCGCCTCTGCGCCCGACTTGCCGTTGCAGCGACCCAGGGCCGCCTCTGCGCTCGCATTCGAGCTTCCCGAGTCGTCCGCGGCGTTACCGCAGGCGCCGGCGGAACCTCCGCGAGGATCGCAGGACTCAGCGCCGGAAAGCGACGTCGCCAGCCGGCCGAAAGCCACGCCCGCGCCCGCACGCCCGTCATTCCCGCCGGTGAACCCGCTGCCCGGAGCCTCCACGCCGCTGAACGCGGGCAGCGCCGTGCAGCCGTTCGTGGCCGCCAAACCCACGCCGCTCGCGGGCGCTGCGCCGAGCGCGCGCCTCGACGAGTACCCCGCTAAGAGCAAGACTCCGCTCATCGTCGGCGGGGCCTTGCTGCTTGCGCTCGCGGCCGGCGCGATTTTTTTTCTAACGCGGCCCTCCGATGAGCTGCCGCCACCCGCGCCGATCAGCGCATTGCCGGCGGCGGTCCCCACCACCACCACGGCGCCCAGCGCGGCGCCCGAGCCCGCAATGACGCCGGACGCGCCTGCGATCGAGCGCCCTAGAGCGTTGCCAGGGGCGAACGCAGCGCTCGAGCCGCCGAGCAGCGGCCCGCAAACGACGCCAAACGCTGGCTTTGCCGAGCTGTTCGCGAACGGCGCGCGCAGCGCCGACGAAAAACATCGCGCGACCGGTCCGCTGCAACGCTTCGACCCCGCCGCCGCTAAGGTAGCGCTGGCAAACGCTGCCTTGAGCGCAAGCGAATGTCGCGACAAAACCGGTCCGTCCGGCAAAGCTTCCGTGGTGGTGACGTTCGAGCCGAGCGGCGACGTGTCGACGGCCACGATCAGCGATGCGCCATTCGCCGGCACTTCTAGCGGCTCGTGCATCGCGGAGACCTTGAAGAAAGCCACGGTGCCCCCGTTCAGCGGCCCGCCAGGCACGGTCACCAAGATCATCATCATTCCATGATTGGACCGCGCCGCCAGGCTCGGACCAGCGGAGCGCTCTACCGCTTTCGCAGCACGATTTGGCCCATGCTCAAGCTCACGGCAGGGGCGCTGACTGCGCCTGTAGCGATGAGCTCCAGCTCACGTGCGAGCTCAGCAAGCTCTTCCGCTGCGTAGTTGTCGCGCGCGAACGGATCGTTCGACCAAGTTTGTAAGTTCATGAAGTGCAGGCGCGCCATGCGCTCGGCAGGCAGCGGGGACTCGGCGATGGTAGCGCTCTGCACGATCCAATCTGGCGAGGTGCACAGCGCTTCGAGCTCACGGCCGATGTACATGCGTTGCCCGTAGTGCGCCTGCATTTGTTCGACGAGCGCGTAGTAGCGCGGGAATGCGGGATGCACACACGTCATGGAGGCCGTTTCCTCCAACACCAGGCAAGCGCCAGCGTCAGCCGCGCTGGCCCAGGAGCGCACGACCTGCGCCGGTTCGCGCAGGTGCGTGAGCAAGAAGCGTGAATACAAGAAATTCGCAGGCGGCAGGCCAAACGGCGGCACCGATACGTCTGCGAGCTCGAAGGTCAAGCGAGCATTGGCGCGATCGCGCCGCGCTTGCTCGAGCAGACGCGGCGACTGATCCAGACCAATCACGCGCTCGCTGACAACGTGCTGGGCCACGAGCTCGGTCGTGTAACCAGGACCGCAGCCCAGATCGAGAGCGAGCGCGCCGCCCTCTTGCGAGAGGCTTCCGAGCAAGCGGCTTGAACTGGGCTCGAACACGCTTGCCAACAAGCGCAAGCGCGCGGCCGCTACGTCCGTGTCACCGAAGGTGTAGTGCTGATCGCGCGCCATGGTCCGTTCGCATCATTCTTGTGGCGGCTCATGTTTGAATCAGCATGCTGCCCCAATGAAAGCCGGCACCAAGCGCGGCCACGCAAATTAACTGCCCAGGCTGCAAGCGCCCATCACGCCGCATTTCATCCAGCAGGATCGGGATCGTGGCCGCTGAGGTGTTTCCAAAACGCTCGATGTTGCTGGGCATCTTCTCCAGCGGGACGCCCAAGCGCGATGCAATGGCTTCGTTGATGCGCAGATTCGCCTGGTGAGCGACGAACCAATCCACCTTTTCCACCGGAATTTCGGCCTTTTTGCACACGGCCAAGATCGACTTGGGCAGCTTCGTGACGGCGTGTTTGAACACCTCGCGGCCGTCCATGTGAATCAGGGTCGCGTCGCCGTCCAGGGCCGCGGGCGAGAGGTAGGGGCGAGTGCGAAAACCCACGGGGATACACAGCTGCGAGACGAACCGGCCGTCCGAGTTGAGGTCCACGGCGATCACGCCCTTACCCGGCAACTTGCTGCGCTCGACCACCACGGCGCCAGCGCCGTCGCCGAAGATGATCGCCCAGCCGCGGTTGCGAGTCGCCCGATCCCAGTCCTCCGGCGAGGGACGACGATCCGTGGTGCCTTCGAGGATGTCCCAGTCACGCCACGGCATCAGCCCGGCGTGCGCTTCGGCACCAACGACCAAGATGCAGCTCGCCGCGTCTGCCTTGAGCAGCGCATCCGCAAACTGAAAGCCGTACAGCATTGCCGCGCATTGCGTGCGCAGATCGGGGGCTGGAATGCTCGAGCAGCCGAGCTTTGCGGCGAGCATCGAACCAGAGCCCGGAAAAACGTGGTCCGGGGTCATGGTCGAGAACAGGATGTAATCGATGTCTTCGGGCCGCTTGCCCGCGGCCGCCAAGGCGCGCTGCGCCGCGTGCAACGCGAGATCGGAGACGCCCTGCCCTTCGGGACAGAAGTAGCGTTGACCGATTCCCGTGCGCTGGCGAATCCACTCGTCGTTCGTATCGAGAACGCGCGATAGGTCGTGATTCGTGTAGGGGCGGCCCGGAACGTAGTGCCCGGTGCCGATGATGCTGAGACCCGACATTTTGTTTTTTCGACGCGCCCGCCTGCGGGCAAGAGCTATTAAACCACTTAGCTCGGCCCGTCACCCGCGGCGACGAATTGCGGCAAATCGGCCGAAAGTAGGGGCGCACCGCGTCAATTTCATTCCAGCGTCAGTGTTCGCGCTGCTGCTACCAAGGCCGAGTGCCGGGGTAGCAGAGCGCGAGGTCGTCCCAGAAGGTTGGGTACGTCTTGGCGACGCACGCCGGATCTTCGATGCGCACGCCGCCCGCGACGGCCCCCAGCACGGCAAAGCTCATCGCCATGCGATGATCGGCGTAGCAGTGCACCGTCGCCGGGGTGAGGGCGCTCGGAGCCACGCTGAGCCAATCTTCGCCGTGAGCTACAGTTTGACCGAGGCGCCGCAGCTCCTGAACGGTCGCCAACAGGCGGTCGGTCTCCTTGATCCGAATGTTGGCCACGTTGCTGATGCGCGTCTCGCCACTGAGCCTGGGCGCGACCGCGGCGAGGGTCATGACGGTGTCGGAGATGTCGTGCATATCGACGGCGATACCGCGCAGCTCGCCGGCGCCGCTGACCGTGCTGCTGGTTTCGCCCTTTTCGACCTGGGCGCCGATCCGGCTGAGCACGTCCAAGAACCCGTAATCGCCCTGCAAAGCGTGTACGCCCAGACCCGGCACGGTGATGCGGCCGCCGCTCACCGCCGCGAGCGCAAACGGATAGCTCGCCGAGGATGCATCCGGCTCAATTTGGTACGCGCGAGCTTGGTACGCCGCCTGTGCGTGCACGTGAAACCCGCGCCCCGTGTCGTCGACCGTGCCGCCGAAGTCTTCGATCATGCGGCGCGTGATCTCGATGTACGGGCGGCTCACGAGCGAGCCGGCAATCTCCACCGTGACTGCGGACTGCGCCAGTACTGCCGCCATGAGCAGCGCCGAGAAATACTGGCTGGAGCGGTCGCCACGCATGCTCAGGGTGCCGCCGGGCAGAACCCCCCCGTGGATCGTGAGCGGAGGGCAGCCGGTCTCGCACTCGATGCGGACGCCGAGCTGCCGCAGGCCGTCCACCAGGTCTTGAATCGGGCGCTTGGCCATCGCCTCATCACCGACCAGGGTGACCGCGCCTGGCACCAAGCAGGCCAGCGCCGAAAGGAAACGCACGGTGGTGCCGCTGTTGCCCACGAACAGCGGCTCTTTGGGGGCTCGTAGCTGGCCGCGCCCACCGCGCACGCGCAGCGTGGTCGGGCCCAGATCCTCGATCGAAATCCCGAGCGCGCTCAGGGCGTTCCGCATGTGACGTGTGTCGTCGCTGTGGAGCACGCCTTCCAACGTGCTCTCACC
>JBDTYJ010000429.1:0-4233 GCA_040005755.1 Pseudomonadota bacterium
TGGGCAAGGTGGGCGGCGTCTTCCGCGTCACCGCCGGCCTGAGTGAAGAGTTCGGGGAGGCGCGCGTGGTGGACACGCCGCTCAGTGAAAACGGCATCGTCGGTTGCGCGGTGGGCATGGCCCTGTACGGCATGGTCCCGGTAGTCGAAATTCAATTCGCCGACTTCATTTGGCCGGCGTACGATCAAATCGTCAACGAGCTGGCTAAATTTCGCTATCGCTCGGGCGGAGAGTATCCGGCTAAGCTCGTGATTCGCACGCCCGTGGGCGGCGGCATCAAGGGCGGTCACTATCACTCCCAACACCCGGAGTCCGCGTTCATTCACGTTGCCGGCCTGAAGGTCGTGTGCCCGTCCAACCCTTACGACGCCAAGGGTTTGCTGCTGGCCTCGATTCAAGATCCCGACCCGATCCTATTTTTCGAACCCAAGCGAGTGTACCGCGCCGCCAAGGGTGAGGTCCCTGACAACGACTACTTAGTGCCGCTCGGCGTGGCCAAGGTCGTTCGGCCCGGGCGTCATGTGACCGTGCTCGCCTATGGCGCCATGTTGTACGAGGCGCTGGACGCTGCCGCCAAGGCAGCCGAAAAGGGCGTTGAGGCTGAGGTCATTGATCTAAGGACGCTGTGGCCCGTGGACATCAACACCATCGTGACCAGCGTGAAACACACCGGGCGCCTGGTGGTTGTGCATGAGGCTCCGCGCACCTGCGGGTTTGGAGCCGAGCTCGTGTCCCTGGTGACGGAGCGCTGTTTTTACCATCTGGAGGCGCCACCCGTGCGCGTAACCGGATTCGATACTCCGTTCCCGTACACCCTGGAGATGGAGTATATGCCGCTTTCCCACCGTATTTTGCCGGCGTTGTTGGAGTGCGCGAAGTCGTAACGGCCAGCGCACTCCCCAACGCTTGACCCTCACTCTCGATTCAGCGAAGTAAAACTCCCATGGCGAAGTTCGAGTTCAAGTTGCCGGATATCGGCGAAGGCGTAGCAGAGGGCGAGATCGTCAACTGGCTGGTTCAAGCGGGTGATGAAGTCACCGAGAACCAGGAGATGGTCGAGGTGATGACGGACAAGGCCACCGTGACCATCGGCGCTCCCAAAGCCGGCAAGGTCACTGAGCTGCGTTTCAAAGTTGGCGACACAGTGCCAGTGGGCCAGGTCTTGATCGTGTTCGAAACGGGCGCCGCCGCCGAGGCCGCACCCGCCGCCGCGGCTCCTGCCGCAGCAGCGCCTGCGGCCGCACCCGCCGCCGCACCGGCCGCACCCGCCGCACCAGCGCCCAAGGCTGAAGGCGTCGTTGCGAGCGCAGTGGGTGACATCCGCGAGAACCTGCCGGGCATGTCACCGCAGGTCGCGCGTGGGGCTGAATATTTTGCTGAAAGACCGCTCGCTGCGCCTGCTACGCGCAAGCTCGCGCGGGAGCTAGGGGTTGACCTGCGGCGCGTGGAGCCCAGCGGTTCGGCGGGTCGCGTCACGCGGGAGGACGTTGAGCGCACCGTGAACGGGGCCGCTGCCGCGCCGGCCGCAGCAGCGCCTGCCGACGCCAAGGCTCCGGCGCCGGCCGCTCCGCCCGCGCGCCAAGCAGCGGACGAGCGCCAGCCGATTCGCGGCCTGCGCAAGCGCATCTTCGAGAACATGGCGCGCTCGAAGCGCACCGCCGCGCATTTCAACTACATCGATGAAGTGGACGTGGCGGCGATCACGGCGCTTAAGGATCGTGCCAAGCCGTACGCGGAGAAGGCGGGGGTCAAGCTCACGTTCTTGCCGTTCCTGGTCAAGGCGGTGGTCGCCGCACTCAAGCGTCACCCACGCCTGAACTCCAACATTGACGAAGCCGCGATGGAGCTCGTGCTGCGCAAGACATACGACATCGGCATCGCCACCTCGACGGACGCCGGTCTGATGGTGCCGGTGGTACGCGGCTGCGACCGTCTGAGCATTCTCGAGATCGCGCGCGAGATCGATCGCGTGGCGCGCGCCGCTCGCGACGGCAAGAGCCAGAAGGAAGACTTGGGCGGCTCGTCGTTTACGATCACCTCGCTCGGCAAGCTGGGCGGCTTGTTTGCGCCGCCGATCATCAATTACCCCGAGGTCGGCATCATGGGCGTTCACGCCATCAAGAAGAAGCCGGTGGTGCGCGGGGACCAGATCGTGATCGGTGAGGTCATGAACCTGAGCTTCTCCTTCGATCACCGCATCATCGATGGTGATGTTGGTGCAAACTTCGCGCAGGAGATCATTTCTTACCTGCAAGAACCGGATCGTCTCGTCGTCGAGATGGCGTGAGCGGCTGCCAGCAGCCGAAATCCTGACGCGGCAACCGTCTTTCCAAAACGCCTGGCGAGGCGGTGTCGAGTCGCTGCGACACGGTCCTACATCCGCATACAGCGCGCCTTCGCGCCGATTCCAGCGCGCGTTGGGTGGTGGCGGCGTCGACGTTTACGTGGACCGAAAACAAACCGGCGATCACGCCGCGTTCAGGCTATTCATTGGATGATCCGCTCGCTCGCCGGATCATCAGTAAAGGTGTAGCCTATTGTCGGCGTATCGTTTCGCACCGGAGTCCCCTACGACAATGAAGGGTCTGTTCAGTACCGTCGCTGTTGCGGTCGTTCTGCAGTTTGCGGGGCTCGCCAGCGCCGCCGAAGAGACCGTTGAGCCCACTCCGACCCAGGTCCGCAGCGCGGCTGAAGCATTCGATCGAGGTCGCGAAGCCTACAAGCAGGAGGAGTATGCGGAGGCGGCTGAGCAGTTCGAAAGTGCGGATGCAAACGCGCCGAGCGCTGCGGCCCTTGAGCTCGCCATTCGCGCGCGCGACAAAGCCGGTCAGTTGGATCGCGCGGCCACGCTTGCCGCACTGGCGCTTGCACGTCACCCAGATGATCCGAACATTCAGAAGATCGCGCCGAGTATCATTGCCCGCGCGAAGACCGAGCTGTTTGAGCTCAGCCTCAAGTGTGACGATCCATGTGACGTGACCGTGGCTGGCAAGCTTGCCCCGGGCCGCCGCTCCACGGAACGTACGATCTACGTTGCGCCCGGCAAATACACGGTGCTCGCCGGCTGGTCGGGTGATCGTTCGAGCTCGCAGCAGGTGGCTGCCGCGCGCGGCGCGCAAGGCACGCTTGAGTTCGAAACGCCCGCCGCGCCTGCGGTGCCCGCAGCGGTTGCCGCGCCCCTCGTCTCGGCAACGCCCAGCGAAAAGCCTGAGGCTGAGGACCGCGCTCACGGTTCGGGCACGCTTTCGCCGGCGGTGTTTTGGGTCGGCGTGGGGCTCACCGCGGTCGCCGGGGGTGTTTCCATCTGGAGCGGGCTCGATACGCAAAACCATCCTGGCCCGGACAAGGTGCGTGAGGCCTGTCAGGCGAGCTCGCCCGATTGTCAGTCGCTTTATCAGCAGGGCCTCGATCGCCAGCACCGCACGAACATCTTGATCGGGGTGACCGCCGGCCTCGGCGTCGCCACGGGCGTAATTGGCGCGTTCTTCACAGATTGGAGCGGGGCCCCCCGGAAGCCCCCACCGGACCCGGAGCAAGCGGCCCGTGCCCACAAGAAGGGCTTCAGCATCGAGCCGTGGGTCGCCGTTGGTTCAGGAGCGAGCGTCGGGGCGCTCGGAAGGTTCTAGCGCGTGGCGAAACTCTTCGACCCCGGCGCGGGGCGTCAGCGCGTCGATCGCTATGAGCTGGTGGGCGAGATTGCCTCCGGCGGCATGGCGACGGTGTATCTCGCGCGCCTGACGGGTGTCGGCGGGTTCCAACGCTTCGTGGCCATGAAGCGGTTGCATCCGCATCTGGCCAACGAAAAAGAGTTCGTGGAAATGTTCTTGGATGAAGCGCGCATCGCGGCGCGCATTCATCACCCGAACGTCGTGCCCATCCTCGAGGTCGGGGCGAGCGCCGTCGGTTACTACCTAGTGATGGAGTATATCGAGGGCGACACGCTCGCGCGCTTGCTCGCGCGGGCGGCAACGCGCGGCAAACGCTTGCCCGTGCCGATCGCCTTGCGCATCGCGCTCGACATGCTGTCGGGCCTGCACGCGGCGCACGAGCTTCGCGATGACGCGGGTGAACCCGTAAATCTCGTACATCGCGATGTGTCGCCGCAGAATGTGCTCGTTGGTGTGGACGGCATCGCGCGCATTACGGATTTCGGCGTGGCCCGCGCCGCCAGCCGTTTGACCGCCACGCGCGTCGGCCAGCTCAAGGGCAAAATCGCGTACATGGCGCCCGAGC
>JBDTYJ010000430.1:0-4188 GCA_040005755.1 Pseudomonadota bacterium
ACTTGGCATTTCCGTGGGGAGAAAACCGAAGGGTCGGAATTTCAGAACGGCGCATCGCGCACGATGACGCTCTTGCTCGGAGCCGCCTTCGGAGCGGGAGCTGCGGTTTCAGCTGGGAATACCGCGGTGACCGCAGCGCGCGCGGCGGGCCGCGGCGCTGGAGCGGCGGGCCGCGGCGCTGGAGGAGCGGCCGGCGCTGGAGGAGCGGCCGGCGCTGGCTTTGGTTTCGCTCGTTTTGCATGCGCGTCAACTACTGCCGGGGTGGCGGGAGCACGAGCCGGAGGGGCTGTCTCTTCAGGTGCTGCTGCGGGTTCAGCGGTCGGCGATGAAGCAACGGGCGCACTAGGCGGGGCTGCAATCGGAGTGGTGACCGGCGGCGCTTCGACGCGCGCCGGCTCTGTGGTGGTCATCGTGGCGGGCTCGCTGGTTTCGGATCGGCCGCTCTTGAGCGCTTTGCTGCCAAGGGCGACGGCAAGCAACACCAAAAGGCTTCCGAGGCTGAGCGCGACGACTTTGCCGGTCTTCTTTTTTTGCGGCTTGATGCCCTCGAGATCGTCCGCGGCGGGCACGTGCGGGATAGCGATTGGTGCCGCGCGCACGCGTGAAGGTTGGGTTTGAGAGAGCGGCCGAGGCGCAGCTTCTGGTGAGGACTGCGCGTCAGGCGCGATCACAACGGCGGGTGTGCTCGGGCCCTCTTTCGGTGAGTACGCAATCGCATAGCCAGGCACCTCGGCGGCGCGGGGACCGGCGCTCGGAGTGGCGAGCGGATTGACTGGCGTCGCTACGGATGCAGCCTGCACGGGTGCTTCGGCCTGGGGTGCTTCAGCCTGCACGGGCGCCCAATCCAACTCATGCGCACTGGGAGCTTGGCTCCCGACGGGTGCGGGCGTTGGTGATTGGACGGGCGGAGCCGAGAACCCGAGCAGTGTTTTCTTGAACGCGCCGGGCGGCAGCTCTGCCGGCGCCTGCGGCGCTGGGGGGGCCGCGGCAGCGTCCGTTCGCGGCGCAGTGGTAGCGACCGCTGGCGGCGGCGCCGTGAGCGGAGCGATGCCGAGCAAGGTTTGCTTGTTGAGGCCTCGCTTCGCGGCGGGGGTTGCTTGTGCGGTTACCGGTGCGGCGATGGGGGTTCCGGTCACCGGCGTAGGCCCAGCGTCGAGCGCTGCCTGGGCGGGCGGGATCGACCCAATGCTGATAGGAAGCGTATTGAGCCCCGGTCTGGCCGCGACGGGGACAGCTACCGGAATGGGAGCGGGCGCCGCGGTGGCCACCGAAAGATCATCGTCCTCCCAGAAGGGCGTGAAGGTATCGGCGACTCGCTCCGCGTCTTCGACACTGAGGGGTGCCGACGACGGGGCATCTTTACCGGGTTGATCGGGCATCAATCGCGAATCCCAGGCTAGCATCGTGGCTCGGCGCTCTGCAACGCGCGGAGACGGGCGTTTGGCCGATCGGGCCTCGGCACGGTAAGACCAGCCAGAGGCGGTAATGCGGTTTTGGAGCTTCCCCTGCTTATGGCGTTTTTCGAGCCTGCTTGGGGCGGCATTGGGTACGCTCGCGTGTGGCTCGCGCGCCCCGAGCTCGCTCGATTCGACCGCAACTTCGGCCCCGGCTTCGTCGACCGTCGTAATCGCGGCAAATGCGCTGCCGGAGCGCGCTGAGGCTGTCGCGAGCGCGGACGCGTGGGCCGTTCAGGGCACGAAGCGGGGTGGACCGGCCGGCGCGGCGCACTTACTTGATGCGGCCGTGCTGCGCGAACGGATTTTTCGCATAGACCACCGCGAGGCGGACGCGTTGGAGGCCGTCGAGCTGTACCGGCAAGCTGCGCACGAGCTCAAGTTGCGCTGTTCGGCGAACACGCGCGCGGCGCTCTTGGAGGGTGAGCTCCGCGGCGAGCCCGGGCTGACCTTTCAGGGTGTGTATCGTGCCGCGCATGAGGCCGGTGCCGATGCGAGCTGTAAAGAGCACGCGGACGAGATCCTGGCCACGCTGGAAGCGTACCGCCCTTTGCCGACCGTGCTCGCGCAGATAGAAGCGCAGGGCGCGCGCGCCGCACTGGCGAGCGCGCTGCCCGCGCCTACGCCGTTGCCTGCGCGCTCGGCGGACGCGCAAGCCAGCGATGGCGTGATCGTGCCGACGCTGGGCGCAGCACGCGGCCCCGCGCGCGTCACCAAGATCGAGCGCTACGGCGCCGAAGATGCCGCGCGCGTGGTTGTGTACGTGACGCAGCCGACGACATACAAAGTTGGCTTTTTGGACGAAGCGGGCCAAAGCCCGCGGCTATTCGTCGACATTGCTGGCGCGACCTATCAAGGGTCGAAAACCTTCGACGTGGGTGGCCTGGTGAACAAGGTGCGGGTGGGCGCCGAAGCGACTCATACGCGCGTGGTTTTGGATTTGACGGCGCGTGCTTACCGGCGTGTGTTCTACGTGCCGGAACCGTTTCGACTCGTGATCGACGTCTCGAAGAACGCGCCCGCTCACAGCGAAGAGACCACACATGCAGGCCCGCGCGTCATTCACCGCGTGGTGCTAGACCCAGGCCACGGGGGCCACGATCCCGGCGCAACGGGTCCGAGTGGGCTGCGCGAAAAGGATGTGACCCTGGACATCGCGCACCGCGCGGCCCCGCTGATCGCGCGCGAGCTTGGCATCTCTACGTTGCTTACCCGCGACAGCGACGACTACGTGGCCTTGGACGAACGCACCGCGCGCGCGAACGCATTTCAGGCCGACTTGTTTGTCTCGATTCATTGCAACGCGAGCGAAGACGGCGCGGGCCGCGGGGTGATGACCTTCGTGCTGGATGATTCGCGCGACCCGACTTCGACTCGCGTCGCTGCGCGCGAGAACGACTCTTCGGCTGCGGCGGCGGCCGAGCTCGCCGGTGCGCTCACGCGCGGTGAGGGAGGCCAGAGTCCCGGGCGTTCCAATCACTTTGCCGAGCTCCTGCAGCGCGCCGCGATCGCCTCGCTTACGCCGAGCTATGGGGACATCCCCGACTCGGGGATCCGGCGTGCTGGGTTTTACGTGCTCGCCGGTGCGCGCATGCCTGCGGTGCTGTTCGAAACGTCCTTCATCTCGAGCCCAGTCGGCGAGACGCGCTTCAACACCGGTGACTTTCGGCAGAAGATCGCCGACGCGATCGTGAATGCGATTCGCGCTTATCGCGCTGGGCTGTGAAAGAACCGGCCAGCTGCTCCAAAGCTGTGCCGCTCGTAAATAAAACCGCCGCGTTCCAAGAATGCCGGGGAGCGGGGCACGTGTGCGGGGCTGTGAGTGTGCGGGAATCACTCCTTACTTGGAGGTGCTGCGCTGGCGTGTGGGCGCCCACCCTCTTGCTTCTCTCTAAATGCAAATCGAGGCTTCCGCTATTGACTGAGCGGATTTGGGTCCCTATCTTACCGGGCCCCCGGAAACGGGGGATGTTTCCCTAGTGAGTCAGACAGCAAGTCGAGTGCGCTACCGATGACCAAAGTCCAGTTAAAGAAATTCCGGGACATGCTCGAAGCCAGGCGCCAAGAAATCATCAAGCGCGCTCAGCAAACGCTTGATGAGGACATGGCCCTCGACGCCAATGACCTACCGGACGAGATGGATCTCGCTTCAAGCGAGTACCTGCAATCGTTCCAGTTTCGTCTACGCGGCCGTGAGAAGGCCTTCTTGGACAAGATCGGTAAGGCGATCGACAAGATTGATAAGGGTACCTTCGGCGTCTGTGATGATTGCGGAGAAAAGATCTCCGTGAAGCGCCTCGAAGCTCGCCCCGAAACCACGCTCTGCATCCGCTGCAAAGAGGATCAAGAGCGCGTCGAAAAAGACTTTACTTAAGCAAGGCCGGCGTTCGGGCGCTGGGGCGTTGATGCCCCGCGCGCGGCAAGTCGAGGTTCGGCGGCCGCGCGCTCTCATTTCTGGGTGAGCGGGCGTTGGCTCAGCGTGGTCAGTCGCGATCGGGCCGAAAGCGCGCGGCCGGCCACCCAAGCGTGGGCTTCGCCCCCGCGGGTGGCCCACGGCAAAACCGCGGTGATCTACCCAGAGCTCCTCAGGGCTGACGATTGGCGCAAGTTTGCGCCCTAACGAGGAGCGGCGCGCGGGCGTTGCTTAGCGCGAGGGCGCTTGCCGCGGCTTCGGCGCGCTCCCAACAAGCGGACGCTCAGCGCGCGGGCGCGGCCTTTTTCGACGGGCGTTTAG
>JBDTYJ010000431.1:0-4155 GCA_040005755.1 Pseudomonadota bacterium
TGGGAGCCATCATGAACCTGACCCGTGAACGCATCCGTCAAGTCGAAGTCAAAGCGTTGGCCAAGCTCGAGGCCCTGCGCGACATGTCATTCTTGCGTGATTTCGTGGATGAAGGCCCAGTGGGCAAGCGCCGCCTGCCGCAGCTCTCCAAGGCCGACAAGGTCGGGACCAAGTACGACGACGACGCGGAAGTAGAAGAAGACGAGATCGACAGCGTCGAGCTGGAAGAAGCGGAGCTCGAGAAGAAGCACCGCGGTCCGGTTGCAGTGTTGGAGATCTGAGGGTTTGAGGTGAACAGTCGGCGAGGCTCAGACTCGCCGGCGCGTGTGAGCTCGGGGTGGGGACCCGGACAGGCTTTGGGGGAATGGGCGTGGGGAGCGCATTCTGCGGGATTTAGCCGGGTATTGGCTCAATCAGCCCCGGACTTGCCGGACCACCCGCAAAAAATTCTGGCCCAGCATCTTTTGGATCGCCCGCTCAGGGATCTTGAGATCCAGGAGCGCTGCTACCAGGCGCGGCAGCTCCAAACATGTCGGCATATCGCGTGGGGTGATGATGGAGCCGTCCCAATCGCTGCCCAACGCGGGCGTGTTTTCGCCACCGACGCGCCACACGTGTTCCAGGTGACGCGCCACTGTCGCCACGCGACCCGCCCACGGGCGATCACCCAGAAAGGGCGCGTGATACATGATGCCGACCACGCCACCCGAGCGCGCTACGGCTTGAATCTGCGCATCGTCCAAGTTGCGCCAGTGGCGATGTACGCCGCACACGCCGGTGTGCGTGACCACGAACGGGACGTCTCGCGCGTGAGCGTCACAGGCCGCCCAGAACCCCTGCGCGCTGATGTGCGCCAGATCCACGAGCACGCGTCGTTCGTTCAACGCTTCGACCATGCTTCTGCCAAAAGCGCTGAGGCCGGCATCACCGAGCCGCATGGGTGAGCTCGTGGAGCCGATGCGGGAGCTCGACAGATGCACCAGGGTGACGCGCAGGATGCGCCCGTCACACAATCGGAGCACATCATTCAGGCTCAGATCCAGGGCATTTCCGCCCTGAATGCCGATGAACGCGGCGTGCTTTCCGGCGGCGCGCGCGGCGTCATATTCGAGCCCAGTGGTGACGAGCTGAAGGTGCGCGGCGTCCCGCTGGAACGTGCGGCACAGCTCCTCTAGATTTTCCGCAAGTGCGCGCGCTCGATCGGCGGCTTCGCGGATCGGGTTCGTGGTGATCACCCAGGTGGCGCCGCTGATTTCCGCTGCCAGAATGCGCGGGAAATCCACCTGGCCGAGCAGGGCACCCCGGAGCGGCGCGCGGTGCCACTTGGTCAAGTCATAGCCCAGCGTGCGTTGCCAAATGAACGAGTCGATGTGTAAATCGATCACGTCTGTGGAGCGATACAGCTCGATGGCCGCGGTCGAAATACCGAGCTCGCGCGCCCAAGCTTCAGAGCTCCGCGCGGTCCCGGTATTGCCATTCACGCGCGCCGGCTCATCCTTCACGCCCGCCAGCTTATCCGCTCGGGAACCGCCGCGCCAAATCAGCGCAAAGAGCTTCCAATTCCAGCTGATCCACCTCGGAGAAGGCAGCTGTGGTGTTCGAGTCCACATCCAGCACTGCGAGCACTGCGCCACCCGTGCCGAGCAGCGGCACCACGATTTCCGAACGAGTGTTACCCGAACACGCGATGTGCCCGTCGAACTGCGTTACATCCGCGACGCGCTGGGTCTTTTTGCTGCGCGCGGCGGCGCCACACACGCCGCGTGAAAACGGAATCCGCAGGCAGCCGTGCGTGCCCTGGTACGGCCCAATGACTAGCAGTTCAGGACCGCGCGTCCGATAGAACCCGGTCCAGTCGAAGTAGTCGAAGGCGTGGTGCAGCTCACTCGCAACCGTAGCTTGTGCGGCGACGAAATCGTCCTCGCCTTCCAGCAATTCTGAAAGGCGTTCGCGCACCGCTCGGTAGACTTGCCGCTTCGAGCTCTCGTCCACGGCCGCAGTTTAGCGCGACCGCGGCCCCGATCACAGGCCTTTCGGCACGCTGTCGAGGTCGATCGCGCCCAGCGCATAGCGAATCAGAGCGCTGCGGTTGGCCTTGGTCAGACCGCGAGCTTTCAGGCTGTCGACCATGGTGTCGAGGCGCTTCAAGTCTTCCGTGTACATGGAGATGCAGATCACTTTGTAGTGTGTCGGCTTGTCCACCGGCTCAGTCGCGAACAGCACCTTAGGGCGCTCCTCGGAACTCGGCGCATAAAAACTCGAGGACAGCACACCCTCGACCTCGTCGACATCGAGAACCTTTCGTGCCGCTTGTCGTAAATCATTGCGATCGCTCATCAGCCCACGCCTCCTGCTACGCTCGCCTGGTCGCGAGAAGTTTCAACCTGCATCAACCGCTCAATTACGCGCCAATAGTCTTGGGCCGCGTTCGAAGTCGGTGCGTACTCGAACATCGTTTTCCCGAGGGAAGGCGCCTCTTTAACCTTGATCGCGAAGTGGATCGGGTCGAGGCACACGTCTCGGAAGTTTTTTCTCAGCGTGTCCAATGCCTCGTTGCAGATACGCGCGCGGCTATCGAACAAGGTAGGCAACACCCCCCAGAAGTTCACCGGGTGCCCGAGGATCTTGTTCACGTGCTTCACGGTGCGCAGGACCTGGCGAATGCCGATTAAGGACAGGTAGTCGCAAGCCACGGGGCACAGCACTGCGTCCGCGCACACCAGCGCATTCTGGTTCAGCAAGGACAAGCTGGGGGAGCAGTCGATGATCACGTAGTCATACGCTTCGCGAGCGCGGCTCAGGCGCGACGCCATTACGCGGTCACGATTGCGCTGCCCCGCGATGTACAGCTCCGCCGCTGCCAGCGTTTCGTTGGCCACGATCACATCCAGATTCGGGCGCGCGGCCACGCGCGCCTGCTCGAACGGTAGGCCCATCACCAGCACGTGGTACAAGGAGCGTTCTGCCTCGAGCCCCAGGGAGGCGCCGACGTTGCCCTGACCGTCCGCATCTACCAGGAGCACTTTGGCGCCGCGCGCCGCAAGGCCTGCCGCCACGTGTACTGCGGTCGTGGTCTTGCCGGTGCCACCCTTGTGGTTGAACACCGCCAGGATGCGCGGACCGACCTGCGGGCGCGCCTTGGGCTCGGCTTCTTTTTGGGCCGGTCGCAGCTCCGTGACGGGAGTCACGGTCGGCGCCGAGTGCGCGCTCGCCGCGGCCGGAACGTCATTGCTCGGCCCGGGAACGCTCGAGACGACCGAGCCGGGGAGGGGCGTGTGCAGGAGCGCGGAGGCCGGCGTGGCGAACGGACTCTCATCCGCACCCGGTTCGGTCTCGGCCTCGGCTTCGATCGGGTAAGCGGGGTCCAGCAGTTGCCCGAGGCGCACCGAGCGCACCCCCGACAGTACGCGCGTCCGGCATTCCGCGCTGCATGCGTAATGACGGCGCCCGCCGGTGAACAAGACCTGAGAGGCCAGCTCTACCTCAAAGCGCTTGGCGCACGCATCACACGCGACCGCGCCGTCGGTGCGTTCGCGGTGGCTGGCTTCCAGACAGCGTTGAGAGCAATAGAACGTGCAGCGAGTCTGAGCGACGCCTTGCGCGTCCGGCTCAGTGCGCTCTTCCATCTGGTAACGGAAGTGCAGCTCGAACTCGTTCTGACAAATAGTGCAGTTGCGATTGATGACGACCATGGGGACCGCGACTCCTGTTATCGAAGTGCGTCCCAGCGGATGTCATAGAGCGCGAATTGGGGCCAAATTCGCGGCGCAGCGCCGAGCTAGAATTTACCTTGAATGTGAGCTGCTAAGGCGCTGATTTATTTATCTAAATCGTCAGCGATCGCCCACAAAAAAATCAGCTCCGCTTGGTCAGTGCCGAAAGTGCCGGACGCCCGTGAAAATCATCGCGATGCCGGCATCATCGGCGGCTTTGATCACATCATCGTCCTTCTTGCTGCCGCCTGGCTGAGCGATGGCGACCACGCCGGCGCGCGCCGCGGCCTGCAAGCCGTCCGGGAACGGGAAGAAAGCGTCCGATGCGAGCACGGCACCTTTGGCATGCTCGGCTGCTTTCTCACAGGCGACCTGCACTGCGGTGACGCGGGCGGTTTGCCCGCCCCCGCTTGTTCGGTCAGCAACTGCTCCTTCCTTTCCG
>JBDTYJ010000432.1:0-4144 GCA_040005755.1 Pseudomonadota bacterium
TCGACTTCCGGAGCCGCTTCAGCGCGTAGCAGGGTCGGCGCTCGGCGTCGCGCTAATCTGCGCGAGTGCCAGCGCGGCATCGTTACGCGCGGGCTGAATCTGTGACAGCTCTGTGAGCAGCGCCCGCGCGCCAGCAATGTCCGAATTTGCGAGCGCGGTCGCCATCGAGAACAGCGGGTCGTACGCCAAGCGAAAGTCGGGGCTGATGCGCAGGACGGATAGCAGCGGTTCGCGTACCTGCGCGAGCATCTCTTCCACGCGCGCCGAAGGGTGAACGTCGCGCCCTGATGCGATGAAGCGGTCCCGCGCGGCCCAGTACGCGGCCAAGCGGGCGGACCAGGCGGCGTCCGCGGACGGCAAGATCAGCTCGTCTGGCGCGATCGAGAGTGCACTCAGGAGCTCGGTCAGGCGCTCGCCAGGGCTGGAATCCGGGGCGTACGTGCTGCGCGGCGCGCGGTACGCGACCACCGGGTGATCATCGCTGTTGAGGCTGGCGTCGCTCGCGAAACGGCGTAGCGCTGCGGGGCCAGCGACGAAGCTGCCGAGCACCGCGAACTCGTCTTCGAGTCCGATACCCGTCAGCCGATCGGGCAAAGCTGCGCTCGCGATGCGCTTGCGTACTCTAGCCGCGTCGAAACGCACCGCGCCCTGACGACCGACCAAGCCCAGAACCGGTGTCTCCAGGCTGTTGCTGGCGATCATCGCCCAGCCCTCGGGGTACACGGCAACGAACGACGCCACGATGCTGCGCAGTGTTCCCAGATCCAGTTGATGCAGCGGGAGCCATTGGCAAAATACGCCGCCCGCTTCGAGTCGGCGGCGCACTGCTTCGAAGTGCTCGACCGTGTACAGCGCACCGGACCCACTGCGTGCCGGGTGGAAGTTGTCCGAGACGATCACGTCATAACTGCGCGTGCTGGTGCGCACGTAGCGACGCGCATCACCGGCCAATATGTTGAGGCGCGCGTAGGCCGCGCCATCTGCCAAACTGTGGGAAAAATGCGCAGATGCGCGGATCACCTCGGGCAACAGCTCGACCGCATCCACTCGTAGTGTGGGGTCCTCTGCGCCGGATGAAGCCGTGATTCCGGTCCCCAGGCCCAGGAACAGCGCGCGGCGTGGAGCCGGATGTAGCAGCAGAGGCAGCCACGCTTGCCGGCCGTCCACGCGTTGCGTTGCGCTGCTGCCTTCCTGTTGCCGATTGTCGATGCGCAGGCGAGCGACGCCTCGGTCGTCCTCGATCACGCTCACGGCAGCCATCACTCCGTCTTCATAGCTGACGACGCGACCGCCTTCGCGCACGTCGATGAACGTGAGCGCGGGTGCCAACACCGCCAGCGCCAGCGCGGCAGCCGCCGGAACCAAAATCATGGGCTGCGTCCAGGCGCGGCGCGAAGCGAGCGCAAGGTAACCGACCCCGATCAGCAAGAGCGCGAACTTGGCGCCGAAGGTCGGAGCGATCAGCACGCCGAACACGGCTGGCGCCGCCGCGGCGCCGAGCGTGTTCACGCCCAACGCTCGGCCGAAGCCGATGCCGGACGTGCTGGCGCGCCGCGCCAGGTGACTGAACAGCGCGCCCATGGCGATGGTCGGCGGGCCAAACGCGAACACCGCCGGAACCGCCTCGGCGACGATCGCCGCGAACGCGCTGTTCCCGAACATCTGTTGGGCGCCCGCTTTCAGCCACTCAGCGCCCCACAAACTGGCGGTGCCGAGCAAGCACGCCGCGGACAGCGCGCCGAACAGGGCATCCGCGAGCGCCGCCTGTTTGCGGCGCGAAAACAGCCAGCGCTGGTAGCCCGCGGCGCCCGCGGCCGTGCCCAGCAAGTACACCGCTAGCAGCATAGCGAACGTGTATACGGTGTCCTCCGACACCTGACTGAGTACGCGCACGACCCGTACCTCGTAGCCGATGCCGAGGAAGCCGGTCAGCGCCAGGCGCGCCAAGAGATCGCGTTTCGGAGGCCGGGTGTTGGCCGTGGCCGGCGGCGCGCTCTCGGCGGCCTGCGGGAAGACGAGCAGCGCCGTCGCTGCGCACAGCACGTTGAGGGCGACACACGCGATTGCCGTGCGGGCGAGACCCCATGCCGGGATCAACCAAAAGGCCGTGCCGAGCACGCCCAGCACTGCGCCGAACGTATTGCCCGCATACAGCGCCGCAATGCTGCGCACTTCATCGTGTTTTTGCAAGCGCGAGGTGATACGTTCGAGCGCGGGCAGCGTGGCGCCCATCGCGGCGGTGGAGGGGAGGAGCAGCAAGAATGTGCCGAAGAATGCCGCCGCCCATTGCCAAGCCGGTGTCGGTTGTACGCCGGTCAGATGCAGCAGCGTCGCGCTGAAGTGCGGTATCGCGAACACGAGCAGCAAGCCCCACAGCGCAATCACGAGCTCACATGCGGCGTACCAGCGCGCGGGCCGTGCGCTCTTCTCCACGCGCGCACCGAGCGACAGCGAGCCTAGCGCGAGGCCGCCAAAAAAAGCCGCAACTACGGCTAAAACCGCGGCTGCCTCGTGGCCAAGCCACAGCGCGCATTGCTGCGTCCACACCATTTGATAGCCGAGGCCCGCGAAGCCGGATGCCACCATCAACAGCAGCGACGCTCGTTCGCGGCAGAGGTTGCTGGCCACGCTCAGCTACCAAATTTCACGACGTAGCCCCAGGAGTCGAGCTGCGACGGGATCGCGTTGAAAGACAGCGTGATGCGACGCTTGCCTTGGTTCGGCGGCACCGCGTGCATCAAGTAGCTTGGGAACAGCACCATGTCCCCAGGCTCCGGTGTCGGGCTGATCCATTTGTCTGCGTTGTATTCGTTGGGCGTCGTCTTGCCGTGGTCGTTCTTGAACGAAAACTCAGTGCCGCCCGGCGACTTCATGAACATCGTCTGGGAGCCCGGGTGCGTGGGCGTCAGGTACACCACGCCCGACGCAAAGCTGTTGGCATGGTTGTGCATCGCCTGCCGGCCACCCGTATCCAGCACGTTCACCCACATCTCTTTCAGCAACCAGTTCAGCTTTTCCCCGAACAAGTGCACGCCGAAGTCCACCAGCTTGGGCGCGATGAGCTTGGCTGCCTCCGCGAACAGTGGGCTATCGCCCGGCCGCAGCATTTCGGTATGCGACAGATTGCTGGAAGAGTTGTTGTCGCGTGTCGCCAACGCCGCAAAATGTTCGATCAAGCTCGCGACCAATGGCGCAGGCAACGCGCCGCGCGCGCGCATGAATGGGATCGGGAACAGGCCAAATACTTCGTCCACCCCCTCCCTTTTCACGCGCCGGAAGGCAGCGTCCAGGCATGAATCGGTCTGTCGCTAAGTCGTCACGCGATTGGAACCGATCAGTCGCGGAGACTCAGCTCTGAGTGCGTCGCGAGGGAGCGCGCCCGCGCGCGCAACCGCGCCTTGATGTGAGGTGCGGTGCGGGATTGCGAGCGCCCACTTGGCCTAGCGGGAGCGCGCATTGCCTTTGCTTTCCCACCATTGGCGGTAGCGGTCTTGGGCGCGCTCGCGCTCTTTCTTGGGCAGGTCGTCGTAGTAGCCGAAATATTCTTTGGTCAGCCTCTTGAGCTCGTCGCCGGCGGTGCGGCCCAGCTCGTGAGCCACGAGCGATGTTGGCGAGCCTGCTGCTCGACCCGAGCTTGAGATTTGCGCTTACCAGAGGCCAGTGCCGCGGGACCGGCGATTCGGTACTTCCGGCACAGCCGCTCGACTTGCCTCATTTTGCGCCTACAGGAGCTGTTCGCGCCGCACATGGTCGAAACAGCCACGAGCTGGTGCGCGCAACAAACGGGCCTTGGCGATCGGACCCCCGACGGTCCAGACTAGCGTTGGAGGTTTGAAGTGAGGGATCAGGCAAGTGGGCGACAGAAGTTAGGGGTCGCGCTGTTCGCTTTGGCCCTCGGCTGCGGGAAGACGTCGAACGACGGCACGCTTCCCGGTGATGGCGGCTCACCCAACGCCGGCGCGCCTTCCGGTGACGGCGGCTCACCCAACTCCGCACAGGGCGGCACGGCCGCGGGCGGCTCACCCTCATCACCGAGCGGCGGTGTTGCATCCGGCGCCAGCGCCGGTCGCAATTCGATGCCCGTGGGCGGTTCGAGCGGCGTCGCGGGCTCGGGGCAGGTGACGTTGGGCGGTTCGCCTGCCGG
>JBDTYJ010000433.1:0-4123 GCA_040005755.1 Pseudomonadota bacterium
CTCACGAACGCCCAGGAGCGCCGCGCGGATCTGCTCCGTTTCGCGCTCAGCTCCGAGCTCGGTCAGATCCGTTCCGCGCTCGGCGTCTCGCTCAGCTGACGTCTGGCGTGGCGCGCCTCGAGCTGCGAGGCACGGCTCGTCGAGCATTGCCCGCGCAGCGCAGCGGGCCCCACTGGCAACTGAGCGCGCCTAGATCACCGGCGTTTTTCACGGAAGCGCGCAGCGCAGGCGCGTTGGCCCTCGACGAGTTTTTTCCAGTCGTCGGTGACGGCTTGGGCGGCGACGCGAAGGCTCTCGCGGTCGGCATCGAGCCCGCTCGCCGAAGGCGCGGGTTCGCCTCGAAGCAGCGAACCCGGTGGTGGCACCTCCGGGCAATCCTCAACCAGGCTGGCCTCGGCGACACGCAGCAACGACGCTGCGTGCTCGGCCGCGGCGTCGTCGAGCGGTTCGGGTGACCACCTGAGCTTGCCCGCCTTGAGCGTCCCCGGACTTCCCACGACACGCCACGAAAGCACCGTATCGGCGCTCGTAACGTGCATCGTTAGGCCAAACCCGCGCAAGAAGGGGTCGTCGACCGTGACTGGAACAGAGCTCGGCAAACTAACCCCGTAGCCCTCGGCGGCCTTAGGGTCGACCTCGTCCATCAGGAGCAACATCCAGGCGGCCTCGCGTAGCGCCAGTAGTGGCAGATGTCCCATCTCGAGTGAGGTTTTTCGCTGCACATCGGTGGCTCGAAAATCAACGCTGCCGTCGGATGCGAGCGTTAGCCCACTACAGCTGGCCATGCGGTATGCCGACCCTGTCGTCAAATCGTAGGCGCGCGACTCGTCGCAAAACGAATAGTGCCCGCGGCGGCCCTGCACGATCAACCAGCCGTGATCGAGCGCGCGGGTTCGGCCGATGGGCAACGCGGCGCGCTCGACTCGGCGCCTTTCCTCGCAGTCACGAAACTTGGCGAAGCGATCTTTTCGTGCAGCGCGCAGCGCGACGTGCTTGCAGGCATCTGGGTCGTTGCTCGTCGCCGGCGCATCCGCGCTGTCCTGATTCGACTGAACGGCCAACGCTTGGAATTCATGCTCGGCGCGGACAGCCCAGCCGCGAGCCTCGATACCGCACGGTGTATCGGCAAACGGACATAAGAGCTCTCGAATCGGACTCGTTGGGTGGGTCTCGAGCGTCAACGCACGCCGCACCGAGGGCGCAAGCCACAACCAATGCTCGCCAGGTTTGCTCAAATCCAAGTAGCTTCGCACATGCGAAGAGCCGCCTTCTGCCCAGTACGTCTTGAGCGAAAGGCCGCTCGTGGGAGCCAGCTCCAGCGTGTCCATCATGCGCAGGCAGTGCGTGTCCGCCAAGGCCTTGATGCGCTCCACCAATGGTTCGGGATCAGCTGCGATGTCCAGCGCGGCGACGGCCGAGTCGATCTGCGACAGCTCCCGTTCGGCGCTGGTTAGGTCCGGATCGCCCGGCGCACATGGACGGACTGGCACATCCGCGCGCGCCTTCGCGGCCGCGCACGTCGAGAGCAAGGCAGATGCCGAGAGGCAGCTGATCAGAAAAGCCAGACAGCGCCGCATGCCCTCAGCAGACCGCGGCGAACCCAGAAAGTTCCCCGACGGTGCAATCGTCACTCGCGAGGGAAGCATTGTGCCAAGCTTGGCGTTAATATGAGCGCCACAAGGAGCTTTGGATGCAACGAGTCGACTCGATGGGGCCGGGGACAGGGATCCTTGCGGAGGCAGCCGCTCAGGCGCCGGCGTCAACCCCGCGGCGGAGTCCTAAGAAGCCCGGAGTCACGCCGGGTAAGTTGTTGCTCGGCGCTTTGGCAGTGTTTGCGCTGACGGGGCTAGCCCTTGCGGCGCTCGATTCGAATTCGTCTGTCGGCAACGGCGCCAAGGCTTGGGTCGCGCTGGGCGGCTTTGGACTGAGCGTGCTCATATCGCTCGTAGCGTTGTTAAGGAGCCTGAGCAAAGCGTACCTGTTGCGCGACGCGGGCGGCACGTTGCCGAGTCTGGGGATGGCGGTGCTGAGCCTTTTCATGATGGGTGTTGGCGCATTCTTCACACTGGCGATGACGATGGCCTTCAGTCGTGGCCGCCAACTGCGCCGCTTTGGCCGCATCTTGCTGCCCCCGGTAGAGCACAGCCCAACCTGGGCGGATGCGGGGCCCCCTCTGGAAAACAGCAGCGAGGCGCCGAGCGGCCTCGCGCAACAATGGCGGGAAAACGGCCGTACCGAGCACGCCTCGGTCGCGAGCTTTGCGCGCCTCACCTTGGACCTGATGGCACTCGGCGCACCGCCCGCGCTGATTGCTGCAGCCAATGAGGATGCTCTCGACGAAATTCGTCATACCGAGGCATGCTTCGGTTTGGCTCGCGCTCTTGACGGCAAAGTCGAAAGCCCGGGGCCATTCCCAGCAGCGCGAAGTGCGCGCACTCTGTTGCACTCGCGCCGTCTCGCTTTGGTAGAGCTCGCGGTCGCGTCGCTGATCGACGGCGCATTGCACGAAGGAGTTTCGGCCCGCGTCATCGCCAAGCTCGCCCGCCGCTGTGAGCACCCGCAAATTCGCGACGTGCTCAAACAGATTGCGGCGGATGAAGGCCGCCACGCCGCCCACGGCTGGGACGTCGTGGAATGGTGTTTGGCTCAAGGCGGCGCCTCCGTTGCCCACGCCCTCGCCGGGGCGGCACGGTCGCTGCCCGAACGAATGCACGGAAACCTGCCGCGCGCTGCCCGAAGCGGCGCCTGGGAAGCCTGGGGTATCCATGGCGAGGCGCTGGAAGACTCAGAATACGCCGCAACGCGCGCCCTCATCGTGCAGCGCGTGCACGCGCTGGTGGAGCAAGGGTTGCCGCGAAGAACCGCCGCATAGAAGCCGCTAAGATCCTAAGACACGCCGGCCTGCTGGGCTCAGTTCCGTACAGCGGCTTCGACCCCGACGACGTTTCGGTGAAGAACGCGGATGATGACGTGGCAGGGGTCACACCCAACGCACGAGATCGGACAGCGATACTGGGAGTTTCCGGCGTTCCCATCAACGGGCGCCGCGCGGTACGTGCTCACACTGTCTAGTCGGCTCGTAAGATCGCTTGTCTGACCGGCGGCCGGGGCTTTACTCGGGAAAGAGCTGCGCGTAGGCTGCTTGCCTCGGCGAGCGGGTGCCGAACGGCGCTCAGCGTCGTCTTATTGTGGTGGTCAACAGCGAGGAGGATCAGCGATGGGTGCTGTGACGTATTTATTTCCGGTTTTGGTGTTGGCCGCGATGGCCTTTTGGTATTTTCGCATGCACCAGAAGGGCAAGGCCTTGGGGGGCGGGATCGCTGAAGGCTTCGTGCAGGCGCAAAAGGAAAAGTGGGGAGAGCTGCTCGCTCCCGGTGAGGACGTGAAAGTCTGGGGTTCGGGCGTGCTCTGGCGCCCGACGTGGCAGTACTGGCTCGCCAAGCAGTTCCCGTTCCTCAAGTTGGTCTGGCCAATGAAGACCTATACGATGCTCGTCACCGACCGCGGGCGGGTGCTGCTCGCCACGAACACCACCTTCGGCGGGCTCGCCGACAAAGAGGGGCACGAGCGCGGCGCGGTTCGCGTATCTGATGTGATGGAGGAAAAACAAGGATGGAACGCGCTCCTGCCGAGCGGCGCAATCACCAGGTTCGTCGCCACACTGAACCTACCCAATCGCGCACTGAAGCTCTATTCGGTGCCGGCTGACTTCGTAAACGCGCTCAATTCCTGAGCATTGCGAGAGGGACGCGGGGCTCTGCAACGACCAGCCGCGAGTGGACCTTGCTGCCGCGAGCTGATTGTCTCTCGGTTGGTAGTGATTGCGCAGACAGCGATTGAAGGCGGTGAGGGTCGGGCGCGTTGCTTCGGCCCTTTCGGTCCGCGCTGCGCATCAGCAGACACTTGGAGTTCGCGAACCAGCGTTCGATTGCTGAACGCCCGGTCTCGAGGCAGAGTCGGGTCGCGCTGCGCTTCCGTCACCCTAAACAGTGACACGCCGCATGGTCTTGATTTTTTTGGTTAGCGGGCGGGGCGCACACGCTGCGCGTCGCGTAGCTTGCGGGCTAGGACTCTCATACGTTACTCAAGCTGTTTTCCCTCAGCGTCGCGGCGCGCCCCACCC
>JBDTYJ010000434.1:0-4106 GCA_040005755.1 Pseudomonadota bacterium
GATGAATGTGACGTGTACCGGGTGTCCGGCGAAATATGCGGTGCCGGACGAAAAAATTCGCGGCAAAAAGGTGCGCATCACCTGCAAGCATTGCGCGACGAACATCGTCGTTGATGGCACCGCCCTGAGCGCCGAGCCAAGCGCGGCGCCACAAGCTACCGAGTCGGCGAAGCCAGCCGCGACGCCAGCTGCAGCTCTGCCGGACAAGGCGGCGGGCGAGAGCTCGTACATCGTCGGCTTCAGTGACGATCGCCAGGAAACCCTCGCACTGTCTGAGATTGTCGCGCTGTACGCCATTGGGAAGCTCGACGACGACACGCTGGTTTGGAAAGACGGTATGCCCGACTGGCTCGCGCCGTTCGACGTGCCGGAGATCGCTACGGCCATGTTCAAGCGCGGCGTTTCCAGGCGCGTTACGGCGTTCTCCGTCGCCGGCGCGATGGATAACGAGCCAACCGTCATCGCTCGCTCGCCGCTCGATGAAATCAACGCAGAGAGCCCAGCCAAGCACCTGGATTTCGGGCTGCCGCCCAGACCAGCGGCCGAGCTGCGTCAATCTACCCCGGAGCTCAAGCTCCCCAGCGCGACCGCAGCAAAGCCGGCAGCGACGGTGGCAAAGCCGGCTTCGAGCGCCGCGCGCCGCGCGGAACAGCGTGGAGCGGTCGATCTATTCGGCGGCGTGGCGGACGCCGGCAGCGAAACAGACGCGTCTTTGGAGCTCGGCTCTCCGGCAGACGACGGGCATAAGCTAACCGGAGCGCGGAACGAGAGTTCCGTATTGTTCTCGCTCGACGCGCTCACGAAGCCGGATCCCAAAACGGCCAAAGCGCGCGCGAAGGAGCAAGAAAAGGAAGCGAACGTGCTGTTCGGTGATAGCGCGCCGAACTCTCTGTTGAACTTGGGTGGTGGCGGTTTGTCCGCGCTTGCCGCGCCGGATTTTAGCCAGCCGTACGTCGCGCCGGTCGAGGCTCAAGTGCGTCCGAGTGACCCGGTGGAGGTTCCCAATTCCGCGGCTGAGAAGAAGAAGGGCGCTGGGGTTTGGGTGGTCGCGCTACTTGGCATTGCCGCCGCAGCAGGCGTCGCGTTCTTCGTGACGCAAAAGAGAGGCATGGAGAAGCCCGCAGCGCCAGCGCAGGAAACCGCTGCCGCCGCGCCGCCCGTGCAGACGAGTACCGCGGAGCCCAGCGCGCCGCTGCCCAGCGCCGAAGCACCCGCCACGAGCGCCGAGGCGCCTGCGCCGGCAGAGCTCGCTGCGCAAGCGATCACCGCGGCGGGTGCAAAGCCGAGCGCAACCGCAGCGGTCGGAGCCGCCGCGGCCCCAGCGGCTGTGAGCAAGCCCGTCGCAACGCCCGATGCCAAAAAGACCGAAGCCATGAGCCCGGCCTCGGCCGCCACGCCCGCCCCTGCTCCGGCGCCCGCCGCAGACGGTGCAGCGTTCGACAAGAGTGCTGCAGTCGCCGCGCTAGGCGCGGCTGCGGCCAGCGCCGGCAGCTGCAAGAAACCCGACGGGCCCACCGGCTCGGGCAAGGTATCGGTCACGTTCGCGCCTAGCGGACGCGCCACGATGACCAATGTCGGTGGCGCGTTCGCCGGCACGGAAGTGGGCGGCTGCGTGGCACGCCTGTTCCGTGCAGCAAAGGTTCCAGCCTTCTCGGGTGACCCGGTCACCGTGTCGAAGAGCTTTTCGATCGAGTGAGCCTGCGCAAGCGCCCGGCGCAGAGCGCGTCGTTCACGGATGTATGTAGATGATGGTGCCCTGCTCTAGAGCGTCGGTCGTGTAAGCCGCGTGCCAGTGCTCGGGCACGTCCGGCGATGACCACAAGAACGCGCGCCGCGCGTCGATTGGTGACATGTTGACGCAGCCGTGCGATCGCACGTGCCCAAAATCATCGTGCCAATATGCTGCGTGCAGCGCGTAGCCGCTCTTGAAGTACATCACCCACGGCACGTCGCGCAGCTCGAACTCGTGATCCGCGACGCTGGAGTCCATCGTGGTCGTGATGTGCTTCTGATAAACGCGGAAGGTGCCCATGGGCGTGCTCAGCGTCTTTTGCGGGTCGCCCATGCCGTCGCGACCGGTCGAGACGAGTGTGGCGTATACGGGTACGTCACCCTCCCAGAGCACGAGTGTTTGATTCACGATCGAGATCTCGATCCACTTGGCCTTCTTGCTCGCCCATGCAGGGAGCCTGCTGGCCTTCGTAGCCGTGCGTAATTCGGCGCTCTTGAGCCAACGCCCCCCACGCGCTTGAACATAACGCTCGTCAGCGTATTCCTTGATGTTTCCGGTCAGCGAAACGAAGTCGCGACCGGCCAGCTCATCCGCTTTCACCGGCGCCCCGCCGCGGAAGTCGTAGAAATTCGTGCCCTCTTTTTGAGCGAATGCAACCGGCAGCCCGACCTGCCTGATGTCGACGCCGTGGAAAGGAGAACCAGACTCGGCTTTTAGCTTGTCTGCAGGGATCAGCCGCGCATCCGCTGCAATCGCGAACCTGCGGTCCTGGGCTTCGGGCCCCGCCACGAAAGTGCCAATCAAAGACACACCGGCGTGGCGTTTCAAGCGATCTGCGATGACGGCAAAGCTCGGCGCTTTGAAGCTCGAGATGTTCGGGATGCGTCGGTCACCTCGCAGCCACCACGGCACGGAGTCGTCGCCGTTGCCGCCAAAGCGGAGGTTCTCGTTTAGCGGCTGCGCGTGCTCGGGAATAGGGCCGGAAGCGATGCCGTTCTCGTCGAGAGGCACGTCGTTGGCGCCGACGTCGAGCGCGTCCCACTTCTCGTGCAGCTTCTTCCAGTTACGCAAATGTCGTTCGAGCCGCATCTCGTACTCGAACTGTTCGGCCTTGACCGGCACGCGCATGTAGTTCGGCGCGATCGAACGCAAAAACGCGTACTTGTAAGGCATCGGCTTGCTGCGGTCCGGCTCGACTTGGATGGCCCGTGCCAGCGGGTGATCCAGCTTGAGCGTCGCGTTCAGACCGGCGCACACGAACCCGGCGGGACGGATCGCGTACCAGCCCTCGGGGCAGCCCTCGTTCCCGACCGGTTTATCCGAGCGGGCGACTCGAGCGCCGACGCGCAGGTAGCCCAAGGTTTCGGCCTTGGGGTCGGGCTTCCGCATCACCGCGACGGTCATCGCGATCGGGGCCAGCTGAGGGCCATCCGCCGGAGGCACTGGGACGTGGGAAAAATCGTTCGGATCGGCGACAATGCCGCCGTTTTCCGGCTTGAGACGCGCTGCAGCCGGGTCCTTGGTGTCGAAGGGGCTGGGGCCCGTACAGCCGACCGCGCATGCCAAAACGCCCAACGCCAGGGCCGTTTTGCGGAAACCGAGAGCTGACGGCGAAAGCATCAGCTCACACATGCCAAAACCTGACGAATGGGCCCACAAATCGGCGTAGTGTGCGGCCCTTGGACCCGCCGGACGGCAGCGGGTCCCCCCCCTCATTCCTAGGCGAGAACCGAAGCGACCATGGCTAAGGAAACACTGACGATCACCGATAACCGCACCGGCAAGACCTACGAGGTGCCGATCACCGAGGACACGATCAAGGCGTTGGATCTCAAGCAGATCCACGTGCAAGACGGCGACTTCGGTCTGATGACTTATGACCCCGCGTTCATGAACACTGCGTCCTGCCGCTCCGCGATCACGTACATCGACGGCGACAAGGGCATCCTTCGGTACCGCGGTTATCCCGTCGATCAGCTAGCCGAGAAAGCAACGTACCTCGAGTGTGCGTACTTGTTGATCAACGGCGAGCTGCCGACGCAGGCCGAGCTCGACAAGTTCACGCAGGACGTCACCCATCACACGTTCGTGCACGAGAACGTGCGTACGTTCATCGATGGCTTCCGCTACGACGCCCACCCGATGGGCATGCTTTGCGCCACGGTCAGCGCGCTCAGCACCTTCTATCCCGAAGCCAAACACGTGCTGGATCACGACATCCGGCGCCAGCAGATGATTCGCCTGATCGCCAAGATGCCCACGCTCGCGGCCTGGAGCTTCAGGCACAGCATGGGTATGCCTTTCGTGTACCCGAGCAATGAAGTCAGCTACAGCGAGAACTTCTTGCAGATGATGAAGCGCATCGCCGAGCCGA
>JBDTYJ010000435.1:0-4000 GCA_040005755.1 Pseudomonadota bacterium
GAAATCGAAAACTGCACGTGCCGCGCCGCGCCGGTCAGCATAGAACGGGGCGATGATCGAGCAGCGACGGAGGAACGTGGGTCTGCCTGCGGCAGTGTGCGCCTTGGCGCTCCAGCTCACTGAATGTGGCACCGCTAGCGATGGCGGTGCTCGCCCGGCTGCGGCGAGCGGCGCCGCGGGACAGAGCGGGGCGCGCTCGGAGGCGGGCTCAGGCGGCTTAGGTGACGCGGCCGGCTCGGGTGGTTCGCCGATGAGCGATGCTGGCGCTGCGGGCGAGCGCGAATCTGGCGACCTTGGGGGTCGTTCCGGAGCGGGGGCGCCGGCAACGGAAGCCGGCGCTGGCGGCGCACAAGCCGGGGCCGCGGGCAGCGGAGCCTGCGGCGTTGAGTTGGCCGGCTATTTGAGCCCCACTGCGCAGCACGTCAACGTGTGCTCGGTCATCGACTACCCGATGAATCCGCCAGTGTATGGAGATCACTATCCGGTATGGGCGGCTTACAAGAGTTACGCATTTCCCGTGCCGCTCGGCTTTCTTGTTCATGACTTGGAGCACGGCGCGGTCGTCTATTTGTACAACTGTGCGGACGGCTGCGCGGACGAGGTGGCCGCTGCGCAAGCGATGATCGACGCGCTGCCGGTTGACCCGCGCTGCGTTGATCCCGTCAAACATCAAGTGATCCTAACTCCCGATCCGACGCTGCCCACGCGCTGGGCCGCTGTTGCCTGGGGGCATTCGCTCACGGCGGGCTGCTTCACGGCCCCGGCGTTCCGCGGGTTTTACGACGCAAATCTGGGGCACGGCGGAGAGGATTCGTGCGCGGATGGCGCCGATTTAACGCCCGATGTCTGTCAATAGCGGCGCGGCGGCCAGCGGCATCGACGCGACTCGTCATGGACGCTGCTTCGCGTAAAAAGTTACCGAATACTTGCGCGGCCGCTCAACGGGTTCATGCCCGATGAGCACTTATGTGTACAGCTTGATGTGGGGCGCATCTGTCAGGGGGAAGCCGCGCGGACGATGCTCGGCTGCCAGCTCGATCCGGTCTTGTTTGCGCAATAGCCAAAGCTCGCGCTCGCGTTTGGTGCAAGCTGGCCGTTCCAAGAAAGCGAGTGCGCGGTGAGTTGGCTGCCGCTCGTGGAGACAACGCTCGACCAGCTAGACGATACCGTGCTTTGCGCCAAGTTCACGACTGCGGTCCAAGACGAGATGGTGACCGCAGATTTGTTGGTCACTGTGACTGCGGCGCAATAGCCCACATCCCAGGTGGAGCTCAAACTGAGGGTTGCCACCACGGCAGCGCCCGAGGTTGCCGCGCACTTGCCGGCCGTGCAGAGGTTGGTCGTGCAATCGGCCGCCGCAGCGCACGCCTTGCCGAGCGCGCAGTGTTGCGAGCAAGTGCCGCCGCAATCAACGTCGGTCTCGCTGCCGTTTTTGAGTCCATCCGTGCAACTCGGGGCCGCGACGCACGTGCCGGCGGTGCAAGTGTTGCTGACGCAATCCGCTTCGGTCGCGCAGGCTTTGCTGACCGCGCAGCGCGTACAGGAACCGCCGCAATCGACGTCGCTTTCCCCGCCGTCAATGACGCCGTTGCTGCAATGAGAGGTGATGACCGGGTCGACCGAGATCGCGAGGTTGTCGAGCTCGACACCCGTACCGGGCGCACCCTCGACGAAAAGCGCGGCCGCTGGCGCCCCGCCAATGTAGCTGAACGCCGTGCTCACACCGGCGGAGCAGGCAGCCGAGGCCAGAACCGAACCTTGGCTATCGACCACTCCACAGGTTAAGGTACCGGGAAACGAGCTCGTGAAACGCACGCTGAAGTTGCCTTGCAGAGCGAGCGCCTCTTTGACGAGCAGCAGCCGCTCGCCAGCGTCGAGCAGGGCGCGAAAGCCCTGTGCGCCGTCCCCGACGAAGCGCATCGGCAACGCTTTCTTGCGATCGACACTGGGTACCGTGAGTGCCGCCTCTGCGCGTTCGTAGGCGGTGTCGAACGAGTTGAATCCAACGTTGGGCGCGATCTCGAGTTGCCCGAGTTCGAACGCCCCCGCGGGTGTCGACACCGTCACCACCTGTGAGTCACCACTGGCTGCGCTGAACAGTGCCCCGACGAGCGAGGTCTGTCCCGCAGAGGCTTGCAGCGTGGCGCGGAGCACCTCCTGCGCCCCGACGCGGACCACGACTTCAGGACACGCCGTGCTGGACGAGGTGCTGGTGCAGCCGGCGGCGGGAGTGATGCCCAGCGCCACGCGGTAGCTCTTCGTCGCCTCGAGCTGAACTGCTCCGACCGAAGTGGTGCCCGCGCCCACTTGTAACGTAGGTGACAGCCAAGGATCCAAATCGCTGTAGGCGCTGCGGGGTACGAAGGTGAGACCGCTCTGAGCGCGCGCGCAGCCGGTGCGCCCACCCAGGCTGAAGAAGCCCAACGGCTGACTCGCGCAATCCGCAGCCCAGGCCGCTGAGCTACCGGACAGCACCGCCTGCGTTTGCCGCACCGAGGAGTACCCGAGGTTCGCTTGCCCGGGGAGCGGCGTACCTTGCGGCGCGATACCCGGCAGATGTTCGCACAGCAATCCTCCGAATGCGCTTCCGGCGACCGCCGTGGGCCCGAGCAGCTCCCAAGCTCCGGTGCTCGGGTTCTGTTGCAAGAAACCGGAGCCGGAGGTGCCGTGACAACCGAGCGCATCGGTCCACACCGTGAGTTGGCTCACGTCCGAGACTTTGCGGGGCTGCGTGCCGTCCGGCCACGCGATCGTCTCCAGCGGGAGCAGCTGATTGCGGTCGAGGTAGTGATAGTTGTCGCCATAGGCTGCGGGGTACTTCACGTAGTGCAAGTACTTGTCCGACGTCGTCGGCTCACTCGCTGAAATGTCGTAAACTTCGTGCTTCCACGGCGTGTATACGGCCACGCTGGGAAGCTCGCTGCTCGCGACGTTCAGGTAGCCGTAACGGTCCCCAGGGCGTCCGTCGCAGTGGAGCAGCGCGACGTCGATGGCGGCCGCGGTGTTTGGGCAGTTCACCGAGCCCGAGCCGCAACGGGCAGTGAGCGTGCAGTTGTAGTGATCGACGTAGTAGCCATCCTGCGCGGCGTAGCTGCCGTGTTGAAAATCGGGGAACGCACCGGTGAGCTGCGCCTTGGGCCGCCAAGTGCTCTCGATCGCCAGCTGGCTGGTGGGGCGGTACATCTCGAGCACCACGACATCCGTCGCTACCTTGATGGAGGCGGAATCGACGCAGTGGGCCGCGGTAATCAGGTAACTTGGGGAGATCAGAGTGGCGCCGCAAGTGAAGCGCACTGCTGAGCCAAACTGCATCACGGGCACCCCTGCCGCGTCCAGATCGGGGGCCAAGAGCGCGCCCGTTGCTTGAGTTGGAAACGAGTGCCGTGTGAGCCGACCCTGCAGCGCGGCGATCGCTTCTCCCGGTTGCAGCGACGCCGACGGCGTGAAGGCGAAGCCGTAGCTTGCTCCGAGATCATGCAGCTCGATGCGCTGCGCGCTCGCTGCCACGTCTTCGTCCGGGGCGTACCCCGTACAACCCACGACGAGACCGAGCCCGAACACCCCGAAACCCAACCGCTTACGAATACTCATGCAGACACCCGCCTCCACCGTTCCGACCCGTTACGCCACATTACTCCCGCCAGCTCGACGAGCTTCCCTCGATTGACAGCAATAGACCAGAAATTGATGCACTCGGTGTACGACTCGAGTCGACTTCGATCCACCGGCGCGCTCTTTTCACAGCTCGATCGCGCGGGAGAGCAGGGAGACGTCGCTGTCTTGCGCGGGGCCGGGCGCGGCCTGCGAGCGCGCGGTTGCTGGGTCGCCGGAGTGCGCCGGAAGGCCGTCTACGCGCTCGACGAAGCGTAACCTGATTGGACCATGCCCGAGCAGGCTGAGCTTGACCGTGATCGGTCGGTTGCGAGAGCCGCATTGGAGCAGGTGCCAACCGGGGCGCGTGGTATCGCCGGTCACCGCGCGCATGAGCTTGGCGTCGAGC
>JBDTYJ010000436.1:0-3977 GCA_040005755.1 Pseudomonadota bacterium
GTGCGGCGGCGGGCGAGAACGCGAGAAGCGACTGCTCGAGAGCGCGGCCAGCGGCCGCAGAATGCCGATCTCGACCCGGCGCTGAGCCCAGTCTGCGAGGGAGCCGTCATCTGCCGAAGCGAGGCGCGGGACGAAGGAGAGTGCGAACGCGCACCACCAGAGCAAGCGGGAGTATTTCACTGCGGGTCCTTTCTTGTCGGGTTACTTTCACGATGTTGGGCCTGATTCGTGGCCGAATCCGAGGCCGCTGCGACGACACTTCAACGATCACGACGCTGGCCAAAACTGGTCCCCAAAGCGCCACCACATAGGCGATGTCCGGGTTCAGCCCCAACGCATCCAGGCCGACGATCATGGTCCGCGAGACCACGGCCACGCTCATCTGACCGACGACGTGCCGCATCGCGCGTGCGTGCAGCATCAGCTGGCGCCCTCGCGCCGCCTGCACTCCAACGAGCATCGCCCACGCGATCACGGCCGCGGAAGCCAGGAAGCCAGCGGTCACGACCCAGCCCCCCTTCGCGTCGAACGAAAGCACCGTGCCTGAGGGCACGAGCACGAACAACACGACGACCCCAGCGACGCGTCCGAGCCAGCGGTGCCAAGACGAGCGTCGTTGCAGCGTGCGTGTCATGAGAGCAAGGCAAAGTGGAAACGCAATCGCGGCCGCTGCCACGTGCACCCTGAGCGAGCAGAGCCATAGCGCTTCGAAACGCATCGGCAGCTTTTCGACCACGAACGGGGGCAATGTTCCGAAATCGAAATAGGGCAGACTCATCGCGGTGATGAGCGCTGAACCGGCCGACATCAAAACGAGGAAGCAGCGCCCCGCCCAGCGCTCCAGCAAATTGCGAACGACGCTTGGACGTGGAACCGGGCCAGGGCACTCGCTTGGTTCCCGTGGGACTAGAAGTGCATGCGCGGAAGATGTTTGGCCGCCCCAACCAGCTGATGTTGGTGTTTCGCCCGAAGCGTTCGAGTCGCCCATTGTCCACTCTGTCTCCTAGGGAGCTGCTGGTGTGACAGCGGGCGCGCACGAAAGTTCTCTGTCGCGCGTTCAACGCGGCTGCGCTGTCGGGCGCAAAACGACGGCCGCCGCGAGGTGCATGGCCGGAGTGCGCGTGGCGGCCGCTACGCGGCGGGAACAGCGCCCGCCGCGAGGTGCATGGCCGGGGCGCGAGCGCCCCCCCCAAAAAACGGGAACGATCCGTTCAGCGACGGCGACGCGCGAGCACTAGGCCGAGACCGAGGGCAGCGAGTGCCGCGGCTGCGCCGCTGTTCGTTTTGCCGGGCAAGCTGATGCTGCAGCCACCACTGTCGCTGCTCGTACCGGTAGAGGCCGCGCCTGCGGTTGACGTGCTGGGACCCCCGCCCGCCGACGCGCCTGCAGTTGCGCCGGGCGCTCCGGCCGAGCTCGCTCCCGCCGAACTGGCTCCGCCAGCGCTCGCTCCGCCAGCGCTTGCTCCGCCTGAACCAGCGGGCGGTTTGGTGAACGTGCAATACGTCTGGTTACACGTGGCGCCCTGGGCCATGCACTTGCAGTCCGCGGAAGTGGTGCACCAGCCGTCGGTACCTACCGGATCCGTACCGGCCGGGTTGCAGTAGAAAATCTTCATGCCGCTCGGGTTCGGCGACATCTTGGTCCAATTGCATACGGCATCACCGCACGCCGTACCGGCACAGTCCTTATCCACATAGCAAGGCTCACCTTCGGCGAAGGCAGTGGACGAGACGAACAGCGCGACGGAACTAACGAACGTCGCAATGGACCCGCGAAGTAACGGTTTCATTTGGGAACCTCCGCTACGGCTTTTAGTACGGCACGTGCGGGGCGGCCAGGGCTGATTCGAGTCAAATTTCCGCGTGGAAGCGCTTTTTCGAGGCTGCGGCGTGGGTCAAAACGCGACGTTTGCAGGTATTCGCGGGGCCACGTTCGCTCTGCGGCCTTCGCGGGCCTCGCCTGCGCCGTGTTTCGCTCCGGTGCGCGGACACGTCGTCGACTCGCAGCGTGTTCGCGCACGATCCGCCGACAGCCGCGCTGGACCACGACAGGCGGGGCTGACAGTATGCCGAACTGTGCCAGCAAGGCGGCGGCACGCGCGGGTTCGCCGCGAGTTTTTGGCTTTTTTTCGGCTTTAGCGCTGGCCCGGACTTTGCTCCGGGGTGGGATCGATATGCGGGTTTGGTTGCGGTCGCTGTGGGGAACTCATTTCACGATCGACGTGCGGAGCTTGGGGCTGTTTCGCATCTTGTTTGGCGTCGTGCTGCTAGCGGACCTCGGGAGGCGCTGGGCAGGGCTTTCGCTCTGGTACGTGAATAGCGGCATCTTGCCGAACCACACGCTGCTGTGGCGCCCGCCGACCGCCAATATGTTCTCGTTGTTCTTCACGGTATCCAACGTGCAAGAGGCGGAGCTCGCGTTCGTGTTGTGCGCGCTCGTTTACGGCTGTTTCCTCGTTGGGTATCGCACCAGCTGGGCGCAGGCACTCGCTCTCCTCGTGCGCGTGAGCCTGAACAGCCGGCTTGCGGTGCTCGAGAACGGCGGCGACATGGTGATGGATCTGCTGTGTCTGCTCACCTTAGCGTTGCCGCTCGGCGCTCGGTTCTCTTTCGACGCGGTCGCGGCAACGGTGGCGGAGAAACGAGCCTCGCTCGATGCGCAGCCCGTGGCGGCGCCGGAGCGAGCCGCGACAAGCTCGTACGCATCGGTCGCTGTGTTCGCGATCTTGCTCCAATTCTCCGCTGTCTACTTTTTCAATGCCTCAGCCAAGAACGGCCTGGCCTGGCGGGACGGCAGCGCCGTGTACTACGCGCTGCACCAGGACAAGCTGGTCACTTGGGCGGGGGTATGGATGCGGGATCACCTCCCTATGCAGGTGATTCGCTGGCTTACCTGGTCCACGCTGAGCACTGAATGGATCGCCTGGGCGTTGATTATTTCGCCCTTTTTCGTGCGTCAGGCGCGGGGCGTTGCCATCTGCGTGCTGCCCCTGTTGCACCTCGCGTTCGCGCTCGGCTTGAACCTGGGCGGCTTCAGTTTGGCGATGATATCGTTCTACGCGCTGCTGCTGATGCCCGAGCATTGGGCTTGGCTTTCACAGCGGTTCGGCTCGCGCGTGAGCCCGCATGCCGCCCGGCTCGAACAATGGCTGTCACGCTGGCTCCTGCCGCGGCCGCAGCTGCAGATGAGCGCGCTGCACCGCGGCGTGAGTGAGTCTGCGCTGCTGCTGCTGCTGGTCGCGATCACTTGTGACGCACTGAATGACAACGGGGCCGTGCCTCAGGCGTTGCGCGTGCACGAACCCGCGTGGGCTAAGGCCGTGATTGAATATCCACGGATTTTGCAGGGTTGGCGCATGTTCTCGAGCGAGCCCTCGCGCGTTGATTCGATGGTTTACGTGGACGCGATCACCGCAGCCGGTCAGCACGTGGATCCGTATAACGCTGTCGCGAGCGACCAGCCGTTCCCGGGCGGCACCGTAATCCCCACTCACCTCGGGCAAAGTCAATTCTTCGTGATGTATTCCGATCGCATCGCCTACGATGGTTTCGCGAATTATCGGCCCGCGTTCTCCGAGTGGCTCCTGGCCTATCCCACGCGCACGCGCCGAGCTGAGGATTGCCTGTTGAGCTATGAAGTCTACTTGGTCACCGATCAAACGCCGCCGTTCGGGACACACGGGCAGCCCACCCCGCTTTCGCGTCAAAGCTTCATGAGCTACAGCGCGCCGTACGACAGCCCTTGTCGAAGCGTCCACGCCAACAAGAACCGAAACTAGGATTCGTCACGGCGGTGGCTAGGGTGCTGTCGGCTGCGGCGACGTAAGGTGCGAGCATTCCAAAAGCTGTCGTCAAGTGGCTGCGCGGCCACGGTTGGAACTACTAGAGGACACTATGGGCTCAAACGGCATCTTCAGCGACCCCCCCATGCCCGATCTCTTAAGCACCGACAGCCCCAAGATGCAGGGCGATTCGCG
>JBDTYJ010000437.1:0-3941 GCA_040005755.1 Pseudomonadota bacterium
ACACGCCACCGTCGATGCCGAAGTGACGTTTGGCGTCTTCATATGCCGCGCGGCGAAGCTTGCCTTCATTCGCGAGCTCGACGCGCAGCGGCCCGAGTTCGGCACGGGGTAGATCACCGGCAGCGCGCAGCAAAAACGCGCGCAAAGCCGGGTTTTGCGTGCCTTTGAGGATTCCGTCCAGGTGTTGCTTGGCCGCAAACTCACGGATCGCCGCCGCAGGCACGGCGCCGGAGTGCGTGCGTTCCAGCTCGATCAGCGCGGCTTGAATGGGACCCAGCAGCGCCGTCGCTTGCTCTTGGTATGTGTTAAACGCTTCGGCGTAGCGCACGACGTGCATGATGTACGCGTATTCAGCGCCCAGGGTCGGGTCCTGTAAGCGCCGCCAGGAGTACGTGAAATCCTGCGCAGTGAGCGGGTGGCCGTCGCTCCATTGGCCGTTCTGGCGCAGATGAAAAGTGTACGTTTTGCCGTCCGGAGTGACGTCCCAGGATTCGGCGGCTCCCGGCACGGGCTCGAGTGACTTCGCATCGCGCCGCGTGAGGCCCTCGAAAATCGACTCCGCGATCCGCCCTTCGGGCTCACCAGTGATCAGACTCGGATCCAGAGTCTTGGGCTCGGCGCCGTTGACGAACCGGAAATCCGCGCGGCGCCCGGTGGTTTTGGATAGCGTTAGGGCCACGATCAAGAGTGAGGCCGCCAAAACCAGGAACGCGCTAAACAGGCTGCGCAGCATCGTTATACAGGTGGCACCACACGCGGTGCTCGTGAATGGGGTCAGCGCCACGTACCAGGCGCGCCTCCGGAACAACGGAAGCGCAAGGCTCGAACACTTCCGGACAACGGGTATGAAAGCGACAGCCGGAGGGCGGATTCAGCGGGGAAGGCAGCTCACCCTTCAGGAATACCGGACGCAGCGGCACGTCCGGATCCGGCACGGGGTTGGCCGACATCAGCGCCTGCGTGTACGGGTGCTGCGGCGCCTCGAACAAGCGATCAGCATCTGCCACCTCCACCAAGTTACCGAGGTACATGACCGCGATGCGATCGGCGATGTGCCGCACCACGTTCAGGTTGTGGCTAATGAACAGATAAGTGAGCCCGTATTCGTCCTGCAAATCAGCCAGTAAATTGAGAATTTGCGCCTGAATCGAGATGTCCAGCGCCGATACTGCTTCATCGCAGACAATGAACTCTGGCCCTAAGGCCAAGGCCCGCGCGATGCAGACCCGCTGGCGCTGGCCACCCGAAAACTCATGCGGGTAGCGGTTGCGATAACTGCCCGGCAGCCCGACGCGTTCCAAAAGCTGCGTCACGCGGCGCTCCACCTCAGCGCCGCGCGCCAAACCGTGCACGAAGATGGGCTCCCCAATTGCGTCACCCACGGTGCGTCGCGGGTTCAAGGACGAGTACGGGTCCTGAAACACGATCTGCATGCGGCGCCGCAACTGGCGGAGCTCAGCGCGGCTGGCCTGCAGCAGGTCCTTGCCGCCGAAGCGCACGCTGCCGGCGGTGGGCTCGAGCAGGCGCAATACCATGCGCCCGACCGTGGTTTTTCCCGAGCCTGATTCACCAACCAGGCCCAGCGTTTCGCCCTTCCTGATGGAGAACGAAACGCTTTCTACCGCGTGCACTTGATTGACTACACCGCCGAATAACCCGCCGCGCACCGGGTAATATTTACGTAGCCCGTTGACCTCGAGCAACGGCGCCGAGGACGCGGCTTCGAGCTCAGGGGTAAGCGGCGCTGAGGCGGCGGACGACATCGGCGGAATGCGAGGCTAGCACGGCGATCCCCGGTTTCATGCGCGCAGAAAGCATGCCGCGCGATGCTCGGCGCCCACCTGAAACAAATCCGGCTGCTTTTCGGGACAGGGTTCGAAGGCGAACTTGCAGCGCGCGCAAAACGCACAGCCCGCCGGCAACATTCGCGGCGATGGCACGCGGCCGGGAATCGCTTCCAGCCGCTTTGTCGGGTGCAGCGGATCCGGCAAAGCGCCGAGCAAGGCTTGCGTGTACGGGTGCGCGGCGCGCTTGAAGATATCCCGCGTTGTGCCCTGCTCGACGATCTTACCTGCGTACATGACCGCCACGCGCTCGGCAAAATGCGCGACCACGCCTAAATCATGCGTGATCAGTAGCACCGCCATGCCGAGCTCTCGCTTCAACGAGCGCAATAGATCCATGATCTGGGCTTGAATGGTGACGTCCAGCGCGGTCGTGGGCTCGTCCGCGATCAAGAGTTGGGGACGACAGGCAATGGCCATCGCGATCATCACGCGCTGCTTCATGCCACCCGAGAGCTCATGCGGGTATTGCTGAACGCGGCGCTCTGGCGACGGGATGCCGACAAGGTTCAGCAATTCGAGCGCCTGCGCGCGAGCAGCCGGCACAGAAAGGCGCTGGTGCAGAATCAACACCTCCGCAATTTGCTCACCTACCTTGAACACCGGGTTCAGGGAGCTCATCGGCTCTTGGAAGATCATGCCAATTTGCCCGCCGCGCACGCGACGCATTTCCGCCTCGGGCAAGCGACTCAAATCTTGCCCACGGAATTGCAGTGAGGCGGCTGACACCTGGCCACTGATCAGGCGCATCACGGACATGGCCGTGACTGATTTTCCGCACCCAGATTCACCGACCAATGCCACGGTTTCACCCGCACCGATGTCGAGATCCACGCCACGTACGGCGGGCACGGAGCCCGCGTCGGTTTCAAAATTCACGCGTAGATCGCGAATCGATAGCAGCGCTTTCGAGTCGGTCATCAGCCGGCGCGCTTTCGCAGTTTGGGGTTCATGGCGTCGCGCAAGCCCTCACCCAGCAAATTGAACGCGAGCACCACAATCAAGATCGCGCTACCGGGGATTAGGAACAGCCAGGGCGCATCGAAGATGAACGACCGCCCATCCGCCAAGATGTTGCCCCACGTGGCATACGGCGGGCGCACACCAAAACCCAAGAAGGACAGCGCGGACTCGGTCAGAATGGCGTACGCCACATCAATCGTGGCGGACACCAAGACCGGAGCCATGGCGTTCGGCATCATGTGCCGGAAGATAATGCGCCACTCCGGCAAGCCGAGCGCCTGCGCTGCTGTCACGAAATCCTGCTCGCGCAGGGCCATGAACTCGGCGCGCACGAAGCGCGCGGTGCCCATCCAGCTCGTGATCCCGATCACGATCATGATGTTGTAAATGCTTGGCGGTAGCAGCGCCACGACGGTCAGGATCAAGAAAAAGGTTGGGAAACACAGCACCACGTCGGTGATGCGCATCAGCCAGGAATCCACACTGATGAAGGCGAGCTTGCGCTGCCCGTAGTACCCGGACAGGCCCCCGACCGTTATGCCAATGCCGAGCGAGATGCTGACCGCGATGATGCCCACTGAAAGCGATACGAACGAGCCCTGCAACATGCGCGCGAACACGTTGCGCCCGAGCTCATCCGTGCCGAACGGGTAGACCCCGAATGGCGGAACGAGCTCTTTGGCGAGTGCCGCAGAGGGCGCGCTGAAGGGCGGCAGCAGTTTATCCGGCAGGCGTACGGTGGCCGGATCGAACACCACCCACCACTCCGTCAGCAGCTTGCCCAGGAACGCGAGCAGCAAGAGCGCACACAGCACTGCTAGGCCGAGCATGGCCAAGCGGTCTTGCCGCAGCGCCCGCCATACCTTTTTAACTGGCGTTTCGGCGACAGCAAGCGCCTCGGCGCCCGCGCCGGGCACGTCGAGCGTATCGAAGCTCGGTTGCACGGGCGTGCTCATTCCAACCGAATGCGCGGATCAACCAGCGCGTACAGGACATCCGACACAAAAATGCCGAACAGCGTCAAGGCGGCGGCCATGAAGTTGAGCGTCAGAATCATAGGGAAATCACGGGTCAGGATTGCTTCATAACCAAGCAGCCCGAGGCCCGGCCAGGCGAAGATTTGCTCGAAGATCA
>JBDTYJ010000438.1:0-3919 GCA_040005755.1 Pseudomonadota bacterium
TCAACGGCAAGACCCAGGGTCTGGAAGACGACATCAACGAAGCCTCTGTGCAGGTTCTCAATCTGGTGGTTGCGAACCGCCAGAAGGTGAATCTCCAGGGCATCGACGGCTGAGCGTTTCCGCACGTCTGTTGGGGGCTTTGCCCCCGCGCCCGCGCCGCGGGGCCCCACAGTTTTGGGGCCCCCGGTCCCAAAACGATTGTGGCGACGGGCGAGGCGGCCTACCAAAGGATTGGTTGGGCCCGTGTGTCGTAGTGAGATCTGAGATTGTAGCGAGGAGCAGCAACTATGGCTGGTATTGATACTGGCGGCGGTCACGGCGGCAAGCGCTCGACCAACCACGAAATTCCGCTGATTCCGTTCATCGACTTCCTGCTCTGCTTGGTGGCGTTCCTACTGGTGACGGCCGTGTGGTCGCAAATGGCGCGCATCAACGCGACCGCGAACGTCCCGGGTCCCCCGAAGGACGAGCCCCCGACAGATCAGAAGAAGGAAAAGCAGCTCAACGTCGAGATGAAGGGTGACACCAAGTTCCAACTCGTTTGGAAAGAGGGCAGCACCGTCGTCAACACCATCGACATCGACAAGAAGCCGGTCCCCACTGGGACGAACGGTGACATTCGCTACCCCGATCTGGCCAAAAAGATCGAAGACGAGTGGAACGCCAATGGCTCGCATCGCGCAGGCTCGGACAAGAAGTTCGATCTGGCGATCCTGCACACTGACAACACCACACCGTTCTCCGACGTGATCGCGGTCATTGACGCGATCTATTCGCCGAAGCGCGACTTCGACTTCGCCGGTAAGAGCGAAAAAGTGCCGTCCTTCAACGTGACCTTCGCGGTGGATTGAAATGTCGTCCGAAAAGCCTCTCAGCCGTTTTCATCAGCCGATTGCCGTTCCGGGCCGGCGTTTGATGCACGCCATCCCGCTTGCCTTTGTACGTAAGAAGGTCGCAGGCGGCGGTGCTCGTTCGACCAACCATGAAGTGCCGCTGATTCCATTCATCGACTTCTTGTTGTGCATCGTGTGCTTCCTGCTCGCGAGCTTCTCCGCCTCTGGCGAGTTGCCCGTGGACAAGAACGTCAAGCTTCCCAACGCGGAAAACACGATGGACATGACCGAGGCACCGATGGTGGCCATCACCGGGACGCAAATCCTGGTCGACGGTTCCCCAGCTGGTAACACTCGCGCCATTGAGGAAGCCAACCGGCTACAACGCGTGGATGAGTTGTTCAACGTGCTCAAGAACAAGCGTGAACTGTGGAAGACGATCAACCCGGGCAAAGAGTTCCCTGGGGTGGTGGTGCTCCAAGTCGATCGCAAGGTTCAAGCGTTGGTCGTGAAGAGCGTGTTCCAGACGGCGGCGTTCGCGGGCTACCCGAACGTCAGCTTCATGGTCGGCCGTCTCGGCAAGTGATCACGAGTGGTCGGCAGCAGTGCCGGTCGATGCGAAGGGAGCGGCTCCACAGCGGGCCGGCTCCCTTCGTCTTTTTCAGTCGGTCTTAGAATCCATCCCCTCGCCAGGATCCGCTTCGTAGCCCTGCGCTGCGTTTCCTCACTGTACCTACCGCCTCTTCCTGTCTCGCGAAGCGCGTCCGGCACGCGTCGTTGCGCCTTGGTCTGCTCGCGCCTCTTGGGCGAGCTCCGTCCGGGGTTTCAGGACCGGCTCTTACTCGGATAAGCTCGGTTCCCCGTGGCCCTGTCGAAGAGCAAAGCAGTAACTGATTCCGGATTGCCCTCATTGAACGAGGCGCGGGCCGAGCGGCGTCGCGCGATCGCCTTGGGGCGCGTGCGCATGGCCTCGATCCCGCCGCAGTTCTGGTTGTGGACCGCCGTCGCGCTGGGCGCGTTTAGCGTCGTTTACTGGCGCATCGCCCAAGGGCAAATCGAAGCGCGGCGCAGCCAAGTGATGGCCAAGCAGCGCGCCATAGCGGTAACGCTCGGGCCAAAGATCATTCCGTTCCGCGCTCAAGTCGAGGGCTGGGTCCGCGAGCTGTCCGCGAGCTGGCCTGGGGATTTCGTAGACCCGAGCGCGTCTTTGGAGAAAATTAGCACGAGCCCAGGCGTGTATTTCCGGTTGCGCATGGCCAACACCGGGTCTGTCAAAGCGATCCGAGCTGCGGCGCGCGCCTCCCTGCATGATGGCTTCACTTCATGCTTGTTTGTGCGCATGAACGCGCCGGACCCCACCAAGGGCCCGGCGTGCCGGGTGACCGCGGACTGCGCTGCTGGGCTGCTCTGTAACGAGTGGAATGCCTGCTCGGAGCCGCCGCGTCCGTACAACATGCGCCTGGCGTATCGAGCAATGCGAGTCCTCTCGAGTGACTGGACGGACGAAGTGCACGAAGCCGACACGGAACTCGGGCTAAATGCCTACGATCGAGACTTGGACAGCGTGGCTAAACGGGACGTGCCGGTCGCGATCGAGATCCTGCAGCGCTCGCGTTACTTCACGCTTGTGCTGGACGAAGACCCCGCAGGCGGCGTGCCGGCGGATGCGCCGGACGCCGGCGAAACGAGCGACGAGCGCGTGCAGCGGGAAACGCACGCCGCGCGCATCGGGATCTGGGATTTGAAGACGCAGACGGCGCTGTTGCGGCTCAAGGCGGACGCCAACGGCCAGTTCGTGCCGGTCGGGGACCGCGTGGTGCAAAATCCGGCGACCGTGGCCGCCGAGCAACGTCAAACCAACAGCTGCGCCCTCGCGCTCTCGGCGCGCGACGCGCTGTCCAAGAACGAGCGCTAGTAGGCGCGCTCAGCGGCGCCGTAGGCTGACAATCCCGCCCGCGGCCACGCTAAAGGGTTCGCGCGCCCGCCGGCTAGTTCAAGAGGCGCGGGTGAGGCACCCCTTGCGCGTCTACGCCGCGCAAGTCGAAGGTGATAGCGCCGTTTTCGGCACCCACGATCACGTGCCCTCCGTGCTCGAGCTGCCCAAACAAGAGCTCGTCGCCGAGCGGCTTTTTGATCTCGTCTTGAATCAAGCGGGCGAGGGGACGCGCGCCGTTGGACTTGTCGTAGCCCTTCTCGGCCAAGTAGCTGCGCGCTGACTCGGTCAGCTCAATGGTGACTTCACGATCGGCGAGTTGGTCGCCGAGTTCACGCACGAACTTGTCGACCACGCGGCTCATCACCGCGGGAGACAGCGGATCGAAGGCGATGCGCGCGTCCAGCCGATTGCGGAATTCAGGGCTGAAAGTGTTGCGCATGGCGATCGAATCGTTGCCCTGAGCGTCGCGATTGCCGAACCCGACCATGCCCCGAGCGAGATCCTGCGCCCCCACGTTGCTGGTCATGATCAGCACCACGTGCCGGAAATCACCCTGCTTTCCGTTGTTGTCGGTCAGCGTGCCGTGGTCCATGACCTGCAAGAGCACGTTAAATACGTCTGGATGGGCTTTCTCAATCTCGTCCAGGAGCAGCACGGCGTGTGGGGTCTTGGCTATCGCCTCGGTCAACAGACCGCCGCGGTCATACCCAACGTAACCGGGGGGCGCGCCAATCAGACGGGACACCGTGTGGCGTTCCATGTACTCGCTCATGTCGAAACGAATCAGCTCAATTCCTAGCGTTTTTGCAAGCTGGCGTGCGGCTTCCGTCTTGCCAACGCCGGTCGGTCCGGTGAACAAGTACGAGCCGATCGGCTTCTCCTTCGGGCGCAAGCCAGCGCGAGATAACTTGATTGCCGTCGCCAGCTCGGCCAACGCGCGATCCTGCCCGAACACCGCCTTCTGCAGGTCGGTCTCCAGGCTCTTGAGGGCGGATTTGGCATCGGCGCTGACCTGCCGTGATGGAATTTGCGCCATGCGCGCCAACACCGCTTCGATTCTTTCGACATCCACCACCGTGGATTCGGCGTCCACAGCGGCTTCCAGCTTCGCGTCCGCGCCGCCTTCATCCATCAGATCGATGGCTTTGTC
>JBDTYJ010000439.1:0-3917 GCA_040005755.1 Pseudomonadota bacterium
CGGCAGTTTGCCGGCGGGAAACTCAACGTCCACGACGGGTCCGATGACCTGGGTGATCTTGCCTTTGGTTCCGGCCGTGCTCGCTGTCGTCGTCATGTTCGCTTGATCCTCGCGGGGTCTCTCGGCGGCTACTGTGCGCCTGTTTCGTGGGTCGATGACCCGCGCCGCGTCTACCACGACCCGCCCAGCCTGCCAACGCACTCTCGCAGCGCAGAAAAACTAGCTTGCCTGGGGACCCAACCGGGGACGCAGCCGGCTGGATTTCCGCTGACAGCGGCCGGATGTGCTAGTCGCGGCACTTCGAGGATGTCCGCTCCCCGCCCCTCCGTGGACCGTGTGGCCGCCGCCCTGTACGGCTTGGGAAGCGCGTTATTCGGCACGTGCGCGGCGCTCTCGTACCGACGCCACATTCACGTGGACGAGGTCAGCGGCTTGTATTCGATACAGCTCGTGGCCGCATTTCGGCACGCGAACTTTGCCGCCATCGAGCTGTGTCAGGTGTTGTTCGCGCCCTTGGCGCGCTGCCTTGGGGCCAGCAGCGAGCGGCTTTTCACCGGCTTCCGCTGGCTCGAGCTCGCGTGGTTGCTCACGTTGTGCGTGAGCCTTTCGCGCGCACAGCGGGCGTGGTCGAGCGCGCCCGGCAAGGCGGCGGTGTTCTTCGCTGCGGTCTGCTTCGGCCCGTTATGGCGGCATGGCTTCGAGCTGCGCCACGATATGTTCGTCGCCTTCGAGGTGGTGCTGCTGCTCTGGGCTCTCGAACGCGCTCGAGAGCGACGGTTGACGTGGCTCGCGGCGAGCGCCGCGGCGTTTGGGTCCGTGCTCGTGCAAGCCAACTCTTCGAAGGCGTTCGTGCTCTGGGTCCCTGCTCTGTTCTGCTGCGCCTTGCTCAGCGTGCGCGGTGAACGGCCCTGGCTCTCGGCGTTGTTTTGGCGCGTGCTGGCCTTCTTGCCCGGTTTTTTGGCGGGTTTGGCGCTCGTTGCCGGGGTGCTCGGGCTAGCGGGAGCGCTCGGGGATTATCTCGCGCAGCTGACCGCGTTCACTCACTTTTCGTCCTCTCCACCGTATCGGTTGCATGCATTGCCGCTGCTTTGGTTCGCGATCGAGCGCGCGCCCGTGCATGCGCTGTTCGTCGCTTTGGGGCTGCTCAGCGTGCTCGTCAAAGTCCTCCGCCGGAAGGACCTGGGCGGCGCTTGGGGACCGACCATCGTGTTCGGTTTGGCGGGCCTCGCCCTAGCCGCGAACCCCACTCCTTTCCCCTACAACCTGACGTGGTTATCGCCCGCATGGCTGGCAATGAGCGCGGTCGGGGCGAGCTTCTGCTTTGAGCTCGTTCGGCGTGCACCGCGAGGTAAGCAGTGGGCTCTGTTGCTGGCCGCACTCACAGCTGCGCTGTGCCTAAACAGCTTTGCTCGCTGCGAAGCAGACCCGTATTACCGCAAGAATTGGGACGGTCAGCTGCGCGTGATCGCCGCGGCGGAAGCGCTCACTGCCCCCGACGAGCCGGTGCTGGATTTGACGGGGCTTGTGGTTTCACGCCCGCCCGTCGCCAAGGACTGGGTGGTGCACTCGCTATTCATGCCCGCTTATCACGCCGGCATGCGCGAAACCGTCCGTCACATCATCCGTCGCGTTTGGCCGCCGGTCGCCATCACGGTCTACCGCTGGGGCTTCTTGGACCGCGCGGACCTGCTGGAACTCAGGCGAAACTACGTGCCCTTCTCGAGTGACGTTTGGACCCTGGGCAGCATCGTGTACCCAAGCACCACCGAGCTCGAAGTGCACCGCGACGGTCGTTACACTGCCCGCGGCGCGGGCGACTTGGGGACCCTCGACGGTCAGCCGCTGCGCGCCGGGGACGTGCTCTTGCTGACACGCGGTAAGCACGCGGTTGCTTCCAACACCTCGTACACGCTCGCTTGGCTCGGCCCCGCCCCAGTGTCGACCCAGTCGCCACCCGGCGCCCAACCCTTGTTCGAAAACGGCGAGTTTCGCGGCCAACGCGACTAAATTCAGCCAGCACAGGACAGCGCCCCTTCGTTGACGCACACGCGCTCGCGAACGAGCGCGAGCCCGCATGCAGCGGCGGGCAGGCGTGGCCGCAAAGAAGAACCCCGCCTCCGCACGTTGCCCAGCGTGAACCAGCACGCACCGCGCGCCCGTTCATCCGTGGCCCCCACTAGTATCCCATTTACCAAGCGCAACCGGAGCTGCGCGCTGGGCGTGACGAACCCGTGCCTTGAAAACGCGGACTTCATGCGCCGCATGCCTGACGCATCAGCACAAATTGCCGGGGCGGCAGGCGAGAAGGTGTTAGCGTTACCGCGCGTGAAAAAAGCATTCTTGTGCTGCTTGTTGCTCGGCCTGACATCCTGCACGCACAGCGCGAGCCTGCGTTCGCGTTCTGCGGGCGACCTGCATTGCCGGGCAGAAGACTTGAGAATCTATCATTTGGACGATCGCTCGTACCGGGTGGTCGGCTGCGGGCTGGAGGCAGTCTACGTTTCTACCTGTGACGCGCATCGCAACTGCACGTGGGTCGTGAACGAAGCTATCACCCCAGCCAGCGCGCGCTCAGCATCCGCTCCGAACGCGACAGTAGTCGGATGTGACTCCGATGCTCAATGCAAGGGTGATCGCATCTGTGTGGATCGGAACTGCACAGCACCGCCGTCGCCTCAAACAGAAGAATGACATTCGCGCAAATGACACTCGCGCAGGGGCATCTCAGAACAAGCGCAACTGGCCGCCCTTGTCCGTAGGCCTGCGAAACGTGGTTTCGACCTCCGCGCGGTCGGCCCGTTCGTTCATGGCGCCAGTGCCCATCTCGCGCGTGCCTAAGCCGAGGCGGCGCGCCGTTTGCGCGAACAACAGCTGCACGGCGGCGATGTACGGCCCATCACCCTGCATGCGGCTGCCGAAGTTCGGATCATTCAGCTTCCCGCCGCGCATTTCGCGCACGCGCGCCAGCATCTTTTCCGCTAGCAAGGGGAAGGATTCCCGCAAGCGCTCCACGAACACCGCTTCAACGCTGCCGGGCAGGCGCAGCGGGATGAGCGCCGCGCTGATTGCGCCCGCGGCCTTGGCAGCTTCGAGCACGTGCCCCATGTCTCGGTCGCCCAAGCCCGGGATCAAGGGCGCGATGTTGACCGAAACCGGGATACCGCGCTCGGTCAAACGCCGCACGGTCTCCATCCGCCGCTTGGGCGTGGGCACGAGCGGTTCAATCGCGCGCGCCACCGCGGGATCCCAAAACGGCACCGTGAGTGTGACTGAGGCGCTGCCCATTTGGGCTAGCTCTGCGAGCAGGTCCATATCCCGCTCGACGAGCGCGGACTTGGTGATGACATGGATCGGATTGCGATATTCCAGGCACACCTGCAAGCAGGCGCGGGTGATGCCGTAGCTTGCCTCAAGCGGCTGATAGCAATCGGTGTTGCCGCTGAATAAAATCAGCTCTCCTTGCCAGCTCTTCTTCTCGAACGTGGCGCGTAAGAGCTCCGCGGCGCGCAGCTTGACGACGATCTTGCGCTCGAAATCAGCGCCAGCGCCAAAGCCCAGGTACTCATGCGTCGGGCGCGCGTAACAATACGAGCAGCCGTGCAGGCAGCCGCGGTACGGATTGATGCTGTGCCGAAAGCCGACGTCCGGACTGTCGTTCGCGGAGATGATCTCGCGCGTTTGATCTTGGAAGACGTTGAGCTCGACGCGCGGCGTTTCTTCCAGATAGCTCACCACTTCTTTGGCCCACGGATTTGGCGGGTTTCTGAGGGGTAACGGGCGCATTGCCAAATGCCAATGTATACTGATCACCCGTTCAGTCAAGCACAATGCGACTGATGAATATCGCTGGAAACGCCTCGCTGGCCTTTCCCCGCCCTCGATTTGGAGTATGTGAAATCCGTGATCGGACAGGAGAC
>JBDTYJ010000440.1:0-3891 GCA_040005755.1 Pseudomonadota bacterium
CCGCGCAGCCGTATCACGGCAATTTCTTGGAGTTCGCTGTCGTCGGCGTCACCACCCAGTAGCTCTGTGCTGGCTACCTGACGAAGGCGATCACGATGTGCGCTTCCGGCTTCATGATGACCTATATGGATATGGCGTTTCGCGAGGATCACTTTTCCCGGGGCTCGATGGTCTCGCCACCGAAATAAGATGGCGATACGCTATCCCGTACAGCGGAACTCACTCGAAAGCGAAAACCAACGACGCGTTGCGACGCCGCTCGAAGCTCGTACGCTCGCGATCCACGCTCAGCCGACGAACACCGCGATGTGCGCTATCACATCCGCTTTCACGGCGAGCGCCTGGCCCGCCGCGCCTAGTAGCTCCTCAGCTCCCGGCGCGTCACCACGCGCACGAGCGCGCCCGGCATTCGCGGTTCAGCGACCGCGGGTTACGGACCAGTCAGCCGTCGATCGCTTGTCGCACTAGGTACGTGTCCACGTACTGGACCATACGCACGATCTTGCCGTCGTGCAGCGTGTAGTGGTGCGCGAAGGGGGCGCGCATGGCGCGCCCGGTCGCCTTGTACATTCCCGAATACTCCCCGAAGGCGACCACTTGCTGGCCATCCGCGAGGTAGCTCGCCACTTCGGCGCGGTAGCCGAGCCACTCGCTCGCTAAGCGGCTGAACACGTTCTTCACGATCGCCTCCGGACCCACATAGGTCCCGGCGTATGGGAAGCCCGCTGCTTCGATCCAGGTCGCGTTTGGAGCCAACGCGGCTAGCAGGTGTTTGCCATTTTCTTCGGAAGGACCCTCATAGGTGGCTTTGATGGTTTCGAGATTCGACGCGGCGGTGCTCAGCCCCATTGGAGCTCTCCTTTGGCGACTTTCGCGCCAATTTCGAGCGCCACGCCCATGCCGGCTGCCGGGTAGCGGTTCTTCATTGCGGCGATCAGCGCGCCGCTGTCAGCGGCCTTTGCGAGCTCTTCTTCGAATGCGAGCAGGTACTCGCGTGTGTAAGTGATGGCTGAAGCGTCGAGCGCGCCGGCACTCGCGAGGTGGCCCGGAACCACGACCTTGGGTTCGCGCAGCGCGAGCTCAGCCAAGCTCTTTTGCCAAGCTTCGCGCTGCTCGGGTTTCGCCGTATCTGCGGTCCACACGTGCACGCCGGAAAATACCAGCACACCCCCGAAAATGGCGGACAGTGACGGAACCCACACATAGCGCCGGTTGGCCATGCCGGGCGCTTCGACGATCTCGATTCGCTCACCGTCGAGCGCGAGCGTCGCATCGGTCGAAGGACTTGGGATCACGACATCCGCGAGCGTTCGCGGCCCATTTTCCTTGAGCTTGGGCCCCCAAGTTTCTAGCTTCTTCTGCACATTGGCTTTTATTGCTGCAAAGGTGCTGGGCGCAGTCATGAAGCGAGCGTCGGGGAACGCGGCTCGAATCGGCTGCAGCGAAAAGTAATAATCCGGATCGCTGTGGCTCACGTACACGGTCGTGAGCTTCTTGCCCGAGGCCTGAATTGCGGCCACGATTGCGCGGCCGTCCTCGAGCGTAAAGCCTCCGTCCACGAGGATCGCTTCGGTCGCTCCGCTGAGGAGCACGGGCGCGCGGAAGAACCCCTGTTCGCCGGCCGGAAAATGTTTCCAAGTGAGGGTCATGTGTGGAGCTCCTGATTGTGGGTCATGTGTCGAGCCGTTGAAGTTGGCGCAGCAAATCCTCGAAGGGGCCGTACAAGGCTTGGCTCTCGAGTACGCGTCCGCGAACCACGAGCGTCGGCACCCCCGTCGCGCCAAGCGCCTGCAGTGCGCGACGCGCGTTCTCCGTTCGAGCTTCGTAAGCCGCGAGGAGCACTGAGTCCGGTGCGGCAACGCGCGAGGCGACGTCCGCCAGACCGATGCCGGCAATAATCGGCGCGAGCACCGCGTAGTCGGTCACGTCGCGGCCTTCGACGTAGCGGGCTTTTTGGATGGCCTCGAGCGCGTGCAGCTCGCGCGTCGGGTGGGTCAGCGCGATCGCAGTCAACGCCACCGTCGCGGGGCGCGAATCCAGCAGCGTAGCGCGATCCGCCAGGACCTGCTCGCGGTACGAGTTCGAGAACCGCTGCCCGGTCAGGCGCTCGATCCGCTGATCCGCTGACCAAGCGTGCTCGGCGAAGCGCGCGTCCATCGCTCGCGCGTTGGCACCGGCGAAGAGCCCGGTCGGCACGAGCTCAACGTTCACGCCTGGCTGTTCGCCGAGCTTGTGCAGGGAAGGGGTCGCGCCGTAGCACCAGCCGCACAACGGATCGTAATAGACCGTCACCTGCGTGTTCGGAAGCATGTCCGCTTTCATGGCGTACAACTTGGCCTCTCGCGCCGCCTCGCGGAAGACCAACAATCGATACAGATTGTATGCTAATAGCAAACAGATGCCCCGAGCGCACAAAAACGCGCCGATCAACCTGAATCGCCTCGCCTATTTCGCGGCGGTGGTCGACTCGGGATCGTTCACGCGCGCGGCCGAGAGCCTCGGCATCACCAAAGCCGTGGTCAGCCAGCAAGTCGCGAAGCTGGAGCAAGAGGTCGGAGCCACGCTGCTCGTGCGCACCACGCGCAGCGTGCGCGCTACGGAGGCGGGCCACTCGCTCTACGCGCACTGCGCCGTGATCTTGCGCGAAGCGGCCGCCGGTTTCGACGAGCTGGCGCAAGGCGCGGCCACACCGCAAGGCACCCTCCGGCTCACGGCGCCATTCGACTACGGCACGAGCGTCGTGGTTCCGGTCGTCACCGAGTTCACTCGTCTGTATCCTGAATGCAGCGTGGTCTTGTCGCTCAGTGACAACAAGCTCGACCTGCAGGGCGTTGATCTGGCCATCCGCGTCGGTTGGCTCGCCGACTCGAGTCAACAGGCGCGGCGCATTGGCACCTTTCAGCAGCGCCTCGTGGGCGCGCCACGCCTCGTGCGCAGCGCGCCGCGCGTGCGTGAGCCGGATGACCTTTGCGAGTTGCCGTTCGTCGCCAATAGCGCGCTCCCCGAGCCGCTCGTTTGGCGTTTCATCAATCAGGCGCGCGAGCAACGCACCGTGCGCATGCGCTCCGCGCTCGCCATCGACGCCACCCCCGCGGTCCACGCCGCGGTGCTCGCCGGTGCCGGCGTTTCGGTGCTCCCTGACTACCTCGTCCACGCCGATCTCGCAGCGGGGCGTCTGCTTCGCGTGCTGCCGGAGTGGAGCCCGCGCAGCGGCGGAATTCACGCTGTCTTCCCCGCCGCGCGTTTCCGTCCGGCAAAAGTGCGCAAGCTGCTCGAGCTTCTGGTCCACTCGGAGTCGAGGCGCCAAGCGCGCTCATTCGGTTGATTCCCGTCTTTTCCTGTTGATGGTCACGCAGCGCGTCGCAGGCCATCAAAGCCTTCGGCGGCGCATTGCGGTCGTTCGAGCCATCGACGCCGCGCGCCCTCGAGTCGCGGCGTGCAGTGTGGGCTGTATTTTCTTGTCGGCGGCACTCCAGATCGCGCGGAAGCCTGTATACGAGAAAATTCCACCTCGTTATCAGGCTTTCGTTTTCTCTCGATTTTTGAGATCGTAAGCATGCTTGCCCCATCGGACCCCGTGCCCCCACGGCTCCCTTCTCCGGTGTCAAATAACAAGCATGAAGGATGAACCGATGAAGCGCGTACGCCCACTCATGATCGTGTCCCTGGCCGCTGCGGCTTGTCTCGGCGGCTGCTCGGCGACCGGCAGCGATTCGTCGGGCTCAGGAGGCGGCACCCCCGACGCCGCAGGAGCAGCTGGCAACGGAGCAACGGCGGGCGCACCAGCGGCGGGCGCACCAGCAGGCGGCGCACCAGCAGGCGGCGCACCAGCAGGCGGCGCACCAGCAGGTGGCGCCGGGCACGGCGGTGCGACTTCAGGTGGCGCCGCTG
>JBDTYJ010000441.1:0-3890 GCA_040005755.1 Pseudomonadota bacterium
TGGCCTTGAGCGTGGTCAGCAGGTCGAGCCCGCCCATTTTGGGCATGCGCACGTCGGTCAAGACGACATCCGGCCCGAAGGAGTCGACCATGCCCAGGGCGTCCTCGCCGCTTGCGGCCGTCTCGACCTCATAACCGTGACGACGCAGCAATGTGCGCAGGACTAAGCGCAGATTCTCTTCATCATCGACAACTAGGACGCGGCGCACTGTGCAAAAAATGCTATCCCAGGGAGGCCGATCCAGCAACTGTTACATAGTGCTAGCTCGAAGCAAACTGACCAAGTAGTACTAGCGGCCATGCTTTGTGGAGTCGACCAACTGTTCATGAGCCAGCTTTCAGGGCTGCGCCGCCGTCTGCGTGGAAGTCGTTTGGGTGTGCTCACGCACGCCGCCGCCGTCGATCGACGCGGTCGGCATGTGCTGAGCGTGCTGGAGGAGCTTGGGGCTTCTCCACGTTTGATCTTCGCGCCCGAGCACGGCTTGGAAGCCACCGCACAAGCAGAGGAAGCGGTGAGCTCGGAGGTCGCTCCGGGTAAGACGCCAGTCATCAGCTTGTACGGCAAAACGAAGGATGCGCTCGTGCCGACCCCCGAGCAGCTCGCGGAGATCGACCTGCTTTTGATCGATCTCGCGGACGTGGGTAGCCGCTACTACACGTATGCCTGGACGGCGCTGCTCGCGGCGCGCGCGGCAAGTGCGGCCGGCATTCACACCGTCGTGCTCGACCGGCCCAATCCCATTTCGGGCGACCCGAACACGCTCGAGGGCGCGCCGCAGCAGGAAGGGTTTTTGTCGTTCGTCGGCCTGGAATCATTGCCGATTCGCCATGCCCTCAGCATTGCTGAGCTGGTGGCGCAATTCATGGAGCGGGACGGCAAAGCATTGGGCGCAGAAGGCGCGCTGTCGGTCGTGCGGGTACTGGGCTGGGAGCGTCAGCGCGGCGCGGAAGCGTGGGGGCGTCCCTTCGTGATGCCTTCGCCGAACATGCCCACCGCGGAGACCGCGTTGGTGTACCCGGGTGGCTGCTTGGTGGAGGGCACGAATTTGTCGGAAGGGCGCGGCACGACGGCACCCTTTCAGCTGATTGGCGCGCCGTTTTTGGACGGTGATGCACTGGCGCAAGCGTTGATTGCCTCCGGGTCGCCGGGCGTGCAGGTGAGGCCCGTGGCTTTTCGGCCCACGTTCGAGAAGCACGCCGGCCAAACCTGTCGCGGCGTGATGCTGCACGTGACGAACTCGCATTTGTTCCGCCCGGTTGCGACCTACCTGCGTTTGATCGCGCTGGCACGGGCGCAAGCACCGGAAGCCTTCGCGTTTCGCAATTCGCCGTACGAGTTCGAGACCGACGTGCCTGCGTTTGACCTACTCACTGGGTCGGGGGCTGCTCGCGCCGCGCTCGAAGCGGGTGCCACCCCAGAAGAAGTCGTATCGTTGGTAGCCCCGGTGGATCCCGCGCTCGCAGAAGCCGTGCTTGCGGCAGAGGCGCGCTTGGAACGCGCGCAGGCCTAACGCGGCGCGGGTACTCGGCAACGTGACAGGCTACTCTGCGGGCAGCGCTTCCAGGCTGACGCCGAGGACGCTCTTGCACAGCGCATCCAGCTCCGCCCGCGGGCCGCTGAAGTGATATGTTTGATGGGTATGCGTGAGCGACTCGCCGGGAGCCAAGGCGGCGGCCGGCGAGCTCGACTCGATTTCATAAAACCCGCCTAGCGCGGGCTTCCCCGGTGCGGGTGGGCCGTCGTTGTAGCTGTTCACCACGTCACCGCCGTACGGCTGCGCTTGTTGTTCCCACATGCTGTTCACGTAGCGCGCTGCGCCTGCAGGCTTGCTAAACAGCACGAGCGTCAGCAGTTGCGCGGGCGCGCTGTAACTACCTAAAACCGCTTTCGCGCGCGTGGGGCCGAGCCCAATTTTGCTGCGGTATTTCCCGTCCGCACGGAACAACAGGTAGGCGGGGTTTTCGTGTACCGCGAGCCGATCGGCTGGCACCTTGCCGAAATAGCGATCGTTCACGATTTCGCCCGTGCCGCTCGATTCGAACGGAACGATCACGTTCGTGCCTGGAGCTGGCGCAAACATGCCCAAAATCCAGATGCTGAGCAGGCCCGTTTGCTCCGTCCAGGCGTCAGTGCCCACGTTCGTCAGCTTGTTCGTTGTCGCGTAACCGATCCAGCTCAGCGTTTTAGACAGTGACACGCCGAGGCGCTGGCTGGCTTGTTCGGTCGAAACCAAAGCGATCTCGCGCTCGACGTTCACTTTGAAATCGCGTTGGGTGTGATTGGCGACCGAGAAAGCGTGCTCGTACGTAATGCTCGTTGGCGTTTTCGTGCGCGCGTGCCAGGCGCCTTCTTGCAGGGCATGCGGCGTCTGCCAATGTTCGAAGTCGAACGGCTGTCCGGGCGCGAAGTACAGGCCGTACTGGCCGCCTTCGGGGCCAAGCCAAAAGCGATCTTCCCCGCCATAGTTGTCGAAGGCGGTCGCCGTTTTGCCCGCCGTGATGAACTGGCGGTTGATGAAGCCCAGACTACGCCCGCCCGCCCCCACCGCGCTGGTCATCACACGCGCTTGATATTGCCCAGAAACCGCGACGCGGCCGCCGGTTTCCGAGCTCAGGATCTCGAGCGTGCCGTGCTGCTCGAGAAAAGCGACGTCTTCGTCGAAGCTCCTGGTGGGGCCTAACTGCGAGGCTACTCTTGGTGGCGGGGTGACGCTCATGGCGGGGCTCGCGGCTAGAGTGGGAGTAGGCGCCGTGCACCCGAGCGCGAAGGCGCTGGCGACTGCCACGCCCAGCGCGACCTCGGCCCAAGGCTGACACAGGAACCGCCCACTACTCATGGCAGGCACGCCAACGAAAACGGTGTCCGCTCACAAGTTGCGGTCGAGAGCATTGAACCGAAGGAGGCGCCGGTCTAGCCTGCGCGATCGAAACGGTGAGCGCGAAGGCAGCGCCGACGAGGGAGATTCGATGAGCGCGATGTTTTACTTGAGCCGCGGAGGGGCTCCGGAGGGGCCATTCGAAGAGGCTCATTTGCTAGGAATGATCGAGAGCGGTGAGCTGGCGGACGGCGGCGTGTGCCCGGTCGGGCATAGCCAGTGGATCGCCTTGAAAAGCGCGCCGCCCTTTGCCCAGGCGCTCGCAGTGCGGCCCGCTGTCGCCGCGCAATCGGGGACGCAACCCGGCCACGGTCCGGCGCCCGGCGTGCCGCCAGCCTACCTCGCTTCGCCGCCTCCGGACCCGTCAGTTGCGCAGGCGGGTCATGTCACAGCTCCCACGCAGCCGGGCCATGGTCCAGCGCCGACGCAACCCGATCAAATTCAAGGTCCAGGCCCCACGCAACCGGACTACACGCCGGGCCCCACGCAACCGGACTACACGCCGGGCCCCACGCAACCGGAGCTCGTTCTGCAACCGACCCACGGCGCGGCGCACTACGCAGGCACTGGCCCAGCAGCGAAGGGCCCGAGCAAACCGTTGCTGTTTGGCGGCGTCGCAGCACTGCTTGTATTGCTGGTGGGCGGCGCGGTCGCCGCGTACGTGCTCTTTTTTGCAAGCGGCGGTGCGTTGCGTGTCTCCGCAAGCATGCCGCAGGATTGCGAGTTTTTGATCGAGGTGCCCAGCGTGCGCAAGCTCGTTGCTGATTTGCGCGACGTGCAGTTCTTGGACACCTCGCTGCGCGATGAGAAGCAGCTTTTCGACAACACTGCTTCGTCCCTCGCCAAAGCGTTCGATCTTTCGCAGTCCGACGCCGTGGCGCTGCTTGCCTCGTCTGAAACCTTCGGCATCGCGGGTCGCAACCTGGCCTCCACGCCGGAAGTGGTAATCGCGATGGGCATGAAGAACGCCGCGCCGGTTGAAGCCTTGCTGAAGTCCGCGCGTTTTTCGGCTGCG
>JBDTYJ010000442.1:0-3859 GCA_040005755.1 Pseudomonadota bacterium
AGCATGCTGAGTGCGCGACCGCTCGCGCCGACTCCGTCCGCGCCCCACGGCGTGTCGAGCAAGGCTGGCGCGCATCTAGCCCACGCCGAGCCAGCAGCCGACCTCAAGCCTAAACCCACACCGCCGCCAGCTGAAAGCGAGGTCGAAATCAACGCGCTATACCGCGCAGCGCATCACGCCCAATTTGGCGGCGGCGACCCGGCGCAGACGCTCACCCTTTGGGACCGCTATTTGGCTGCCGCGCCGAACGGCAGCCTATCCCCGGAGGCCCGCTACAACCGAGCCATCACGCTAGCGCGCTTGGGCCGAAATTCAGAAGCCGCCAGCGCACTCGAGCCCTTCGCGCGCGGCGACTACGGGGCATATCGCCGAAGCGAGGCCAACGCATTGCTCAGTGTCTTGCGTCGCGCGTCGCCACCGTAAACCTGTTGCTTGATGGTCATGCATCGCGGCGCGGCCGTCCGAGCCTTCGGCGTCGCGGAGCGGCCTCCTGACCCTCAGGCGCACCAACAGCGGCTCAGCTTGCGCCCTTGCGCTCGTACAAGTCGAAGTCTTCGATGCGCTTCACGAGCTCGTAGCCGTGCTCGATGTAGCCGGCGAGCTCTGGGAAGGCGGGCAGCTCGTCGTGTGAATCCCAGGCGTGGCCGGTGACCGCGGGGAACACGTCGTTGTGCTGAACGATGACCATCGCGGGCACGTGCGCGTCGAGATCGCGCATCAACTCTGCGCGCGCGTAGCCCTTTTGCCATTCACTGCGTTGCGCCACGTCGTAGATGAAGCGTGACGCGGGCTCGCGCTCCGCAAACCAATAAATGGCCGGTTCGAAACCCCAAACGAAGATCCGGTCAGCACTGCCCGTGCGCGAACGAACCTCGAGCCCGACGTCGCGGTCGGCTTGCAAGTTGAAATCCGCAACGTACGCGCAATCACGATCGATCGCTTCACGCGACTTGTATGGCTCTAAATGGAATGCATAACGCAAGCGCAGCAACGCACGCTCGCTGTATTCCTGCGGCAGATCCCGAGTTGCGGTGCGCATTTCACAGGCAATGACCACGAATGACGCGAACGCCAGCGCGCCCCCCAAACCACCAACCACACAGCGGCGCCACAGCTTGTACAAGCCGAGCCCGGCCAAAAACCCAATCAGCTGCAACGTTGCGGCGTAGTGATACGGAAAGAACTTGCCCTGCATGGCCACGCCCGCGATCTGCATGGCAATGATGCCGAGCACTAGGAATGTGCCTTCGCGCTCGCGGCTGTGGATGGGCGTGATGGACGCCATCGCGAGCACGCCTGCCGCCGCCAGCGCGGAGAACTTGAAGAACGCTTCTTCGAGCGCGTAATACAGCATGCCCGAGGCGCTGCGATTGGCCCAGCCGAGCGCGGTGTAGCCGGGCGTGAACTCAGCTAGCGTCCAGTGCAGCGCAGGCCACGCGCCACGCGCCCAGAACCAGAATGCGCACAACACAATCGGCAGCACAGCGGAAGCGCCCACGACGAGCACGGCATAAAGTGCACGCGCGGAGGAGCCAATGCGCTGCTGTTCGCGCTTCGTGAGGTAGGCGGCACACACGAACGCTCCGCCTCCCAACGGCGGCTTGAACAGGAACGCGAGCCCAAATAACAGCCCAGTTCCGATCCAGACCCCATACCGACGGCGCTGCGGATGAACCCGCGAGGTGGCCAGAATGAGCGCGGCGAAAGTGAGGTAGCCGCCGAATACTTCAGGCTGCGCGGTGTGCCAAAAATCGAGTTGTGCATGAATCAACGCGGCTACCGCGCCGCCGATCAGGCCAGCACGCGGGCGCTCGAAGAACGTTTCCGCGAAGCGCATGAAGGCGAATACCAGACCGATGAGCCCGAGCACCTCAACGATGCGCACCGAGAGCATGCTGTGCCCGAACACGCCTTGTGCGAGCGCGTAGACCAGAAAAATGCCCGGTGGCTTGAAATCCCAAAGATCCCGGTACGGCATCTTGCCGTGCAAGATCCCGTCGCCAACCAGCGCGTAGATGCTCTGATCGCGACCAAAAGAGTAGGTCAGAATTTGGACGGCCGAGAATGCGATCACCGCCCACGCGGCCCACGAAAGCCAAGCGTCTGGATCACGGATGTTGAGGCGCGGGACGACCTCTGCAGTAGGCGGACGAACCGAGGACGTGCCCATGGGCGGGCACGCTAATCAGGCCTACGGGAGGATGGCTAGGGGCGGACGCGATTTAGCGACGTTCGCCGGTTCAGAGCGGCATTTGAGCGCGCAAATGCGGTGCGTCTTCGGCGCGGAGCTGGTCGAGCAAGCGCGCAAAGTACGCGAGCGGTTGGTCGCCTTCCACCGCGTAGCGCTGGTTGAAAATGAACAGCGGCACGCCGCCGATGCCATGCTCGCTGGCCAAGCGAAGATCGCTCGCGACCTCGGCCTGGCCGACGCCGGCGGCTAGGGCGGCCGTGAGGGCTGCCCCGTCGACCCCAACCCCCTCGCGGCGCAGCAGGCTCACGATTTCAGTCAGCTCACACAAGTTCACGCCTTGCTCGAAGTAGCCACGAAACAGCGCTTGGACCGTGGGTACCGCTTGCCGGAGCGTGCCGGCGTAATGAATCACGCGATGGGCCAACTCAGTATTAGGCGCGCGCTTCTGGGCTGCAAAGTCGAAGGCCGATGCCCTCTTCACGGCCGACCTGAACGATGCGTTCGAAGATGCCCTGCATGCGCTCCTTGCCGCCGAACTTACGCGCAAAAAATTCCTGTGCGGGTACCCCTTCTGCGGGTAGCCCAGGCTGAAGCTCGAAGGCGTGAAAGACGACCTCCGCCTTCACCGCCGCGGATGCCAGCGCGCGCTCCAGGCGCCGGGTGCCGATGAAGCACCAAGGGCAGGCGACGTCTGAGAAAATTTCGATCCGCATTGGCTCCTGCACGATGTCGCCGGCGCCGGGTGCGTCGAGCCCCGGAACAACAGGGGCGGCGGCGCGCCCATTCCCCGGGGCGGTAAGATCCCGAGCGGCCGGCAAATCAGTCCAGGCTTTTGCGTCCTTTTTGGGCTGATACGGACCTCCCGAGAAAGAACCACTGACGCGCCGTCGCGAGTCAGTTACACAAACCCTCACTTCGCGGTTGCGCGGCGATCACGCGGCGGCGCCGTGCTGACGAAATAACTAAAGCGAACAGCCTTGGGGGACGCGCAAACTGCGCTCTCGCGGTGGGACGCATCGCGCGAGCACGCTTGGCAAGTCGTGCTGGGAGCTCTGGTAGAGCAGCACTGCAATTTGAGCGACCAGCGAGAGCGGGCGATTGCCGCGCCGACGCCGAATCGTTTCGACTGTGTTGCGACCGTTGCCGGAACCGAGTCGAACCGGTCACATCTTCGCGTTGCCCCGGATTCCCACTTCCAAACGGAACCCGGCGAGTTTATTATGCAGCAGCGTCGAGGGGCGCAAGGAATCAGATGCAAGTCGTTGTCAAAGGTATGGTTCAGGTATCGGGAACGACATTCCGTATCGTGCGCCTAACGCGCGGCCAGTATGAAGTAGTGCGCATCCTGGATGACGTGAAGATCGGCACGTTCCGCTGCGAGCCAAGCTTGGCTGTCTCCGACGGGCCCAACAGTGAGCTCCTGCGTGAAGTCGCGCGCTGCGCCATTCAAGGCGGCAAGTGCACCTGGGTCGGCCGCCTCGAGCTCGCGGGCTGACTCACGCGCGGACTCGCCCAGCGCGCCAACCCGCAGCCCGCCCAACGTTTTTCGCTGGGCTCGCACGCGGTCCACAATTTTAGCTTGACCGAACGCGCGCCTCTCACTTGGATGGCGTTCCTTCGCGCCCCTAGCTCAGCTGGATAGAGCATCGGACTTCGAATCCGAGGGTC
>JBDTYJ010000443.1:0-3845 GCA_040005755.1 Pseudomonadota bacterium
TGCGGCGCATTCTCAATCGGGTCATCCTTGTGGTTTGGGTCGAGCAGCGGGCCCAAGTCGCGCAAACTGAGCGCTTTTTCGCTCGAACGGAGCAGCGGTTTGGCCGGCGAATTGCTCCCGATACGCAGACTTTGTGCGCCGCTCACCAGCACGCGCGAGTCAATTTTGACGCCTTCGCGTTCCAAGCCACGGGTTACCTCGTGCTGTAACGGCGTGGCGAAGAATACTTCCCCGACACCGCGCGGCAAGCGCAGCGCGGCGTCCGTTTCCAAGATGAAATCTTGCCCCAGCTCGACGCCGATCAGCTTGGCGACCTCTTCCAAGCCCGAGGCCTGTACGTGGTGGTCTTCACCGAGGATGGGCGCCAAGAGAACGAACGCGCTACCGCCGGCCTTGATGAAAGCCACAATTCGCGCAGCTGCGGACTGGTCCACCTGAACAGTCGGCCCCGCCACCACGAGCAGCGTGCACTCGTTCAGGTTGGTGCCGGGCGCCGCGAGATCCACCGGCATGACCTTGAAGTTGCTCTTCTCGAGCCGATGGTGGACCTCAGCCAGCCCTTCGGGGCCCACGTCATCCAGGGACAGCTCGCGATGGCCGGAGGCAAAACAGGCCTTGGCCTTCGTGGTGCCGAGCACGTTGGCAATGCCTTCGGTCAATGACTGTTCGAGGCGTGGCTGGGCTTTGCCGGTTTGGTCGTCGTAGTGCACGAGCTCTTCACTGGTCACGAACCAATGCCGCTCGCCGCGGCTGATCACCACGCTTGCATCCGTCACCACGCGGCCGTCTTCCGCCCGGCCGGTGAGCAGCCCCAAATCCCGCTGAAGTACGGCAAATTCAGCCGGATTCTGATCCGGATCGACGTACCTGACGCTCAGCTTCCTGGTTTCGGCGCCGTATTGCACGAGCATTTGCCGCACGCTCACACTCAGCGGATCCGCCCGGCCCAAGAGCACCACGATGTTGATCGGTTCGTCGAGCGCGTGCAGCGTTTTGAGGGTGGCAGGGGAGAGCGTGTACAGCTTGTCTGCCGTTACGTCCCAGCGCTTGTACCAGCGCGCAACGAGCACGTTGGCATTCACGGCCAAGAGCGCTGCGCCGAGCACGCCGAGCGCGGCAAAAGCCTTGAACGAGCGGGTGATGCCGCCCTTGGCTGCTTCCTGGTTTGCCCCGTGGCTCATCCCCACCGCCACGAATCGACCACGCGCGTGGTCAGGAACAGCCCGAGCGCCGTGACTGAGCCATCGAACACGACGCGGCGCAGGTCCAAGATGCCCTTCGAGAAATCTTCCATCTGGCTCATCATGGAGACGTGCGCGCAAATGTCTCGGAACAGACCCGGGTCGAAGATGTATTCACCAACACCCACGATGAACAAACCGAACTCGACGAAGACGGTGAGTAGCAGCGCGACCAATTGGCTCTTGGTCATCGCGCTCATCAGCGTGCCGACGCTCAAATAAGCCGCGCCAATGCCGAGCAGCCCGAGGTAGCTCGAGCCGACCACGCCCCAATCAACCACCCCAGTTTTGCGCAAAATTACCACGTAAAGCAGGGTGGGTGCCCAGATCAGCATGTACGTAGTCAGGAGCGCCGCATACTTGCCGAGCACCACGCTCGCGGGCGTAACCGGCGCCGTGAGCAGCGCCTCAATCGTGCCGCTGCGCCGCTCCTCGGCGAACACGCGCATGGTGAGGGCCGGGCACACCAAGAGCAGCGTCATGAGCAGGAAAATCGACTCTTGCCCGAAGTAAGCTTGCAGCGGCCCGGTGTCGACCGACGCCTCAGCCATGCTCGCAAAATGCGTGATGATTGAATAGAAGATCGCGCCCTGCAGCAGCAAGAACACGGTGAGCAACACCCAAGCCAAGGGCGTCACCCACAGGCTCAAGACTTCACGCCGGTACACCGCAAGGAAGCCGTTCATGGTTGCGCCTCGCGGGGCTCGCTTGCTCCAGCGTTCCCAGCTTGCTGCTCGTGCCGCGTCAATGCGCTGAAAACTTGCTCCAAGCTCGCGAGCTCCGGCACCACGGCGTGAATACCAATCCCGGCGTCGGTCAGGGCTTGCACCAATTGCTCGGTCGCAAGCTCGGTTTTCAACGTGCTCTCCACGCGAATACGCAGCGTGCGACGGTCGGGCACGCTGTCGTCCGTTTCTGCAAAAGTGACAGACACCCCTGAAATAGCGGCAATTGCGGCCTCCGCGGCGGCGTTGGGGTCGCGTAGCCGCAGGCTGAGCCCGCTGGACTTTTGGCGAGCGCGCAGCTCCTGCAGCGTGCCCTCAGCCACCAAACGCCCGCGGTCGATCACGATCGCGCGTTCACACGTGGCTTCGACCTCCGAGAGGATGTGGGTGGAAAGGAGCACCGTGCGATCACTGCCCAGATCCTTCACCAACGCACGCACTTCACGGATCTGATTCGGATCGAGACCCGCGGTTGGCTCATCTAGGATCAACAGCGGCGGATTCGAAACGAGCGCGTCGGCCAGCGCCACGCGCTGCCGGTAGCCCTTCGACAGGTGTGAAATGACGGTGCCCGCCATGTGACTCACGCCTGCGCGCTCCATCGCGCTGCCCACGGCGCTGACGCGCTTTGCTCGTGGCACCTCCTTCAGGCGCGCGCGGAACGTCATGTACTCACTGACCCGCATTTCCGTGTACAAGGGCGCGCTCTCCGGCATGTAGCCGAGGGCGCGCCGTGCGGCGAGCGGAGCCTGGGTAATGTCGTGCCCGGCGATGCGCACGTGGCCACTCGTGGCACCCAAGAAACCCGCCAAGACTCGTAACGTGGTGCTCTTGCCCGCGCCGTTCGGTCCCAAGAAGCCCACGATTTCGCCGCGGCCGACGTGAAACGAGACGCCGCGCACCGCAACCACGGTGCCGTAGTCTTTCGTGAGCTCCGAGACCTCGATCAAAGCGACTTCCCTGAAGTCGGATCAGACGGAAGCGGCGGCGTCCTCGGACTCGTCGTCATCTACAGCGCCCTCTTCTTCGAGGATGGCACCGTGGCACCTCTTGAACTTCTTGCCGGAGCCGCACGGGCAGGCGTCGTTGCGCCCAATTTTCGGCGCGGGCGGCGCAGAGCGCCGTGCCTGAACGGGCAGCGGAGCGGCCTCCGGGCTCGGGTCGGATTCGCCCGGGTGACGCGCGACTGCGGCCGCGAGCTCCGCGTGGTGACGCGCCTCGGCTTCGGCCTCGAGGGCCGCGATCTCTTCCTGGCGGTGCGCTTGCAGCTCGAACAGCTTGGCCAGCACTGTGCTGGAGATCTTGGCCATCATATTCAAGAAGAGGTTGTAGCCTTCCTTCTTGTACTCGTTCTTCGGGTCGCGCTGCCCGTAGCCGCGGAGGCCGATGCCGTCTCGCAAGTGCTCCATGTTCGAAAGGTGATCGACCCACGCCTCGTCGATGCTCTCCACGTACATGTGGCGAAACGCCCGCAAAAGCAGGTCCGGACCGACCTGTTGTTCCTTTTCTGCAAAGGCCTTTTCGCCCAGGCGATATAGCTCGCGGACGAGGAACTCAGCGTCGCCGATCTCGTCGATGGCCGTGCCGGTGTCGGTGCGGAAGTGCTCTTTGAAGCCGGAATGAATGCTCTTCCAGTCCCAATCTTCCGCCTGCTTGTTGGGCGGGCAGCTCTCTTCCACCATCGCGCCGACCACGCGGTCGAGCAAATCCAACACGCGCTCACGCTGTTCGGTCAGGCCGTGGGGCACCAAGTCAGCGAGCTCGTTGTACACGCTAATCGGCGTGCGCTCGCGGCGCTCCTCCAAATCCAACTTCACGCCCCACATCTGATAAACTTCGTGCTGCAGCGAAGCCACCTCGGTGAGTTTCTCCGCTTTCT
>JBDTYJ010000444.1:0-3840 GCA_040005755.1 Pseudomonadota bacterium
ACGCGCGGGCTCCAGCGTGACCGCCCGCGCCGTCACAACGCGCGCCCTCCGACGTGGCCGCGCCGGCTCAGTGCATCGATTGTTCCCTCTTGCGCGCACTCTGACGCCGAAGGCTTTGCCGCACTGCGCCGTGTCGCGTGACCATCAACAATATTTCCCCGCTGAGCAGCGGGCCAATCGAAGTTCTTGCACGCCCGATCGCGTGCCGGTTGTGCGCGCGCCGCCGACCGCCCCGTGCCCCGGCGAGATTGGGCGGTCAGCGCTTGCGCGGGGGTTTGTTGGTCTTCGCGTCCGCGAGCCGCAGATAGCCGCCGCTCAGGAAGGTGAGCATTTGCTGCGTTAGGACGTCGGCGCTTTCTTCGGCGAAGCCGAGCGTCACGGCTTGGTACAGGAGCTCCTTCAGCGCGCCGATGGTGAGATAAGCGAGCACGCGCGGCTCGCCGTCGGCGACGATGCCGAGGGCTTGTCCATCTTTCAGGCTTTCGGTGAGTAACAGCACCACAGAGTCGTAAAATGTTTGGAGCTTTCGGTCGAACGCCGGGTCGACGCCGACCGCGTCGGTGAATAAAATTTTGGTCATCGCCCGTTCGGACAGGCAAGTGCCAATGATGGCGCGAATGTTTTCGCGGACTTGTTCGACTACGGTGCGGCCCGGGTCATCCGTCACGATGCGCACGATCGCAACGGAGAGCTGGCCGGCGAAGCGATCGACGAGATCCGAGAACACCGCGCGCTTGTCTTCGAAGTACAAATAGAACGTGCCGCGGGCGACTCCAGCTTGTGCGACGATGTCGTCAATCGTGGTCTGGTGATAACCGCGTTTGGCGAACGCTTCACGGGCCACGCTCAGGATCTGCTGACGGCGTTCGTTCTTCGGTAAAGCGCCGGATTTCTTTTTACCGCGCGGAGCTGCCATTTCGCCACTGTAGTCGCGCGGAAGGGGAAGGCGGCACTGAGTTCGGCTGCGAGGTCGAAAAAGCTCAAGTTGCGCGCAGCAATGCCGTTGTGGACCGTCATGGGACCATCCAGGCTTCGAGCCAAATCTGCCGTCGGTGTGCTTACTATCCTGATGGCGACGTCGGCCGCGAGCGGCAAGCCGACCGACTCCGCGCCGCGCAAGCCCACCGTGGTCTCCGGTCATGGAACGACATACGGCGGGCAGTTCACCGCGGCGGCCGACGGCGCAGTGTTCGAGCTACCGAGTCGCGCGCGCCTGGTTGTTGCGCCGAACAGCTCGCTGCGCATCTTTCCGCTGCCACAGTTGCTAGCGCTGGCTCCGGGCGCGCGCACTTGGACGTGGAGCTTTGCGCTCCAAAGCGGGCGGGTGGATGTCGAGCTCCCCAAGGCAGGGCGAAATGCGGTGCTCGCACAAATGGGCAAACTGACCGCTATCGTAACCGCCGGTCGCACCGCGTTCCGCGTCGATGGCAACGAAGCCATCGCTTCGAACACGGAGGGCGAGCTGCGCACGCTGCTCAATGATCATTGGCAGACCGTGCCACTCGGCTGGCTCGCCGATCTGAGTAAGGACGACCCGAACGCAACCGCCAAAGCGGGGCTGGTGAGCCCCACACTGGAGGGCGGCCAACGCATGTGGTTCTCGCCCAGCGAGACCGTTGCCATGCATGGCTTCCGTTGGAGCCGGGTGCCTGGCGCGGAGCATTACGATCTGCGCGTTCGCCGCCTGACCGATGGCAAAGTCGTTGAGGCGCGCAGCACTCCGCGCACGGAGTGGGCAGACGCGCTGAAACCGGTGGAACCGGGCAAATACGGCCTCACGCTGCGCGCGGTGGATGCACGCGGCATCGAGGGAAGCTGGAGCCCCGAGGCCGAAGTGCGCGTGATCGGCGTGCTGCTGCCGCCCGGCGCATACAGCACCGAGCAGGCGATCTTCCTGGGAGCGGGCCAGCAGGTGCAGTTCACCAATACCGCGGGCCTGGAGATGACCTACCAGGGCGCGGGTCGGTACTTCCCCGCCGCGGAAGGCGCGTCCTTGTACCGCGGGCAGACGACGGTGCTGGGCTTCCGCATGCCAGGCGCGCTCGAGACAGCGACCGCACGCTTGGAGCCGCGCGCAGTTTACGCCGACGTGCGCATCGGCCCGAAGCGGGCTCTGTGGCCGCGCGATCCGGTCTCGATCGACATTCAGCTCAAGTCCAAGAGCGGCGCCGAGATCCCCACCTTCCTGCAGGTGGTCCCTACCGTGACGGTCGGAACCGAGCCGGTGGATCTGAACTTCGAGCAGGAGGGCAGCACGCTGCACGCGGTGCTGCCGCCGAGCAGCAAACCCGGTCCGTGGGTGGTGCGCGTCGACGTCGCCGACCAATACGGCGTGACGCTGGGCCACGATTTTCTAGAGATTGCGGCCCAACCGCGCAAACTTGCCCCAAAGCGTCGCGACGCCAGTCCATTGCCCGCGGCCAACTCCGCGAATACGCAGGGCGCGACCGCCCGGCACCCGGCCAGCGAGCCGCCGGTGGCCAGCTCGAACTGACACGCGCGTCACCGCGTCGAAACAATCGCGGCGCTTGCATCCCGCATCCGGTGGGAGGATAGACTGACACGCGCGTCAGTTGAGCCGATCGGGCCTGTGCCCGGCGGCTCCCCAGCGAGGGTACAGCAAGATGAGCGAACACCGCGGCGATCTGGTGATCGGGATGGACGTGGGCTCGACGACCGTGAAAGCGGCCGTGATCGACCCCATAACGAAGAACATCCTGTGGAACGACTATCAACGTCACCACACCAAGCAACCGGAGAAGGTGCTCGAGCTGCTCGAGACGATCCTGGCGGCGTTTCCGGACCAACCGGCTGACGCCTGGAAGATGTTTCTTACCGGCTCGGGCTCGGGTCCGTTGGCGGCGCCGACGGGCGGCAAATTCGTGCAAGAGGTGAACGCGGTCACCCTGGCTGTCGAGTACAAGCACCCGGACGTGCTCAGCGTGATTGAGCTTGGCGGCCAAGACGCCAAGATCATCATGTTCAAAGAGGACGCGCAGACCGGCGCCAAGACGGCCGGGACGTCCATGAACGACAAGTGCGCGTCCGGTACGGGCGCCACCATCGACAAGTGCATGATCAAAGTCGGTGCTGAGCCCGGCTTCGCGACGTCGCTGCGCTTCAACGACCAGAAGTTGCATCACGTGGCCGCGAAGTGCGGCGTGTTCGCCGAAACGGACATCGTGAATCTCGTGAAAACGGGCATTCCGAAGGACGAAGTTTTGAATTCGTTGGCGGACGCCATCGTGCTTCAGAACTTGAGCGTGCTGACGCGCGGCAACACCTTGAAGCCGCGCGTACTGCTGCTCGGCGGCCCCAACACTTACCTGCCCTTTTTGCAGGATTGCTGGCGCAAACGCATCCCGGAAACGTGGCGCGATCGCGGTTTCGTGTACCCGACCGACGTACCGATCGAAGAGTTGATCTTCGTGCCCAAGAACGCGGAGCTGTACGCTGCGTTCGGCGCGGCCATGTTCGGCATCGCCGAAGGCGGTGAAGCCGGGCGCTTCCACGGTGTGGCGGGCCTGCGCGACTTCATTCAGAACGGGCGCCGCGCGCGCCTGGGCGACCAGGCAGGTCCCCCGCTGTCTTCAGGTGAGCAGGAGATGGCCGACTTCAGGGAGATGTACAAGATCCCGAAGTTCATCCCGGCCACGTTTCAGCCCGGCCAACACGTGAAGGGCATCATCGGGCTGGACGGCGGTTCGACTTCCTCGAAGGCCGTGCTGATCGGCGAGGATGGCGAGCTCTTGGTGAAGGCGTACCAGCTCTCCAAGGGCAACCCTATCCAAGACACCAAGGAGCTCTTGGCCAACATCAAGGGCCAGGTCACGAGCCAGG
>JBDTYJ010000445.1:0-3839 GCA_040005755.1 Pseudomonadota bacterium
GTTTGAACCCAAACGTGGATTTCGCATCTGCGAGAGGAGCCTCCGCTCGCTCGAGCTCCGCCGGCGTTCGCCTGCTGCGCCGCGCCTCGTCACACCCAAACAGTCCTCAATCACGCCAAGCCGCGCGCTACGCTCGCCGCGAGTTCGCCCTGAGCCGCTCACGCCGACCGAGGCTTTGCGCCGATTCTCATGTTTGTGGGTTAGCGGGCGCGGCGCTCACGCATCGTCGCGTAGCTCCTTGCCCGCAACTCGATCAAGCGGGTGAGCGGCACGGGCGCGGAACGCTGACGCCCTGCGAGGTGCGCTGCCGGGGCGCGGGCGCTGCGGGCGCCCCTCATATTCAGCTGGAATCAAGCGCGGTAGTTGGGCGCTTCTTCGGTGATGATCACGTCGTGGACGTGGCTTTCACGCAGGCCTTGGCCGGTGATGCGGATGAACTTCGCGTTGTGGCGAAGATCGTGCACGGAGGCTGAACCCGTGTAGCCCATGCCGGCGCGCAGACCACCGACGAGTTGCCCGAGGATGGAGGCCAGAGAGCCGCGGTGCGGGACACGGCCTTCAATGCCTTCGGGGACGAGCTTTTCGTCTGCCGTGCCCCCTTGGCCGTAGCGATCCTTGCTGCCTTTTTTCATCGCGCCGAGCGAGCCCATGCCGCGGTACTGCTTGTAGCTGCGGCCTTGATACAAGACGAGCTCACCGGGGGCTTCATCCGTGCCGGCGAACAACGAGCCGATCATGACCGCGGAGGCGCCGGCCGCGATGGCTTTGGTCACGTCACCGGAGTACTTGATGCCCCCGTCCGCGATGACGGGCACGCCCGCGCGCTCGGCCACTTCAACACAGTCGGCAATGGCCGTGATTTGCGGCACGCCGATGCCTGCCACGATGCGCGTGGTGCAAATGCTGCCCGGGCCGATTCCGACCTTCACTGCATCCACGCCCGCGTCGATCAGCATCTTCGTGGCTTCGCCGGTGGCCACATTGCCCGCGACGAGCTGCACGTTCGGATGACGCTTCTTGGTCGCGCGCGCGGCTTCGATCACGCCGCGATGATGGCCATGCGCCGTATCCAGCACGAGCAAATCCACCCCCGCTTCTACCAGGGCGTCGCTGCGCGCTTCGCGATCCGCGCCAGGGCCAATCGCCGCGCCCACGCGCAAGCGGCTGCGGTCGTCTTTGACGGCGAGCGGGTTACGCTCGGCCTGCAGCAAATCCTTGATGGTGATGAGCCCGACGAGCTTGCCGTCATCGACCACGAGTAGCTTCTCGATGCGGTGCTTGTGCAAGAGCTCACGCGCGGCCTCGGGTTGGCAGCCAGGCGGCACGGTAACGAGCTTCGTGGTCATCAGCGCGCTGATCGGCTGATCCAAGTTCTTTTCGAAGCGAATGTCGCGCGCGGTGAGAATCCCCACCGGCGAGTCCCCCTCGACCACGGGCACGCCCGATACGTCGTGTTCGCGCATTACGGCCAGCGCTTCACGTAGGGACTGGGAGGGCCGAACCGTGACCGGATCGAGAATGATCGCGCTTTCTGCGCGCTTCACCCGGTCCACCTGTTCGGCTTGGGCGGCAGGCGGCAGATTCTTGTGGATGATGCCGATGCCGCCTTGGCGCGCCATGGCGATGGCGGAGCGCGCTTCGGTCACCGAATCCATCGCGGCGCTGACGATGGGAATGTTGAGCTCGATCGTGCGGGTCAGGCGCGTGCGAACATCCACCTCAGTCGGGAGGACCTCGCTGTACGCGGGTACGAGCATGACATCGTCGAACGTCAGGCACTCGCGCAAGTTCTTGTCAAACATGGCCAAGCCTACTCAGGCGCGTTTCGAGCGCAAGTCTGGCGCGCGGCTCCGGTAGCGAATTTCCAAAAATTCGCTTGGAATCACGCTGGCTTTTCCGGGGCTTCGGCGGTTTTTTTTCGGCGCTGTTCGAGGCCCGGCGTTGGTGCTTTGCTTCCGGGGTGAGCGCCGCGCCAGAAGCTGAATCGCCTTTGGGCCACGGGCACGGGCACGGCCGCGGGCACGGCCACGGGCATGGCGCGGTGAGCGGCGCCACGAGCACGCTCGCCTGGGCGCTGGCTATCACCACGACCTTCATGGGCGTGGAGATCGCGGTGGGTCTGTGGAGTGGAAGTCTGGCGCTGCTCGCGGACGCGGGGCACATGTTTGCGGACGCGGGTTCGCTCGTGCTCGCGATCGTTGCACAGCACTTCGCGGGCAAGGCGCGCACCGAGCGCACCACGTACGGTTTTCGACGCGCTGAGGTGCTGGCTGCATTCGTCAACGGCATCGGTCTCGCATTCGTTGGGCTACTGGTCGTCAAAGAAGCGGTGGAGCGTTGGCTGCACCCGATAAACATTCAAGGCCGGCCCATGCTTGCGACTGCAGTTGGCGGGTTGGTTGTCAACTTGCTGGTCGCCGCGATGCTCATGCGCGGTCAAAGCAATCTGAATATTCGCGCGGCGCTCGCCCACGTGCTGACGGACGCGCTCGGCTCCGTCGCCGCGATCCTCGCTTCGCTCTCGGTGCTGCTCTGGGGCCTGATGCGCGCCGACCCAATATTGTCCGGCCTGATCGCGATTCTGGTCGTATACAGCGGCTGGCGTGTGCTGCGCGAAACAACGGGCATCTTGCTCGAAGGCGCACCGCCTCACTTGGACGTGTCTGCCATCGAGCGCACGATCCAGAGTTGTGAAGGCGTGGCCTCCGTGCACGATTTACACGTGTGGCGCATCTCCGACAGCTTCGACACGCTGACGGCGCACGTGACGTTGAAACGCGGTCGCCACGGCACCGATGTCTGTCGAGCCATTTCCGACTGCATGAAGACCGTGTACGGGCTCGATCACGTGACCATTCAGCCCGAACCCCCGCCGCCGGACGACTTAGTCACGGTCCGCACCAGTAAAGACGGCGCGCCGATCCGTGGTACGCTGAAAGTGACATGATCCAGAGCAATCAGGATTTGGAGGGTTACCTGCTGCGGCTCGAGCGGCGCTTCGAGCGAGCGGATGACGGCACCTATTTGGTGTCCATGGGCGCAGACCGCCCGCTCTTGGCCATTCGCTTGGCCGCGCCCGTGCTGGTCGCTCAAGTCGCCATTGGGCCCGCGCCCAAGGACGACGCGACCGGTGCCCCGTTGTTCCGTAAGCTGCTCGTGCTCAACGCTACTGCGTTGTTGCACGCCGCCTACGGTATCGAAGGGGACAACATCGTGCTTAGCGCGGCGCTGGAACTGCGCAGTCTCGATCTAAACGAACTCGAAGCCGTGCTGGCGGATCTGGACATGGCGCTCGCCAATCAAGTTCCGACGTTGCGTGTGTCCACCTCTGCTTGAGCCATAAGAGCAATCCTCATGGGAATTTTCGCGCGCCTCGCTGCCCTCATCAAGAGCAACCTCAATGACCTGATCAGCCGCTCCGAAGACCCGGAGAAGATGCTCAATCAGATCGTGGAGGAAATGAGCAATCAGTTGGCGGAAGCCAAGCGCCAAGTGGCCGAGTCAATCGCCGATGAAAAGCGGCTCGCCAAGCAGGCCGACCAAGAGCGGAGCAACGCCACGGAATGGGAGCGCCGGGCCATGCTCGCCATTCGCTCCGGCGACGACGCGCTCGCCAAGGAAGCACTCGCGCGCAAAAAAGAGCACGAAACGCTCGCGGAGCAGTTCCAAGATCAATGGCAGAAGCAGAAGGCGGCGGTCGAGCAGTTGAAGCTTGCGTTGCGCGCGCTGAACAACAAGATTGAAGAGGCGAAGCGCAAGAAGAGCTTGCTCATCGCGCGCAAGAAGCGCGCGGAAGCCCAGAAGGCCATCCAAGAAACGATGACCGGGCTCAAGAACGC
>JBDTYJ010000446.1:0-3837 GCA_040005755.1 Pseudomonadota bacterium
AAGGACGTCTTGCGTGTGGCCTGCGTGCTGCGGCTGCTTAAGTTCCTACGCATGAACGTGCCCTAACGGCGGTGCCGGGTCAGCTCAGTTCTCCGCAAACAACGTCGCCAAATACTTCTTTGCGAAGCGTTTGAAGGCTTCGGTGGCCATGGTGTCGTAGAGCTGCGCGGGCGTTGCGTCGGGGGTGATGTTTTTCAGGTCGGGCGCGCGCCACACGGAGAGTTTGAAGATGAGGGGGTCGGGGTCGTTCGGAATTTCGAAGGACGCGCGGCAGATGATGCCAATGCCCGCGAGCGCGAGGCGGGGTGCACGGCTCATGAACGTGCCGGAGAGCTCAGTGTGGTAGCTGATGAGCAGGGTGGGCACGGTTGGTTTGAGCTCGGCATTGGCGCTGAGTGGCGGCGCCGATTCTGCGCGGAGTAGGTCTTTAGGCAGGTGTTCGTTGAGCGCCGCGAGCAGCGCGGCAGCAATGGCAGCTTCGCGCGGCGCCTCGTGTGCCGCGTCTAAATATTGCCCGGGCAATGAGCTTTCGCCGCTGAAGTAGGGGCTTTGCCGCAGCGCTTTTTCGCCTTTTTCCAGCGTTTCGGTGGGTTTGAGCTGGAAGCGCACGAGCACCTCGGGACCGTGTTTAGCGGTAAAGCGAAACAGGCGCTCCAGGAATGGCAAAAGGTGACTTTGGTTCGGCGCGAGCACGGGCTTCAACTGTTGCAGCGCAGTTTGGGTGCGTGCATTGACGGCTTGCTCGATCGCTGCGTCCAAGAACCGGTAACTCGCGTAGCGCGTCGCGAAATCTTTGATTGCACTGAGCGTGCCGGTGCTTTGCGCCGCAGCGAGCTCTTTCAGTAGCGCCTGTTGCAACGCGGCTTCAACTTCGGGTGCGATTTTTGTTTGGGGGTGCGCGGTGCGGAATTGCTCGATCGCGGCAACGTCGTTGTTCTTCATCGCGTCACGTAGTTGTGTGCGCGGCAAGAGCAATGCTTCTACGTCTGAATTGCTGCCGCCGCGCGCCAGGTAGGCCCGGTACGCTTCTGTGCTGTCGATCGCGCGAGCTGCGCTGTATAGGCGCGCTTCGCTCAACCCGTTGCGAACGCGCCAGGTTGCGCCGCCCAGGAGCACCCCCAAACCCAAGGCCAGCACTGGCCAAATCTCCACCCAAAAAGGCACGGCTTTGCGCAGCGATTCCGGGGGTGAAAACGGGTTCTTGAAGCCATTATCGAGGAGCGGGTCGACGAGCGATTGCTCGCGTGCACTCGAATCAGCTCCGGGGCTGGCGAGACGATCACGCAGCTCAATGAGCGTGGCAGCGGCTTGTGCAGCGCCCGCCGCATCAGCGGTCGGGAATTCAAACGCTAGGCCGCCGATTGTCACGTGCAAGAGCGCCGCGTCCGCGTGCGCTTCGGTGTGTTCGTTTACGCGATGCACCGCGAACTGCGGCGTGCGCGCGTCGATCACGCCGACCGGGAACAAGTACAGCGCAGGGCGATACGGCACCGAGCGCGCGCTCACGTGGCCCGCGGCCGCTTTCAAGAAGCCGAACGCGCCGAGCGCGAACAGCGCCGCATGTACCGCGCAGAACCACGGCGGCGTCAGCGCATAACGGCTGCCCAGATCGCCGAACCCGAGGCGCAAGCTCACGAGCGCGCCTAGCACGCCCGCGACACCTAAGAGCCCCCAGCCGAGCGCGGCCGAGTCCGCGGCCAGTGGGCGGACGGCGAGCGGCACGGGCGCTGCAGCCGCCTCGGTAGCAGCCACGAAGCGCTCTTGGATCGAGCGCTGAAGTGCCCAGAAATTCAGCCTATTCATGGCCTGCCCGCCGGGCTCCGCGCACGCGCGCGTTCCACCAATTCACCGAGCGCTTCGCGCGTGACGCCCAGGCGCTGTGCGGTGCGCTCCGCGAGCGACGTGCTCGCGACGCCGGGCACGAAGCCGTAGGTCGGGTGCTCGTGCGCATCGAGTTCAACCTGCAAGAACTCCAAACGCGGCACGGGGCGTTCGCGCTCGAGCCGCGAAGCAAACTGTAAGAAATGCGTGGTGATGAACGCCTGCGGCTCGAGCTCTGCCAAGAGCGACACGACGAGCTCGAAGATCCCCTCGCCTTCGGAGGGGTTGGTGCCCGAGCACAGCTCGTCCAAAATCACTAGGCTACCGACGGCAAGTTGCTCGAACATCCGTCGGATGCGCAGCAGTTCGGTGCCGAGGCGCCCTTCACGCTGGTCCGAGCTCGCTTCGTGCGAAAGTGACACGAACAAGCCGGAACGCGCTTGCAGCAGCGCGCGCTTCGCGGGCACGAAGGAACCCGCTTGACCGAGCAGCTGCGCGAGCGCAATGGCCTGCAAAAGCCTAGTTTTGCCGCCTGAATTAGGGCCCGTGATCACGGTCAGCGCGCGCTGTGCAGCGCTGATGTTGCAAGTCTTGGGCGGCTTTTCTTCGAGCAGCAGAAAAGGATTGAATAATTCTTCCAGCTCGGTGCGTCCGTCTGCGGTCGTTAATAGCTCCGGCAGGCACATGGCAAGGCCACTGGATTCGGCGAGTTGCTTCAGTGCCAGACTGGCCAGATAGAATTCCATGTCTACGAGCAACTGGAACAAGGACAAGACGCAGTCTTGCACGCCGTCGAAGGCCGCGTTCGTCAAGCGGCCAATCAGCTCGGCCTCACGAAAGCCGTAGCCCTGGAGCCACAAGGTGAGCTTGGTCATGAAGCGACCGAAGCGCGTGCGATAGAACGGATTTTCCTGGTTCTCACTCGCGCGCACGATTTCAAAGCTGCGCAGCTCGCCGTCGAAACCGACTTTGACGCGTAGCTCGACCGTCGCCCGCTCGTTCTCATGCTCGAGTAGATTGACGAGCGTTTCGTAAGCCGGGAGCTTCTGCTGCTCGTTCGCGAAATTGCTGATTCGTGACAGGCCAGAGCTGGAGTTCGGGAACGCCGAGGCGAGCTCATCCACGAGCTCCCGCACGTTGCGCAAAATGTCCACGCGGCGTCCGATTGCATCGTAGCGTTTGCCGCGATCCGGGGCTTCGAGCTTGAGCACCAGGATGCGAATCTTCGCGGCGAGGCGGCCGAGCTCCTGAGCTCGCTCGGGATGCGCCACGAGCTCGCGCAGGATTTCATGACGGAAACGGGTAACGCTCGGATCACGAGGCGGGTGCGAGATCACGCCTAGCAAGTGCGCGCGCTCGGGCAGGTACTTTTGGCCGCCGACGTTGAACGACAGGCACCGGGCCACGAAATCGCTCAAGAACAGCTCGCGCGCAAAGCAGTCGCTGGAAAAATCACTCGCGCCGAACTCAGCGCGTTCCCACACTTTGTTGAAGACGTCTGCCGTGCCGCCGGTCGCGAAGGCGAAGGTGAGGGCTTCGCGTAGAGCTCGCGCATCGAGCCTGCGCTGCGGCTCCGGATACAGCAGGTCCGGGACTGCGATCATGCGCTTTTGCGAAGAATCAAATGGCGAGGCACGAATTCTTGTTTACCGAGCAAGCAGGGCAAGCGCAGCAGCCGGTGTACACCATGCTGCCGCCACAATGATCGAGGCACACATTGGCGATGAGACACTCCCCGCAGCCGCCACCTGCCGCTTGCGGGGCTAGCGCCGCGCAGCCGCTGCTGCCGCCGTGTCCGCCGCTGCTTGCTCCGCCAGCGCCGGCACCGCTCGTCCCGCTGCCGCCCGTGCCGCCCGTGCCGCCCATGCCGCCCGTGCCGCCTCCGGTCGCGCCACCTTTGCCGCCACTTCCGCTGCTGGCGATGACGCCACCAACTCCGCCGCTCGAGATGCTGCCGCCTGCGCCACCCGAGCTGTGGCCGCCCGAGCTGTGGCCGCCCGAACTTTGGCCGCCCGA
>JBDTYJ010000447.1:0-3801 GCA_040005755.1 Pseudomonadota bacterium
AGCTTAAAAACTATGAAAATCGAATGTTTTTCAAACAAAAAGCCATCCCCGAAGTGTTGAAGGGACGCGACCTCTTGGGTTGCGCGCAAACCGGCACCGGCAAAACGTGCGCCTTCGCCGTTCCGATGATCGAGCTGCTGACCGCTTCCGCGAAGCCGCGTGATGCGCGTCGGCCGCGCGCCCTCGTGCTCTCGCCCACGCGTGAGCTCTCCGCGCAAATCGCCGAGAGCTTTGCCAATTACGGGCGCGGCAGCAACCTGAAGTGCGCGGTCATCTTCGGCGGCGTTGGCCAAGGCCCGCAAATCTCCGCGCTCAGCCGCGGGCTGGATGTGCTGGTTGCCACGCCCGGTCGCTTGATCGATTTGATGAACCAAGGCGCGGCGTTCTTGGACAAGGTCGAAATCCTGGTTCTGGACGAAGCCGATCGCATGTTGGACATGGGCTTCTTGCCGGACGTGAAGCGCCTGCTGCAGAAGCTGCCGAAGCAGCGCCAAACGCTATTTTTCTCCGCCACCATGCCGGGGGACATCGAGCGCCTGTCGCGCGAAATCTTGGTCAATCCGGTGCGTGTGGATGTCGCGCCGGTGTCTTCCACGGCTGAGCGCATCGAGCAATCGGTGTACATGGTCGAGGCGTCGGAAAAACGCCGCGTGCTCGAGCGCGTGCTGCGTGATCCGGCGGTGGAGCGCGCGATCGTGTTTACCCGCACCAAGCACGGCGCGAATCGCCTGGTAAAAGAGCTGGAGCGCGGTGAGATTCCGTCCGAGGCGATTCACGGCAACAAGTCACAGGGCGCCCGTCAGCGCGCGCTGGATAACTTCAAATCGGGCCGCTTGCGCGTGCTGATTGCCACGGACATCGCGGCGCGCGGCATCGACGTGGACGGCATCAGCCACGTCGTGAATTACGATTTGCCGAACATTCCGGAAAGCTACGTGCACCGCATCGGCCGCACTGCGCGCGCGGGCAAGGAGGGCATCGCGATTTCGTTGTGCAGTCGTGAAGAGCGCGGCTACCTGCGCGACATCGAGCGCCTCACCCGCCAACCCATCCGCAAGGTCGAGACTCCAGAAGCAACGGCCGAGGAAAATCGTGCGCAGGCCGCGCGTCCGGTCGAAAGTGATCAACGCCCGCCGCGCCCGCAACACGGCGGCGGCCGTTTCCAGGGCAACCGCGGTCCCTCGCAGGGCGGCGGTGGCGGCCAAGGGCGCGGCCCCGCGCCGCGTCGCTTCGACGACCGCGCGGGCGCTCCGCGTCCGAGCACCGGCCCGAGCGCGAGCTACGGCGCACGTCCGCAATCGCCCGCGCGTCCGCAGTCGCCCGCACCGTCGCGTTTCGACGGCGACCGCGGCCCGTCGCAAGAGCGTCGTTTCGATGACCGAGCGCCGCGTCAATTCGATAGCCGTGGCCCGCGTCCCCCGTCTGCCCATACGCCGCAAGCTCCGCGCGAAAACCGCGCCGCGCCCCCGCGCGCAGGCGGCAGCAGCCCCGAGCTGTACGTGCGCCGTCCGCGCTGAGCGCGTGCCAGGCAGCTGAGTGGCGGCCAGTCACCCTTTGGGGTGATTGGCCGTCTTGCTTTTGTCGGTCCACGGCGGACTCGGCCGGACTTCTCGCGTACGCACGTTAGTCCGCGTCATCGAGACCGACACCAACCTCTGCAGTGCGATCCGGATCATCGAAGACGCCGTTGCCATTGGCATCTGCGTACATCTTGCTGATCCCCGCGATGCGCGAGCGCAACGCAAAGAACAACGCGGCGTGACGATCCGCGTCAATCACGACTGCGCGCAAACGATTGCCGTACGGGGTCGTGTCGGCGTCGTTGAGCTCGGCCGTGAGCAACCAGCGCCGAGGGTGCAGCGCCCAGAAGAAGCGCGGCGGCGGCTCCATGCCCTGCCACTTGGCGCCATCCTTGGCGCGCATGCGCAACGTGGCGACCATGTTTGCGTAGACGATAAAAAACGTGCCGTCTGCCCGATGGCCGTCGAAGAACACGGAGCGGCCGGCCAGCGCCGCGGGCGCAGTTGCGGCGGCGAGGGGCGCGTCGATGCCGCAATACCCGCCCGGGGTCTCGTCGATATCGGGGATTTCCGGGCTGGTGGCGCGGCGTTTGAGATCGACGATGAAGGGGCCGGTAGCGGTGAAGACGCTGCCATGGGCCTTATCGCAAGGCAGAAATTGCAAACTGCCGAGCACGATCACCGCATCTTGAATCGAGCCCACGGGCAGCGCCTCAGCGGGCGCGCGCAGGGCGGTGCCTGCGCTCCCTGCTTCGCCCACGGTGTCCGCGCTGCCCCCGGCGGCGTCGTCACTGGCTCCTGCCGCGCCATGCTCCGCTCCCGCGTTGTCACTGACTCCTGCCGCGCCATACTCCGCGCCTGCGGCGCCGTCCGGTGTTCCTGCCGCATGCATCTCGCCGGCTGCTCCGGCTGCTCCGGCTGCTCCGGCTGCTCCGGCTGCTCCGGTCGTGTCTACGGCGTCGTCGTCCACGAGTGACAATGACAGCGTCAGTGCGGGCGCGGGGTTGCCCACACCCGTGGACGTGCAGCCACCCAAGGCAAAGAGCAGACTCGAGAACGCGAGATAGCGTGGTCGACGCATGCCCGGCTTGACCAAGAAGAGACTCATTTCGCGTCGTCCTGCTCGCCTGCCGCGAGCGAAAGCGGGAACCACTGTACGTTCAGCTGATAAACAGTACTGCCTTTTGTATCGGCGTCGCACAGCTCCGTCAAAGATTCGCGAAACTGGTGAATGCGTTGTTTGACGAGGGCGGCCGTCTCGGCACTCACACACACGGTTAGGGCGGCCAAATCCCGCAACTCCCGCGGTACGGTGTCGATGGAAGCAGCCGCCCGTTCCAGCATTTGACGGTGAAAGGCGGCCGCGCCCAGCGAGCGCACTTCATGTTCGGTGGTCAGCGTCGGCTCCCCGCGCACCACCCGCCCAGTCCGCTGGTCCCGCACGAGCAGGCCGAGCGAGAGCAAGAGCTTCATGGCTTCAGCCGCTTCGGTCGCGCTGATGCGGGGGCGCAGCCGAGCGGCAATCCAGCGCGGCTCTTCCTGAAAATCTTGCCGAGCAGCAAGCTCACGGATGACGGGGTTATACCAATGCGACAAGTAAGCGAACAGCTCACCGTCGATGCGACGCGCTGCCCGGAAGCGCCGTGAGCCTGCGATGCTTTCGAATGCGCGATTCTTCTCCGCCAACGTTTGGGCTTGGCCGAACGCGACCAAGTCTGCGAAAAACTCCGCGTCCGTGCCCGTGAGGCCCAACGCTACCGCAAAGCGACCCACCGAATCAGCGCCCAGGTTGCGTTCGCCATCGATCACGAGCTTTAAGAAATTCGGCGAGCGCAGCCCCGCCAGCTTGGAGAACAAACGAAAGGAGAAGCTTGGTCGCGTGCGCTTCGCAGCGCTGTAGTACGCCGCCAGGTAAGCGCGATGATCCAAAAAATCATACACGCTCACGCCTACTTCTTTGGTCTTCTTCGGGGGTTGCCGGGGCGCCATCGCGGACTCGATTGTGCAAGCCGCCGCGCAGCCGTTCAAGGCCTGGATAGTAGGTTCAGTATACAGGGAGAATACAGACCCGCTCCATTTGGGCGCGAACGGCGCCTATCGCGCGGTATCTGAGAGATTGCAGAATACAGCTGCCGAGTCGCGCCTCGGGTCTTGGGGGGGCGACTTAGTGCTACTTGGTCACTTTTGTCTCGAGCTCACACGGCTGCGGCGGCGGGTAGATTTAGGCGTGCAGCGATCCGAGCCGCCCCGCGTCACCTCCCACTGTCGAGGCAGCAGGCGC
>JBDTYJ010000448.1:0-3799 GCA_040005755.1 Pseudomonadota bacterium
GCCGAGTGGAACGACGGGGCCGAGTGGAACGACGGGGCCGAGTGGAACGACGGGGCCGAGGGTGCCGAGTAGTGGGGGGCGGGTGCCGAGTGGAATGACGGTGCTGAATAGTGGGGGGCGGGTGCCGAGTAGTGCGGGGCGGGTGCCGAGAAATGCGGGGCGGGCGTGCTCCCGCGGAGCGGGGCCGAGGGCGAGGAGTAATAGCGCGGAGCGCTAGCGGCCGGCCAGCTGCGCGCTGGAGCGGAGCGCGCCGGCACAGCGGCATTCATCGGCGCAGGTGACCGGTAACGAGCCGCCGCAAAGCTTTGAGTGCCTTGGTATGAGGCCGGAGCCGGCCGCGCATCGGCCTGCGGGACCCGAAAAGAGGCCGCGCCCGCGACGCGAGAACCGGCAAACGCCGAGCGCGCTGAAACGCGACTGGCGGGTGCCATGGAAGCGGGCACGTGCGCGCTTTGCAAACTCGGGCCGCGCGGCGGGGCCGAATTGGCTGGCAAGACACGCGGCGCAGCGGCGACATGGCTTGGGCCACCGCGCCCGTCCGAATAGTTGCGCGTGTGCGCGGCGACGTCGTGAATCACGTAGCGGTCGTGCACGATATACGAGTGCACGCGATACGAGAACGCATAGCCGCTCGGGCAAAACACGTACGCGGCGGGCGGGTACCACCAGAGCGAGATCGCCGAACCGCCGTACCAACCCCACGCCGGGGGCATTGGCGCCCAGCCGACATAGCCGTAGTCATCCGTTGGCACGCGCCAAGTAACCCAGGCGTTCGCATATTGGCGCCCCGCGACCCATGCCCACCCGGTGCCCGGCAGCCAGACCCAGCGCCCGTAGTGGAACACGACGTTCCCGAACGGGTAGTCGCTTTGCCACAGCCAATCACCGTCATCCGTCAGGGCCCAATGACCGGCGCTCACGTAAGGAGCAAAGTCACCGCCCACCGCGTCACGATTGGGCACCCAGACGGTGCCGTACTTTTCGTCATTTACCCACGTCCCATAAGGGTCGAGCGTGGGGCGAAATTCCGTCAGCGCGCGCGGATCGGTCTCGGGGACGTTGGCTTCTGGACCTTGAGGGGCGGTAGCCGCGGCAACACCCGGCGGCGGCCCGCTTGGGCCTTGAGCCTGGCCCGCATAGGGCGGCGCGCCTTCAGGGGCGGGTTCGGCGCTCGCTGGGTCAGAAGGCGCCGGGTCAGCTGGCGGAGATGGCGCGCTTAAATCCGCGGCGCCGTCAAACCAGGTGTTATTCGCGTCCTGCGCGAAGGCGGGCTTGCTGGCGGCAGAGAGTGCCAAGCCCAGCAATGTCACGAACCCAGCCGCGCGCTTCATTTCCAAGATCATGCGTCTTCCTCCAGCCTGTAGCAACTGCCGTGCCCGGGCGGCGTGAGGCCAGGCGCAATTCCGAACAAAAACCGAGGTGTGTACCGTTCGGTACGTAAGTCAGACGGATTGCGCACGGAGCGCATTCCAATGAATTCGGCGATTCACGATTACGTTAGTATGCGTCCCCCAACATGCTCCCGTTCGACGACGCACTGCGACGTATTCTGCAATCCGCTCCGGCGCTGAGCAGCGAGCGCGTCAGCCTCGACGCGGGCAACGGGCGCGTCCTGGCCGAAGACCTGATTGCCCGTGCGCCGCTGCCCGGCTTTGATTACAGCGCGATGGACGGTTATGCGGTCGCCGCGGAGACGTTCGGCGGCGCGGGGCCGTGGGCGCTCTCAGTGCACGGCGAGAGCCGCGCGGGCGCGCTCGCCCCAGAGCTTGAGCCGCGCAGCGCGTGCCGCATTTTTACGGGCGCGCCCATCCCCGTGGGCGCCGACACCGTGGTGATGCAAGAGAACGTCGTCCGCGAAGGCGATCTCGCGCAATTTTCCGCGGCTCCCAAGCCCGGCGCGCACATTCGCCGACGCGGGGAAGATCTGGCACAGGGTGCCATCGCGATGAGCCGTGGCACGCGCCTCAACGCATTTCGTATTGGCCTGGCCGCCGCGGTAGATCGCGGGGAGCTGCTCGTGGCGCGCCGCCCGCGCGTCTCTATTCTGTGCACGGGTGAGGAGCTGCGCAGTCCGGGATCCGCCGCGCTGCCGGGCACGATCCCCGACTCGAACGGGCCAAGCCTCGCGGCGATGGCGGAGGCCGCGGGTGCGGTGACGCGCCTCGAGCCGCGCACGGGCGACACTCTGCAAGCCACGGAGCAAGCGCTGCGCGCGGCCTTACAAGAGACGGATTTGCTGCTCACCGTGGGGGGCGTCAGCGTCGGCGAACACGACTTGGTGAAGGCTGCATTGAGCAATGTGGGCGCCCAACTAGATTTCTGGAAAGTGCTAATTCGCCCCGGGAAACCGCTGGCGTTCGGGCGTTTCGGCAATACGCTGATTCTCGGCCTACCCGGCAACCCGGTCTCGGCGCAGCTCACGTTTGCGCTGTTCGGCATGCCGCTCGTGCGAGCGATGCAAGGCGATCAAAATCCGGTTCCCGCGCGCGGCACGGCGCGCCTGCACAGCGCGTTGCGGCAGCAGCCAGGGCGCACGGGCTTCTATCGCGCAACGCTGCAGGGTGATCTGGCGATCACGGCGAGCAACCAAGCCTCCGGTTCACCCGTGAGCTTGGCGCTGGCGGACGCGCTGTTGATCGTTCCGGCAGACAGCGCAGGGTTCGAAGCAGGAGAAAGTGTGGCAATGATTCGGTTGGCAGAGCTGTGAGCGCGTTCACGATTGGAATTTTCGTGGGCGGTTCGGGCAGGCGCATGGGCGGCGTGAGCAAGGGGTTATTGCGCACGCCGGACGGCAGCAGAACGTTGGTCGAGCGCTTGCTCGGCGTGTGCGCGCACGTTGCGCCCTCGGCCTCAGTGTATTTGGTGGGCAGATCCGCGGCGTATGCGCAGCTGGAGATCGCGCGTTTAGAGGACGTTCCCGAGGGAATTGGGCCACTCGGGGGGCTGCACAGTTTGTTACTCCGTGCCAAGGAGGAGCACGCTACCGCGCTAGCGCTGGCTTGTGATTTGCCCTTCTTGGACGAAGCGGTGTTGACGCGCTTGCTCGAACCGCTGCAAGGCGCAGCGCGCGTGCCCTTCGTGCAGGAGCGGTTTCAACCACTGGCGGCCGCGTATGCACCGGCAGCAACGCTCGCCGCAGTCGAGCGCGCCCTGGCACAAGGCAAGCACGCGCTCATGCACGTGCTCGACGAGCTCGGTCATGACTTAGAGCAGTTAGAATTCGACGATGAGCAGGCCCGCGCGCTGCGCGATTGGGATACCCCTGAAGACATGCTTCCTCACTGATCGTGCCCGTGCCCGTGCCCGCCGGCGTGCTCACCCGGAGCGCACCGAGCGTCTTCCCAACCCACCCAGTACGGGCCGCTTGGGCCATGCTCGCGCTTCCAGATGGGAACGCGTGCTTTGATGCGATCGATCAAGGCGCGGCAGGCCGCAAACGCTTCGCCGCGGTGCGGGGTGCTAGCGGCGCACACCACGGCAATGTCGCCTACTTGAAGCGAGCCCACGCGGTGCAGCACGGCGAGCCGAACATCGGCGACTTCCGCCGCTATTTCGGCCGCAATGCGCGCCATTTCCTTGGCGGCCATCGACGCGTACGCCTGGTACTCGAGCAACGTCACGGCGTGCCCGGCGTTCTCGCTGCGCACGGTGCCCACGAATACGGCGATACCGCCGGCCTTTGCCCGGGTCACCGCGGCCACGACTTCAGCGACGTTGATTTCGGTGTCACGGATTTCGAACAGACTCATCGCGCGAAGTCCCCGGTGCGCCCGCCGCTCTTCGCGACCAGACGCGTTGG
>JBDTYJ010000449.1:0-3799 GCA_040005755.1 Pseudomonadota bacterium
GCTAGCCAGGGATAGCTGAAGGCTCACCGCGGGCTCGCCGGTCCCGAGTGCGCGAACCAACTGGGCGCGGATAAGCCCAGCGCGAATAACACGCCGAAGATCAGGAGTAACTTTGCGGTTGAAGCCAGCAGCGCGTTCAGCGCGCGCCCCTCCGTGGACGAAACGGCGCGTTCTGTTTTGAGCGCGAGCGGCAGCGAAGCCAACGGCAGCAGCACTTCCGGTGCGGCCACCCGGAACACGGCCAGCAGCACGGGCACCGCGTAGCTCACGCCGAGTAGACTGCGGTACTGTGCGAGCGCAAACCCACGCCCAAAACGTACCGCGAGCGTGCGCTTGCCTGCGCCAAGATCGGTCTGGCGGTCGCGCAGGTTATTCACGACTAAGATCGCCGTTGCGAGCGCGCCCACGGGCAGCGCGCAGAACCAGCTCAGCACTGGGATCTGCCCAATTTCCACGTACACAGTGCCGCACACGGCGACCAAACCAAAAAAAAACAAAAACGAAGACGTCACCGAGGCCATGGTACCCGAGCGGATACGGCCCCCCGGTGTAGGCGATCGCGGAGACGATCGACGCGACGCCGATGAGCAGGATCACCCAGCCGGCAACTGTCATCAGGTACACGCCGAGCGCGAGCGCGAGCCCAAACACGAGCACCATGCCGCGGCGCATGCTCTTTGGGCTGAGCAGCCCGGCTTGCACCGCGCGCGTTGGCCCAAGGCGCGCGGCGGTGTCCGCGCCCTTTTCGAAGTCGAACACGTCGTTCGCGAAATTAGCGCCAATTTGCAGCAGCAAAGCAGCCAAAAGCGCCGCTAGCGCGGGACCCCAATTCACGTGCCCGCGCGCTGATGCGCATGCGGTGCCCACGAGGACGGGCACCGCGGCCGCGCTGAGCGTCTTGGGGCGACTCGCGAGCAGCCACGCGCCGAGCGAGCCCGGGCGCACCTTCGTTCCAGGGTTCGCGCTCACCGCGCTTTCGGAAGCCGAGGCGCTCATGGCTCAGGGCAGTCGCTTGAACTGCTTGAAGTTCGGCTTGCGCTTCTCGAGGAACGCGGTCTTCCCCTCTTGGCCTTCTTCGGTCATGTAGTAGAGCAGCGTCGCGTTGCCCGCGAGCTCTTGTAGGCCAGCCTGCCCGTCGCAATCCGCGTTCAACGCCGATTTCAGGCAGCGCAGCGCGAGCGGGCTGTGCTGCAGGATCTCGCGGCACCATTGCACGGTTTCGGCTTCGAGTAGCTCATAGGGCACCACGCGGTTGACCAAGCCCATGTCGAGCGCTTGCTGCGCGTCGTATTGACGGCACAGGAACCAGATCTCGCGCGCTTTCTTCTGGCCGACCACGCGCGCCAAGTAGGATGAGCCATAACCGCCGTCGAAGCTACCGACTTTGGGCCCCGTTTGCCCGAAGCGCGCGTTGTCTGCCGCGATCGTCAAATCACAGACCAAGTGCAAGATGTGCCCGCCGCCGATGGCGTAACCGGCGACCATGGCAATCACTGGCTTGGGTAAGGTGCGGATCTGACGTTGCAGATCGAGCACGTTCAAGCGAGCGATGCCGTCTGTCCCGACGTAACCGCCGTGCCCGCGCACTTTTTGATCGCCGCCCGAGCAAAACGCGTCTTTGCCTGCACCAGTCAAGATGATCACGCCGATCTCGGCGTCGTCACGCGCATCGGCGAAGGCGTGCTCCATCTCCTGAATGGTCAGCGGGCGGAAGGCGTTCCGCACTTCGGGGCGATTGATGGTGATCTTCGCGATGCCTTCATTCGACTTCTCGTAAATGATGTCTTCGAAGCCTTCGCCGCGGGTCCATTCGATTTCGCTCATGTCTGATTTCCTCGTTGGATCACTTCGGTAACGAACGCGGGCCGTTCCAGCAACAGATCGTGGCCGGCGCCCTCTACGATTTCGGTCGTGACGTGGGCCAGCTGCCCGGCCATGTGCCGCGAAAGGTCACTGAACTTAGTGTCTAAAGAGCCCGCCACCAGCGTCACCGGGATGCGTATTTCAGTTAGGCGTGCGCCGTAGTGCGGCATTTCGCCCAGGCCGGTCAGGCGCAGTGACAGCGCGAGCCCCTGCGCGCTGTGGCTCAGTCGTTCGCTCCGGCGCTGCTGGCGCACGACTTCCGGCAGCGCTGCCTGCGTGGCCCACATGGCTTGCGCTTGCCAAGCGTCCACGAACGCGGGCACGCCGCGCCGGAGTAGGATGTCGCACCAGGCGGCGTCAGAGGCCCGGCGTTGTGCGCGCTCGACCGCCGTTTGCAGCCCTGGGTGACCGCTCAGGAGCGTGAGGCGCGTCACTCGTGTGGGGTGCCGCAGCGCGAGTCCGAGCGCCAAGCGCGCGCCGAGAGAATAACCCACGACGTGCGCACCACGCTCAGGGGTCAACGTGGCGAGGCGATCAACTTCGTCTTCGAAACTGTTCACCTCGCTGCCGGCGTCCGACCCGGAGTGACCCACGAGCGCCGGGGTCACACGCGGCAGAACCTTGCGATCGGGCAACAGATCCCAGCTGCGCGGGCTGCCCGTGAAGCCGTGCAAGGCCAAGATCGCCGTCACGCTTCGAGCTCCGCTGCGCGCTCGAGCTCCGAACGCACGCGCTGTTCGGTCTCGCGCGCGCTCGAGCCTTCTACGATCACGTGCAGGATGCTGACGCCATGCGTGGCGATCGCTTGCCGTACGCCAGTAGTCACCTCGAAAACATTGCTAAGGCGAGCATAGCGATAGCCAAACAGCTGGGCTGCGTGCGCGAGTTCCAAGCCCTGCGGCGTGAGCCAGAAGCGTTCGGCGTCGGGGCGCCCTTCGAATTGACGGAACACCGGTAGCTGCTCGAAAATTCGCCCACCGCCGTTGTCGATCACGACGATCACAAACGCGCCGCGACAAGCTCGCGCCGCGGCCAAGCCGCCCAGATCGTGGCTGAAACTGACGTCGCCGAGCAAAAGCAGTGTCGGCTCGTCGGTCGTGCTTGCGGCGCCGGCCGCGCCGGAAATCAGCCCATCGATACCGTTGGCTCCGCGCTGCGATAGCACCCGTACCCGCCGCGTGCCCCGCGCCACGTATGCGTCGACCTCGCGGATCGGCAGGCTATTGCCGAGCACCAGCCAGCACCCCTCTGGCAGCGGCTCCAGCACGGCCCGGATCGCCCGCGGCTCGCTCAGCACGGCAGTCGTGCGCCCGATCTCACGCTCCATGACACGCCACGCCAGGTCGTTCGCGTCCGACCAAGCACGCGCGAACGCGGCTCGCGCGCTGGTATCGCACAGCTCTGCTGCTTCGAGCCACGCAAGAGTCGCCTCCGCGGCGTCAGCACTGCCGGAGCTGACGAGCTCGTTGGCAAGCCCGTGCGGATCCGGAAAGCCATGGGCTGAAACGACGAAGCGCCGCCCGTTGAAGCCGTCGTTTAGTAGTCGTTCGTACGCGCCGGAGGTGGGCGTACCACCGAAGCTCAAGATCAAATCTGGGCGCAGCGCTTCGCGCAGGCGTTGCGAGCGGAGCAACCAATCGAAGCCGTCGATGAGGCACGCTTTGGGTGCGCTGTTCGCGAGCCAACGCAACTGGCTGGTAGCTTCGCAAAGCAGCGGAAACCCGGTGATCTCTGCCAGTCGAAGCAGCGCCAGTGGCGCCTCCGCGGGCAGGTGTGGACCGACCATGATCAACCCGCGGGGAGTCTCGGCGCAGGCTTGGGCCAAACGCGTCACGTCACCCTGAAGCGTCGCGCCGTTGGCTTTGGTCGGACCTCGGGCGAGCAAGTGGTCCACACGGGCGCGCAGCGCTACGGACTCCGCATCCGACGGCGTGAC
>JBDTYJ010000450.1:0-3797 GCA_040005755.1 Pseudomonadota bacterium
ATCACTCGTAAGTAATTAACAAGACGCGGGAATCGTCGTCATCGCTGCAAGGTTGAGCTTCCGGGGTCCGTGCACTTACGGGAGGGCGCCGCCGACGGCCATGTCGGTCGCTGGCGGCCAGCTCTTCCGCTCGCCTCCGGGAGCAACGCGGGGAGCGTGCGCGCCACAGGGCGCTTTGCCTGCTCCAGGAGCTCGGAACTTAACGAACGCCCAAACACGCGGAGTCTTCTTTCGCCAACTCCGCATGGTCTTCCCTTGGTCTTGCCGCGGTGTTTCCTGCCGCTCAGCCACCCAGGTGAGGCGCACTGCCGTGCACACCAGGCGACCAAAGCCGTCGCCACAGCAGTAAGTGTCCCAAAATCGCTGCGCTGACCAACCCCGCCGGGAGCCAAACGAAAGGGAAATGGGCGATCCAAGTGTTAAGCCGCCTCGGCTCACTACCAAACGCCGCAAACGCCGGGAGCGACACGACCGCGATCACCACGACCGTCACCAACAGCAGCGAGCCCAACGCGTTCCACGCGAGCAATAGCCACCGCGGCGCGAGATCTGCGCTCGCAAGCGCTGCTACCACGATCGCGCTCACCCCAGTGACGATGTCAAAGTTGCTGCCGGTGTAGGTCATTTGCTCCGGCATAGTGCCTTCGCGTGCTGCCTGGTGCATGACCAACTCGAGAGGCAAGCGAAAGGCTTGAAAACCGATCAAGAATGCGACCGGGCCGTTTGCCAACGCGCAACCGACGCGCGAGAAGGCGAGCAAGAACGGCAGCCCCACGGTCGGCCCCATCAGCAGCAAGAGCCGCGGCGGCATGGCATGGAAGTCGGTAAGGAAATCGCCCAACCCCAGCGCGGCTGAGAACGCCAGCCAAGCTCCGCTGCCTAGCGCGTAGAAAGTCGCGCCGCGCGAGCCGCTCACGCGCCAGACCCCAAAGCCGACGAGCGCGACGACAAGCAGCGCAAGCGCAGGAATACCGATGCGAACCAGAGTGGCAGCGTGAGGCGTCATGCCCGCCTCGACTGCACACGGCGTGCCGACCTGCAAAGGTCGCGTACGACACAGATTGGGCTTGAATTGCCGCTTCGCTTGGCGATCTCGTCCTGTCGGAAAACCGACAGATGTCGGCGCCGCGCCGGTCGACTAGCGTGGGTCAGATGAGCAGCCTCGAGGTCCTCCAGAGCCGCGAGCGCTTGCGCGTGGGTCAGCACTTCCTGCGCTGGCGCCCGCATATCGCTGGGCTCGGCGCGCTGGGGAACGCGGCGATGCTGCAGAGCTCGTCCGTGCCCGCGCTGCAGAAGGCCGCGCTGGGGCTGGCGTTCGGGACGACCATAGCCGGTTTTGGCGCGGAGTCTTGGTGGCTGGGCCGGCGGCCCCTGACCGAGAGCTGGCTGCTGAATTCGCTCGGGCTAACGCTCGGGGCGCTTGGCGCAGGCGCGCTTCTCAGCGGTGGGCTCACGAGCCCGGTTTTGCCGCTGCTATTCGCACCGGTCGTCGTCGGGTTCGCCGCATTTGCTCGCGGTAGTCGGAGCTGGCTGTTGCTGGGCGAAGCCCTGGTAATGTTTTCCCTCCTGGGCTTGTTCGGGCCGCTCGACGCTTTCCCGGAACTGCCGATTTCGGCTCTGCGCGGCATGCTCTGGATTAGCGCGACGGCATCCCTGGCGCTTTTGTCCGTCGGTGTGATCAGCCTGGTCGACGCGCACGTACGCATCGCCGGCGAGCTCGATCGGTTGCGCGCGGACATGTTGCATGAAGCGGAACGCCGCGCATCGAGCGTCGAGCATCTAGGCGCACACGTTGCGCACGAAGTGAAGAACCCGTTAGCTGCCGCTCGCGGCCTGGTGCAGCTCGTCGAGCGCCATCTCGAAAGCGAGCGCGACAAACGGCGCCTGGCCGTCGTGGTGGCCGAATTGGACCGCGCGCTCGCCGTGCTGCAAGACTATTTGAGCTTCGCGCGGCCGCTCAGTGACTTGAGGCTCGGCGCGGTGCCGCTCTTGCCTCTGCTGGAAGATGTGGCGGGCATACTCGAAGCGCGCGCCCACGAAAAGGGGGTAACATTGCAGATCTCCGGTGAGAATCTTGAAGTTCTCGCTGATCGCCAGCGGCTGCGCGATGCGATCTTAAACCTGGCCCTGAACGCGATCACTGCACTGCCGCGCGGCGGCAAGGTCGTGTTGAGCGTCGCCCGTGCCCGAACCGGGGCGCTGCTGACGGTCGCCGACGACGGTGTGGGTATGAGCGCCGAGCTCTTGGAGCGCCTGGGCCAGCCGTTTACTTCAGCGAGTGAAGGCGGTACCGGCCTCGGGGTGATGCTGGCCGAGAGCGTCACGCGCCAGCACGGCGGCGAGCTGCGCTTCGAGAGCGCTCCAGGCAAGGGGTCTCGTGCCTTGCTCGAACTACCACTCGGCAAAGGCGAGCCAAGGGCGGGGGCGAGCTGAGATGGGCCGCGTCCTGATTGTAGACGACGAGAGCGCCGTACTTTTTCTGTTACGCGAAGTGCTCGAAGAGCGCGGCCACCAAGTGCTGTCGGCAAGCAGCGGCGTGGAAGCCAAGGCATTGGCCGATTCGGGCAAGCTCGAAGACGTCGAGTTGGTGTTGACCGATTTCGCAATGCCGGAGCTTGATGGCCTCGGCTTGATGGCGCATCTGCGCCGCCAAAACCCGGAACTGCCGGTGGTTTTGCTCACCGCGCGTGGCTCCGAACGGCTCGCCGTGCGCGCCATCAAGGAAGGTGCGTTCGATTACTTGTCCAAGCCATTCGAACTTGAGGACCTCGAAGCGGTCGTAGCGCGCGCGCTCGAGACGGGAAGCCTACGCCGCCAGGCGCGCCGCGAGGCAGCGCAGTCGCTGTTGGGGCGCCCCTTCGTCGGCCGAGCTCCGGCATTTCGGCGCGTCGTCGATCGCGCGTTGAAACTAGCAGATCGCAACGTGCCGGTGCTCGTGCGTGGCGAAACCGGCAGCGGCAAAGAGCTGCTCGCGTCGCTCCTCCACACCGGCAGCGAACGTCGTAGTGCGCCGCTAGTGCGCTTCAACTGCGCCGCAATCGCGGCGGAGGTAGCGGAAAGCGAGCTGTTCGGTCACGCTCGCGGTGCGTTCACTGGCGCCGGCGCACCGCACCGTGGCTACTTCGCGCAGGCGCGCGGCGGCACGCTGGTGCTTGACGAAGTCGGCGAGCTTCCGCAGAAGCTGCAGCCAAAACTATTGCGAGCTGTGCAATTCGGGGAGATTCAACCGGTGGGCGGATCGGTCACCCAGGTCGATGTGCGCATCGTTGCCTGCACCCATCGGGACCTTGGCGCCGAGGTGAGAGCAGGGCGCTTCCGCGAAGACCTGCTGTATCGGCTGGCGGTCGTCGAGCTGACGATGCCACCTCTGCGCCAGCGCCGCGAAGATATCGCCCTGTTGGCGGAGGTGTTCGCGCGCAGCGCGGGCGAGCGCTTCGGCATCGAAGGTGTAACGTTGCTGCCTGAGCTGCAGAGCGCGCTGGCGACGCGCGACTATCCTGGAAACGTCCGCGAGCTGGAGAACATCGTGACGCGGATGGTGGCGTTCAGTGACGGCGGACCGCTCGGCAGGGCGGCGCTCGAGGACCCCGGCGCTGCCCCTTCCCCCGCGACGCCAGCCGGTAGCAAAGTCGGTTCTTTTCGAGAACGGGTCGAAGGGCTCGAGCGCTCGCTGCTGACGGACGCCCTGTCCGCCGCCGGAGGAAATCAGTCTGAAGCGGCTAGAAACCTAGGCCTTTCGCGCGTCACGTTCTTGGACAAGTTGAAGCGCTACGGGCTAGCCTAGGGATCCATCACAG
>JBDTYJ010000451.1:0-3783 GCA_040005755.1 Pseudomonadota bacterium
GCAATCGTGATCGGCGCGCGCTGCGCCGGTTCACCAACGGCTATGTTACTGGCACGTAAGGGTTACCGGGTGTTGGTCGTGGACAAGGCGACTTTCCCCAGCGACGTTATCTCCACGCATTTCCTGTGGCCGCATGGCGCTTCCTATATGAATCGCTGGGGGCTGCTCGAGAAAGTGCTCCAGACAACTCCCGCAAATCAGCGCATCAAACTAGTCAACGAGGGGATCGAGCTAACGGGAAGCGTGCCGCTTTCGCTGCTCAAGCAACATTTTCAAACGCTGCACGGCGATGAACGCGGCCTAGTGCAAAGCTACCTGAGTATACGCCGCAAGGTGCTGGACAAGGTGCTCGTCGATGCCGCCTACGAAGCCAAGGTCGAGGTGCGCGAAGGCTGCTCAGTGGATCGCCTTTTGATGGACGGTGAGCGCGTCGTGGGCATCGCCGGCCGTACTGCGCAAGGCCAGGCGTTCGAAGAGCGTGCGCGCATCGTGATCGGAGCGGACGGGCGCAATTCATTGCTCGCCCGCTCCCTCAACCTGCCCAAGTTCGATCAGCGCAGGCGCTGCACGTTCGCGTATTGGACCTATGTTTCTGGCTTCTCGCTGGCCGAGGGCCAAATTCATCGCCGGGGTCGTTTGGCCGCCGCCATTGTGCCGACGAATTTCGACCAGAATATGGTGCTCGTGTGGGGTCCGGGGGACTGGTTCAACTCATTCCGCAAGGATTTGAAGAACAATCACCAGCGAACTCTGGACTACGTGTGCCCGGAAGTTGGCGCGCTCGTTCGGAGTGGCCAGCGGGAGGAGCGCTTCTACGGCACTGCAGATCAGGACGCCTATCTGCGTCCGCTGTCAGGTCCGGGCTGGGTACTCGCGGGGGATGCCGAGTGTTTCAAAGACCAATGCACTGCGACCGGCATGACGCACGCCTTCCGCGATGCCGAACTGGTGTCTGAAGCCATGGATCAGTACCTGAGCGGCGCCAAAACGTTCGAGCACAGCCTCGAGGGCTATCAAAGCCGGCGCCGCAGCCAAACCAGCGCTGCGTACTATGATTATGTCTGCACATACGCTGAAATGAAGCCGCTTCGTCACGATGAGCTGCTGCTTCACTTGGCGCTGCGCAGCAACCAAGAAGAAGCCGATCGCTTCGTCGCAACCCACGCGGACATCGCGCCCGTCGCTGACTTCTTCACTTCCTCCAACCTGTTCCAGCTACTGGAGCAAGGCCGCGAATCTGCGAGCGATCACGCGATTTTTCAAAACTATGAGGCTGCGGCGCGCTCCTACAAGGAAAACCCATTCACACACGCGACCGGTTCACTGGAGGCACGAGCATGAGCGCCACTTCATTCACAGAACTGCGCGGCGAGCCCCGCGAGGACGACGAGCTGCTCGCCGAGCTCATTCGGCACATTGACATTGCGACGACGCGAGCTGCAAGCCACAGCGCAGACCAAGCCGCGACCAGTAAGGAGCTCAGGGCGGCCTTGCGCAAAGACTGCGAAGCCATTGGCCAAGCGGCGCTCGAAGTGAGCGACAGCCTGCGCAATTGGGCGACCCATATCCCTTGGGACCTGCTCGTGTCGCTCAAAGCCCCAGCGACGCACTCTGAGGCTAGCGATTGGAAAGCGGTCAGCCAGAAGCTTCCCGAAGTCGGTCAGATGCTGAGCGAACTTGCATCGCCATCTCACTTGAACGAGAGCGGCAACGAGCTCGAGAGGTTCGCACTCGACAAGAACGCGTACGACTTTTACCGGCCCGCTGGCAAGAACCTGCTGCGACGGACCGAGGATTACTACGAATGGGTGCAAGCACGCCGCCAAACGGAAATGTGGCAGTATTCCCGCACGCTCGAGGCTTCACCGAGTAACGTTTCTGCGCTGCGTAACGATGTTGGGCGACTCGCCAAAGGCATCAACTACAACTCTCAGGATTACCTTTCGCTCAATACGCATCCTGAGGTGCTCGCTGCCGTGCACGAAGCATTAGCTGAGTTTGGCCCACACAGTGCCGGCTCGCCCATGGTGCTCGGCAACACCCACTATTCCAACTCACTGGAGTCGGCGCTGGCCGACCTCACGCAGATGGAACACGTGATGCTGTTTCCAACCGGTTGGGCCGCGGGCTTCGGCTCGGTGGTTGGGTTGGTGCGTCAAGACGACCACGTGGTCCTGGACCGGCTCGCCCATGCGTGTTTGCAACAGGGCGCGCGCGCCGCCACGCGCAACCTAGTGCGTTATGATCACCTAGACGTCGAGGCGGCCCGCGACGCGATTCGCAACATTCGCCGCACCGACGCGCACAACGGCATTTTGGTGATCACGGACGGGCTCTTCTCTGTCGATTCGGACTGGTGCGACATCGCCAAGCTGCAGGAATATTGCAGTGAATTCGATGCAACCTTGATGGTGGACACCGCACACGACCTCGGTTCCATGGGCGAAGGCGGCACGGGGGTACTCGGCATGCAGAACATGCTGGGTAAGGTCGACATCGTGATGAGTAGCTTCTCCAAAGTGTTCGCTTCAAATGGTGGGTTCCTCGCCTCGCGCTCACCGGCGGTGAAGCAGTACGTGAAGATGTTTTCGGGAACGCACCTGTTCTCGAACGCGCTTTCCGCTGCGCAGGCGGCCGCGGTGCTCAAGGCGACACAGATCGTTCGTTCGCCGGAAGGGGCTCAGCTCCGTCAGAACCTCGCCGCGGCAATCGCCGGCCTACGCGACGAACTGACGCGGCGCGGCTTGACCTGCATGGGTGAACCCTCCCCCATCGTTCCCCTGCTCATTGGCAATGAGAAGTTGGCCCGTGTCGCGCACCGGCTGGTGTTCGAGCGCAATGTGCTGGCGTTCATGGTTGAGTTTCCCATCGCGCCTACGGGAGCTTCGCGCTTTCGCCTACAAGTGCAGGCATCGCATACGCCTGAACAAGGCCGGGAAGCTGCGGGCGTGTTCGCTGAGGTACTCGAGGAAGCCCGCGCACACCTGGCGAGCGGCTTCGGCATGGGCCTAAGCTAGGAGCCGAGCAGCATTGGAGTGCATCGGTGGCCTATGCGGCGTGCTCCGCCGCCAGCGATGCACTCGAGCTCACCGCGCCAGCGCTCGAAAGGCGAGCCGGCCTTTCGGCTCGGGCAGAGTACAGCTCGACTTAGCCGGGTTCGGCGGTCAAGCTCGGCTTCAATGAGCTCGGCTTTTGAAGATGTGGTTGAGTCGGTGCGCGCGGCGCTGAATGCCAAGCGTGGTGAAGCGGCCGGGCGCGTGGCAGCGATCGAAGCGGCGTTGCGCGGTTATGAACGAGCGGTCGAGCTCGAGATCGCCGAGGCGTTTGCGGCCGAGCACGGGTTGAAGCTGCCGGCTCACGGCGAGCGCGCCTTGGATGCGGCGCGCAAACTGGCCAAGGCCGTCGCGGCGTTGCCGGAGCTTGCGAATGCGGCGAGGGCGGTGAGCTCCGGAGCGCCGGCGAGCTCTGGAGCCCCGACGAGCAAGAGAGCGGAGCCGGCAACGGAGGTGGCGACTGAAACCGATCCGGCCAAGCCGCGCCACGCGGGCGGTAAGCTCGTGATCATCGGCGCGCTGTCGGGGCGTGAGAAGTCCGGGTCGTTGCCGGCCGAGCTCGATGCGGAGGTTGAATGGATCGACACCGAGCGTGACGGCGTGCACGCAATTGGCAATTTGCCGCAACGCATTCGGCAGGGCCGTGTGACGGCGGTCGTCATTTTGGATCGCATTGTGTCGCACAAGCACACCGAGCCGGTGGTGGCTGCGGCGCGCGAGGCGCGTGTGC
>JBDTYJ010000452.1:0-3779 GCA_040005755.1 Pseudomonadota bacterium
ACGCGGCCGGCCTGAACCTCGCCGAAGCCGGTCGCATCGCGTTCTTGCACGGCGAAGCCGCCACCAACGCGCTTGAATTGTAGTGCCTTGTGGCCGCGGCCCAACCAGCCGTTGGTCGTGATTAGCCGCAGTTGTGCTTTGGTTCGGAGCTTAGCCAGCGCACTCACGGCGAAGCCGGGCGCGATGATGCACTCCAAGAACGTCTCGCTCAGGATGGCCGCGGTGGCGTCGTCGACCTCGTGGTTGAGCGCCACGATGCCGCCGAACGCGCTCATGGCGTCTGCGTCGCGGGCCGCGCGATAGGCGTCGGCCAGCGTCGGACCCGTGGCCACGCCGCAGGGGCTGGTGTGCTTGACGACGACGGCAGCCGGATTTTCGAACTCGCGCACCGCATCCAGTGCGGCTTCGAGATCGACCAAGTTATTGAAGCTGAGCTCTTTGCCGCCGCTGCCAATGCTCTCCACCATGGATAGCGAGCCGGCCGGCGCGTTGCGTTCACGGTAGAACGCGCCCGCCTTGTGCGGGTTCTCGCCATAGCGCAGGCCGTACGCTTTCTCGAGCGGCAAGGTGAGGTGACGCGGAAAGCCGTCAGCTTCACCGCGGCCGGTGAGCCAGCCGCTGATCGCCGCGTCGTACGCCGAAGTATGGGCGAACACTTTGCCGGCCAAGCGCTCCCGTGTGGGGCGACTGACTTCGCCCTCTCCCTCAATCTCAGCAAGCACGCCGGCGTAATCCTTGGGATCGCACAAGACAGTCACGCGAGCGTGATTCTTCGCCGCGGAGCGCAGCATGCTCGGGCCGCCAATGTCGATGTTCTCGATCAGCTCTTCGGCCGTGGCGCCTGGCTTCACCAGGGTTTGCTCGAAGGGGTACAGGTTGACCACGACCAAGTCGATCGGTTGTGCACCGAGGAGCGCCATGTCCGCGTCGTCCGTCCCCTCACGCCCGAGCAAGCCACCGTGCACGCGCGGATGGAGCGTCTTCACGCGACCGGCCATGACTTCTGGGGAGCCGGTGTAGCTCTCGACCGTTTCCACCGGGATGCCGGCCTTCTGCAGCGCCGCGAACGTGCCGCCGGTCGACAGCAGGATGACGTTGCGGGCGGCGAGCGCGCGCGCGAAGTCGACTAGGCCAGTTTTGTCGGAAACGGACAGCAAAGCGCGGCGGATGGGGCTAGGCATTCACTCGCCCGGTATCCCCTAGGGCTTCTGCCGTCAATCGAATCCGAAGGCGGCGGCGGCGAGCCGCAGGCGGCCCGTAGCCGCCATCCTGGGCTGCGATGCCGCCCCGCTGCGGGAGGGGCCGAAATGTTGTATACGAATGGCCTGCAATGCGCCGCCTTGAGCCGTTGACCTACCCCCGCGTGCTGCGCGCGTTGTGTCTGGGCGCTCTTGCGTTCGCCGCCGCGCTCAGCTGCAGCAGCGCGAAGGACACGGAAAGCGAGGTCCCAGCACGGGCTGGCGCCGTACAGCCCGAAACCAACGGCAAGCCGGTGGCGGAAGCCGAGGCCTGCTCGCAGCTGACTGAAGCCGAGGCCAAAGCCCGCTCTGACTTGAAGTGTGACAGGGTCAAGCGCGGCTGCCCCGACTATATCCGCCCGGCGGCGGGCGAGGGTTGCTTCGAGTACGACCAAGGCAGCGTCCGTGCGTGCGTCGAGCTGTTCGACACCTTCACGTCTTGCGAGGATTTCGACGCGCGCCCATGCCTGCTCACGGCCGTGTCCTCCTGCACGGACGGAGCCGGCGGGGCCAGTGGTGCCGGTGGCGCCTCAGCTGAAGGCGGCGCGGGTGGTCTTGCGCTGGCGTCGGTATCGAACGCCGGCGCAGGCGGCTGAGCTCCGCGTTCGCGGATTTAGATCGGAATATTGGCCCAGAATTGGGCCAAATCCTCAGGCATCGGCGCGATCACCTCTAACGGCTCGCAGGTCATGGCGTGGCGCATGCGGTAAATGTGCGCATGCAGCGCGTGATGCGGAAGCTCCAGTAGCGCTAGGTCCTCTTCACTCAACTCGTCGTCGGCGGCGCGCGCGAGTAGGCGTTCGTCGGGCCCGTACAGTTTGTCGCCGACCACGGGGCAGCCCAGGTGCGCCAGGTGCAAACGAATCTGGTGCTGGCGGCCGGTGTGCAACGCGCACTCCACCCAGGCGTAGCCGCCGCGCGTTTCACGCACCCGGACGCTCGTGCGCGAGTCGAGCCCGGTGCCCGGCGCGGCGACACGCATCTTCACGCGCAGCGGATTGTCGACGTCGGGTTCGAGCGGCACGTCAACCAAGCCTTCCGGCGGCACACCGTGGGTGAGGGCGAGGTAGATCTTCTCGACGCCGCGCTGCTCGTCACTTTGCGCGGAGAGCGAGCGCTCTTCCAGCTTGCGCTTGAAGGCGCGCTCCGCCTCAATCGAGCGCGCCAGCAACAAAATACCGCTGGTTTCGCGATCCAGGCGGTGGATGAGCGCCAGGAATTCACCCGGGCGCTCCGCTTGTAGCCGCTTGATTACGGTATTTTTGTGGTAGCGCGCGGTCGGGTGAACGGTGACCAGCGGCGGCTTGTCGATCACGAGCAGGTGCTCGTCTTCATACAGAACGGGCAGCGGCGCTTGCCCCTCCGTGTCCTCGAACGGCATTCGCCACAGCGCGATGCGCTCGTCTGCGCGCACGCGCTCACTCGGTCGCCGTGCGCGCCCCTGCACGGAATAGGCGCCTCGCTTCACGATCGCGCGGGCCCGAGTGCGGCTCGTGCTGCGTAATTGCGATTGTACGAAGCGGTCGAGCCGCATTCCAGCAAGCTCGCCGGGGACGCGCAGCACGCGCAAGATGGCGTCTTCAGGGACGCCTTCCGGGCGGATGATGCCCTCTTCGTCGAACTTTTGGTTCACACTTTGCCGCGCCGGATTTCGGTGCCGACGCCACTGTCCGTGAAAATCTCCAGCAGCAGCGCGTGTAGGCGGCGACCGTCAATGATGTGTACTTTCTCGACGCCGCCGTTCACCGCATCGAGGGCACAGCGCACTTTCGGGATCATCCCGCCGCTGATCACGCCGCTCTGGATCATTTCCTCGGCCTCTACGGAGCCGAGCGAGCTCAAGCGTTCGCCCTTTGCCGTTTTGACGCCGTCGACGTCGGTCATGAGCACGAGCTTGGCGGCATTCAGGGCGCTGGCGATGCTGCCCGCGGCGGTATCCGCGTTCACGTTCAGCGAGTGCCCGTCTTTGTCCACGGCGATGGGGGCGATGACTGGAATGAAGCCGGCGCTGATCAGGTTTTCGAGAATTCCGGCTTCGACGTGGGAAACCTCGCCGACGCGGCCCAGATCCACCATCACGGTTTCGCCCTGGTCGTCCTTGGCGGGAACCTTTTCCAGCCGGGTACCCCGCATGAAGCGGTCGTCCTTGCCGGAAAGGCCGATGGCGCGGCCGCCATGCTGGCAAATCATGCCGACGATCTCCTGATTGACGCCGCCCCCCAGGACCATCTCGACCACGTCCATCGTGGCGTCGTCGGTGACACGCAGGCCGCCGCTGAAGGTGGAATGAATGCCGACCCGCTCCAGCATTTGGTTAATCTGCGGACCGCCGCCGTGCACCACGACCACGCGAATGCCGATGTAGCGAAGCAGGCACACGTCGCGCGCAAAGCTCTCCTTGAGCGCCTCGTCGATCATGGCGTGGCCGCCGTATTTCACGACGAAAGTGCGCTGGTGGAAGCGTCGGATGTAGGGCAGCGCTTCATGCAAGACCTGGGCTTTGCTGACGAGTTCGTCCATTTCGGGGCGAACGGTAGCAGT
>JBDTYJ010000453.1:0-3761 GCA_040005755.1 Pseudomonadota bacterium
TGACTCGGACCCGGTATGGGTCCAATCAGCGGCCGTTTCTGCGTTGCCCGCATTGAAGCGCGTGTTCCCTCGTGCACGCCGGAGCGAAGGGCGCCGTTGCGCGCCACGGAAACCGATCGTGACAGAACTCGGGCTGATCGTCGGAATCGACGTTGTAGGGCTGCTGGTCGCGCTGCTGATGTGGCGCGGCGCCTCCGCGCGTGACGCAGGGTCTGCTGCGATCCGACGTTTGGGTAGCGCGCTGGAGCGCGCTGCCCGCGTGTTCCTCTGGCAGCAGTTCCGGGTAATTGGAGTTTCGACCTTGATGCTCGTCGCGTTGGTCGTGACATCGAGCGCCGCGCTCGGCGGCAATTCCGCTTCGGTCACCCGACTGGAGGCCGGCTTTTGGAGCGCGGCGGGCCTGTGTCTCGGTGCGTGCGGCGCGGCGCTCGCGGGCTACGCGAGTGCGCTGCTGGCTGTCCGCGGGAGCGCCCGTGCCGCTGCCGCAGCAAGCTCCAGCGTGGAAGCCGCGCTCACCGTGGCGATGCGCGCTGCCGGCGCTGGCGGGCTGCTGAGCGAGACCGTGAGCGGCCTCTGCGTCGTTTCGCTGTTCGGGCTCCTGTACGCAATCAAGGGCGGCTTTGCCCTGCCCAGCGAGCAAGCTTCGCCGCTTGCCGCGCAAGTCGTTGCGCTGCTGCCGAGCTTCGCGTTGGGCGCTGCGGTCAGCGCGCTGGTGTTGCAACGCGGCGGCGGTACCTTTCACGCGGCCAGCGGCGTTGGCTCGGATCAGGCCGGAGAACGCGACGCTGGCCTTCAGCACGACGACGCGCGCAATCCTGCGGTGGTCGCGGAGCTCGTCGGTGACCACGTGGGTGCCTCAGCAACTCGCAATTTGGACGGCTTCACCTCAGCGTGCCTGGCAAACGTTTCGGCGTTGCTGATCGGTGCTGCGCTGGCAAGGGCAACGCCAGGCGGCGATCCCCTCACCTTGCTCGCGCTGCCTCTAGTCGTGCGCGCGTTCGGGGTGATCGCGTGCAGTTTCGGCCTGTTCTTGGTACGCACCGACGAAGCAGGGTCGATCGCATCTGCGCTGCTGCGCGGCTACGTCTCGACCGCAGCCATCGCGCTCACGGGCATCGCCGGAACGAGCTATTGGTTGCTGGGCGAACACTTCCTGCCGGCGTGCTCGGCGGGTGCCCTGGGGTTGGTTTCTGTGCTGCTCGCCGCGCACGCCTTGGCTCTGGGGCTCGGCCGGCGCAGCCCGGCAATTCGCGAAGCCAGCGAGGGCAGCCGCGTGGGTGGCGGCGCCATGATCGCGGCAAGCCTCGGCGCAGGTCTCGAGAGCGCGTTGCTGCCGATCGCGCTCTTGGGCGGCGCAGCGGCGCTCGCAGTGACCATCGGCGCGCACAGCGGCATGACCTCCGGCGTAGAGGTCTGCCTCCTGGTCTTCGCGCTGGGTGCGTTGTCGCTCGCGCCGTTCGTGCTCGGCGTCGCGACGCTGGGCTCAATTGCAGACGGCGCGCGCGGCGTCGCAAGCATGACCAACGCAGACGGCGAGCACAAACGCCGGGCCTCTCGTCTGGACGACGCAGCCTTCTTGGGGTCCGCGGTCGCGCGCCAATACGCATTGTTCTCCGGAGTGCTGTCCGCACTGCTGATGGCCTGGGCGATCGCGGGCAAGGGCCACGTTGGCGTGTCATCGGGGCTGGCCTCCGCCGCTGCGCTACCTTGGTGCGGCGCGCTTGGGGCTGCCGTCGTGCTCAGCTACGCCGGCTCTGTGGCGCGCGCGGCCGCGCGCGGCGCGCGTGAAGTGAGCGCCGAGGTCGAACGCCAATTGCGCGGCTTTCCGCGCGAGCACGGCGTCGCGCAGGTGCCTTTCGACTACACGCCCAGCTACAAGAGCTGCGTCGAGCTCACCGGCGCGGTGTCACTGCGACGCACGTTCGTGCCTGTGGGAGCCGGGCTCGCGGCACCGGTCGTGTTGGGCGTTGCGCTGCGCGTTCTTTACCGCGGCTTCGCGCCGGAGTTGGTGAGCCAAGGCCTCACTTGGTTCGTCGTCGTCGCTGCCGTCACCGCGCTCGCCAGCGCGCTCGCGCTGGAGGGCACCCGCGCGGTGCTGAGCAGCGTGCGTCGTGCCAATCGCGGTCGCGACAACAGCAGCGTGTTCGCAAGCTCCATCATCGCCGACGCTTGGTCGGATATTTTTGGCAACGCCGCGGCTCCGGCATTGCAAATGCTCGTCAAAGCGACCGCTGCGGCGGCGCTACTCGTCACTCCTTTCCTACTTTAATGCTCAAGCTCGCTCCGCGAGCTCTCGTGTCACCCGCACCCTCATGAACGAAATGCTGTTACCCACCGATTTCAAAAGAGGCATCCGTGTCGTCGCTGTCTGATGCCCTGTCGACCCTGTCCGATCGTGGTTTGCGACGCCTACTCGGCGCGCGCACCTTCCTCCGGGGCCTCGATTACGAAAAGCGTAAGGTCGTCGAAGAGGTCAGCGTCAACGAAGCCAGCGCGCAAGGCCGCGTCAAGGGCTCCGACCCCGACCCGTATGAAGTCGCAATTCGCCTGGGCGGCGAGGGCATTACGTCCAGCTGCACTTGCCCGGCCTTTCAGAAGACCAACCAGCACTGCAAGCACGTCGCCGCCCTGTTGATCACGGTCCGTAACAAGGCCCGCTCGCAATTGCCACGGCGCGAAGGGCCGTCACAACCCCAGCATCACGCGCCCGCGCCACAACAGCAACAGCACAACAATCCGAATAGCGCGAACGCCAACAATCCGAACGGCAACGATCCCAAAGGCGGGCGCCGCCGTGATCGCCGCCGTCGGCAACAACAGGTGCCGCAGCTGCCGACGCCTGTCAGTCACTACACACCGCACGCCCCGCCAGCCCCCACGGACATGAGCGCGCGCCCCACCGGCATTGGCGCTTGGCTCGCTCCCGACGGCACGCAGCGCAATCTCAATTTGGAATTTCGGGTGCATGTACGTCAAGGCGGCCTCACCGTCACCGTGCTGGACATCGACAATCGCACACCGATGCTGCCTAGCGTGGCGCTCAATTGGCAAGGCGTCACCCCGACACGTGATCGCAACGCGTTGCGCGTGCTAGCCCGATTCGAGAGTGGCAATCCACGCCACCCTGCCGTCGACGTTCGCGGGGAAGATGCCTCTGAGCTGCTGCCGTTGCTGCGCGATCGCCGGGTGTTGCTCGAGCCCGCGTTGATGCAACTGCGCTTCGCCGAAGAAGCACTGCGCCCGCGCTTCGATTTGGAGATGGTCGGCGCCGACACGATCGTGTCGAAGGTCACCTTCGAACGTCAAAACGACGGCCGCCGCTTCCAGCTCACGACCGGCGGCTGGTTCGAGGGCGCGCCGGGCTACCACATTGACACCAACGAGGGCATCGCTCGGCCGCTCGACCACCGTGTTTCTCCGGCCGCACTTCGCCGCTTACTACGCAGCCCAACCATCGCCGAGCCGGCGACCGAACTGATCGGCATGATCACTTACGGCTTGCCCAAGGTCGCGCTCGAAATTGGAGCGGAGCTACCTGAGCTCTCGCAGGTCGCCGACGTCATCGATCTGGAGCCCACCTTTCGCATGCGCGCCACCGGCTCCCTCACCGAGGCCGAGGTTTCGCTGCGCGCTGCCTATGCAGATCTGGAGGTTGAAGTGCGCGCCGACGGCATTTCCCCGCCGGTCATGATCTTGCCTCCGGAAGAGGGGCAAAAGCGCGCCAAGTGCATCCGTTGCGACATCGCCGCGCAGCAGCGCGC
>JBDTYJ010000454.1:0-3761 GCA_040005755.1 Pseudomonadota bacterium
TCCAGCTCTTGGCGAATCGCATTGACGAATTCGCTGGGCAATGGCGGTGGCCGCAAGCTGCCCAGCGGGGGCGCTGGCGGCTCGGAATTCTTGCGCGGGCGGCTGCGCGCCGCTGGCAGCCATGAAGGCGCACGCACGCGCGGGTTCGTCACGCTCGCGAACGCTACTTTGCGCGGTCCGTCAGACAATGGTTCTGCCTCACCTTTCCGGCCCGGCCCGGATTCAAACCACCGCATTCTTGTTCTCGAGCGAGATGGTGCCCTCAGCATCGAGGCGCAGCGCGACTTCGACGATTTCGCGCTGCGCGGCTTCGACATCGGCCAAGCGAACGCCACCCATCACTTCCATGTCTTCCTTAATGCGCTCGGCGGCGCGTTTGGACATGCTGGTAAAGATGTGATTGACGAGCGATGCCGAGGCCGTCTTCATGGCCATCGTGAGCTTCTCGACGGGCACGGCCTCGAGCAGCGAGCGCAGCGCGCGTGCATCCAAAACGCTGAGATCCTCGAACGTGTACATGGCGCGCCGAATCTCGGTCGCGAGCTCCTGGTTGCCTTCTTCGAGCACACCCAGCAGCGCCTCGCCCGTTTCGCGGCCCATACGACGAACCAGCGCGGCAGAGCGCGCCACGCCGTCGACCGTGCGCACGGTGTCGGCTTGCGAGCTCGGGAGCTCTGCGGACAACGCGGTCGCCACCTCTTCCAACAATGCCGAAGGGATCTCGGTCATTGTTCCGAGGCGTTCGAGCACTTGTGCACGACCGGCCTCCGGCAAATTCTCGAGCACGCGCGCGGCCTTCTCGTTGTCCAGCTGAGAGAGAATGGCGGCCACGAGCTGCGGGTGCTCGTTCTCCATCACCGAGGCGATGGCAGCCGGCTCGGCTGCCGCCAGGCGATCGAGCGCGCTCTGCTGTTGATCGACGAAGATTTCTTGTGCCTTGGTTTCGCCCAGGGCGCGGCCTGCCAGCCGACGCAAGTAGCGGACGCCACCGCGGGGCACCGCGACCGCCTCTTTGGTTTGCTGGATGAACTCGGCGTACACGTGCTCGAGAGCTGTGGCCGGGACGGCCCGCATGTTGGACGCCGCTTCCCGCAGCTTGCGCACGTCGGACGGGTCCAACTCACCCAGGATGGGTGTCGCGGTCGCCTCGTCCAACGACAAGAGCATCAAAACCGCTTTCTCGGGACCGCTCAGCTCCATCACTGCTTCCCGCTTATGCGAGAGCTGTGCCTACCGCTCGCTAACCGGAGTCACGGCGCCGGCGTTGGCACTCCGGCCAGCGCAGGACCACCTACACTCAACCAGCGCCGCAGAACGACAGCAGCGGTCGCCGGATCCTTGGCGGCCAGCTCGAGCGCGCGAGCGCGGATTTCGTCGGTGTTCGGCGCTTCTTCCAGCAAGAGGGCGCGCGCTTGCTCGGAGCCGAGCTGGAACGCTTCGCTGCCCGGCGCCACCCCAGCGAGCTGGCCCGCGACGGATTCCGCCGTGTTTGCAGCGGCCAATGCCAATGCCTTCTGTTTCGCCTTGCCCCGACGCCAGACCATAACGGTGGACGTGAGCAGCACGAGGCCCAGCAAACCAGCAACGGCAAACGGCAAGTAACGTCGATACTTAGCCAGTGGATCGCTCACGGTGGCGTCGTCGATTGCGTCCAAGCGAGCGAACTGCACCGCGCGCAGCTCCACATCGTCCCCGCGCTCGGCATTGAAGCCGACCGCGTGCTTGACGATGGCCGCCATGGCCTGCACCTCATCCGCCGAGCGCGGCACGAACACTGACTTTTCGCCGTGTTTTTCGTAGCGACCGTTCAACACCACCGCCACGCTCAGGCGGCGGATTTCGCCGGGCGGCGTAGTTGTCTTCTGGGTGATGCGCTGCACCTCCCAGTTGCGAGTTTGGCTCTTGCGCACGCCGCCACCACCGGTGGCCGGGGCTTCCTCCGCCCCTTCACCCTCTTTGGCGTCCGGCAAATTGCTCTTGGCGCCCGGCACTCCTGCAACGCCCGCTTCTGCGGTACCCGTGGATTCTTCGGTCTTGTGCTCGCTGCGCAAGGCGGTCTTCGACGGCTCGTACAGCTCCTCGGTGCGTTCCTTCGCGGACGAATTGAGTTCAACGTTGACGCGCACGTCGGCGTTGCCGGGGCCGACCACGCGCTCAAGCTGGGCTTGGGCGTCGCTCTCGAGCTGAGTGGCGATCACGCGAGAGTGCTCTTCGCCCTCTCCTGCCAGGTCCCCGCCGCCCGCAGCGTCAGAGTTCGGACGGTGCAGCGTCAAACCTTCAGTGCTGATCACGGAGACGCGGTCCTTGTTCAGGCCGGGCACCGCCATGGACACCAAGTACACTACCGCGGCCACCTCGCGACGGCCGAAATTGGCCGAATTTGCCAGTTTCACGACGACGGAGGCCGACGCACTCTCTTCGCGCGCTGCAAACAAACGGTGCTCGGGCAGCACCAAGTGCACGCGCGCGCCTTTCACGCCATCCACGCTCATGACTGAACGTGCCAGTTCGCCTTCCAAGGCCCGGCGAAGATTGATGTTTTGCTCGAATTCCGTGGCGCCAATGCGCGAGCGGTCGAAGATCTCGAAGCCCACGCTGCCGCCGCGCGGTAAACCGCCGGCCGCGAGTTCGAGGCGCAACCCGGCGACTTTGTCTTCGGGAACCTGAATCACGGTACCGTTTGCTTCGAGCTGGTACGGGACCTGCGCGGTCTTCAGTTTCTCGACAATTTGCGAGGCGTCTTCGGTGCTGAGCTCGCTGTACAGCGTCGCGTAGTGCTCGCGAGAGCCCAGCACCGAAAGCAGCGTGACCCCGACCAGAACCGCCGTCGTGAAGAAGACCAGCGCGATGCGCTTGGGCGTCGGAAGGCTGGCCCAGAAGTCAGTCAGCTGCTTCAGAAACGCGCGGGCTTTTTCGGGCATGGTCGTCGATGATCCTTAAATTTCGCTTAAATCTGCATCCGCCAGAGCTCGTAGAAGGCGTCGACGACCTTGTTGCGAATGTTGCCGACCAGCCTAAGCTCGATGTCAGCCTGGCTGAGCGCAAGCATCGTGCCGTGAATGTCATCGCGCGTTCCGGCCGCGAATTCCTTACCGACTGCTTCGGCTTTGTTGATGCTGTCGTTGGCGGTGCCGACGACATTCTTCAATAAGTCCTCGAATAAGGCTCCGCCGGCGGCGTCCGCCTTGGAGACTTCTTTGACGGCGGGAGCGGCATCGAGCTCGAGGCGCGCGTGCGGCGCCACCATCGAGATCCCATTGCCGTCGATCGGAATCATTTAGCCTACTTGCCGATGTCCAGAGCGGAGCGTCCCATGGCTTTGACGGTATCGATGGTGGTCACGCCCGCCTCGTAAGCTCGAGAGGCGGTGATCATGTTCACCATCTCTTCGACCGCGTTTACGTTCGGGTATTCGACGTAGCCTTGCGCGTTCGCGTCCGGGTGCCCGGGCTCGTACACCATCATGCCCTGGCGCGTATCCTCTTGGATCCTCGCAACCTTGACCTTGGATACCCCGCCCTGATTGGCCATCACCCCGGTGGATTCATCGAGCCCAATGGCCTCGAAAACCGGGTCTAGGCGCTTGTACGGACCGCCCGCTGCCGTGCGGGTAGTGCGCGCATTGGCCAAGTTGGAGGCCACGGTGTTCATCCGCGTGCGCTCGGCCGAAAGGCCCGAGGCTGCCACTTCCATCGCACTAAACACGCCGAGCATGTGTCACATCCCTTTCGAGCAGTGTGGGTGTTGAGCGTTCATGTCGG
>JBDTYJ010000455.1:0-3630 GCA_040005755.1 Pseudomonadota bacterium
TGGTGATGCCGCGCTCGCGCTCCAGCGGCAGCTTGTCCAGGAACTGCTCGACCTTCTCGCGTTTGCTGATGGCGCCGGTGACGTCGAGGATGCGGTCGGCGAGCGTGCTCTTGCCGTGATCGACGTGAGCGATGATCGAGAAGTTGCGGATCTTTTTGGGGTCGGTCGGCATCAGGCAGTCGGGCGCGCTCGCGGGGCGGCTGTGTAGCGCGGCCTAGGCACGCCGACCAGCCACGCGAACCGACCCGCGTTAGAGGGGACTACTTCTTGGCAACCACTTTGGGAGCGGGAGCCGGGTTTTCCGTCAAACTCATCTGCCCCGGAAGCGCGTGCTCGTAGCGCTTCAACACCAGATCGATCCCTTCACGGATATACACGGCCACCGGAACCTTGGTGCGGGTGTGCAACAAATGCAGCCGCTCGTTCTGTTCGGGCGTGATGTAGACGGTGGTTGAGATCTTCTTGCGAGACATGACGGAGCCAGTTGCCAGTCGTTACACTAGATTCCCATACGTGTGTTGTCAATCGAGACAAAGCCCGTGACGACTCAAATAGCTCAGCATTGTCGCTGGGTTAGGAAATGGTCAGCCGGCCCAATTTTGATTTTTGCGGGCGAAAGGCGCTGCTCGGGCGCTGAGTCTGGGCCGGGTTGTACGATCAGCGGGGCAGACCGGGCAAGCGGCCGAGTCTTGGTCAGCGCGCCTCCCCGGCTGCCCGGTCCCGTGTCCCGCGCTAGCGGGTAGGCGGCTATGCTTCGGCCACGTTCCGGGCTAAAACGGGACACGCGGCACATGGTTCCCGCGATGAGGACGCACGCTTTTGCTACTGGCGCGCCGAGAGGTTTACCAATGACGAGGATGACGGAGGGCTGCGACGTGAACGCAGCGAAAGCGCAGGGTTCGGATGCTGTCCGGGTTCGCGGGCTCCAGTGGGTCCTGCTGTTCGCAGCAGGGTTCCAGTTCGGGTGTAATGGTGCAGGCTCGGGCGCGGCTTCGGCCAACGGCGGTGTCACTTCACGTGACACTGCGGTGAAGCACGAGGCTTGCGATACGAAAGCCGCTGACGCTGAGAAGATCGACGCCAATGGCGACGGTAAGCCCGACATCACCATCGTCCGCGAAGGCGGGCGCGAAGTGTGCCGCGCGGTCGACCTGAACTTTGACGGTGTCGTGGATGCTTACAGCTACTTCGATGGTGGTGGTCAACTGCGTCGCCGCGAGAACGACTACGACAAAGACGGGCAAATCGACGAGATCATCAGCTTTAAGTCGGGGCAGATCGCCGAAAAAGATCAGTCCACAGCGCTTGCGGCGCACCTGGACACCTGGGATTTTTACCAAGCAGGCGCGCTCGTGCGCACTGAACGCGACTCCAACGGCGACGGTGTCATCGATCAGTGGTGGGAGTACCCGAAGCCGGGTTGCCCGCTGATTCACGCGGACATGAACAACGACGGTCGTCCAGACCCGGGCGCTACGATCGATTACTGCAAGGAGACGGGCTACGTGCCGCCGGATCGTTCCGACAAGGCCGTCGCTAGTCCGACATTCGATACCAAGACGAGTATGCCGACGGAAACTGAAAACAAAGTTCCAACCGAAACCTCGAAGCCGGCGGAGGGGACGACCCCAGCCGCTACCACGCCGGCTACCGCCACGCCGGCCAAGCCCGCGGCAGATCAGAAGGGAACCCAAAAGTGAGCGCGCGTGACGGATGGATTGCGCTGGGCTCTGCCGGGTTTGCGCTGAGCCTGTGCGTGTACGCCTGCGGCGGGAACACTCCGGATAGCAAGGCGCCCGTGATGAGCAAGGACGTGGCCGGCGTTGCTCCCGACGACCGCTCGCGCTGCGACTACAAAGGCCGCGCCGATCGCGAAGTAGTGCAGAGCCTCGGTCCGGGCGCTAAAACCGCCAATATTCGGCGCGTGTACGGCGTGGTCGGGGAGGGGGAGGACCGCCATCGCGTGCTTTTGTGCCGCGAGGTCGACACCAACTTGGATGGCGTGAAAGACGTGGTCCGTACGTACACCGACAAGGGTGATGCCTTGAACGAGGTCGCTGACACGAACTTCGATGGCAAGATGGACACCTGGATCACCTTCACGAAAGGTCGGGTGTCCAAGCTGCGCATCGATCACAATGGCGACGGCCAAGACGATGAAACGCGCTTTTACGTCGGTGGCCAGCTGAGCCGCGCTCAAATCGACACCAACTACGACAACAAGCCCGACGTCTGGGAAATCTACGACGGCGGGAAGCTCGAGCGCCGCGGCGTGGATCTGGATTTCGACGGCCACGTCGATCGCTGGGATCGCGACGAGATCGCACTGCGTGACATCGAGCAAAAGGATCAGGCGGCAGAAAAAGCGGCTGCTGCCGACGCAGGTCCTACGGGGAGCGGTGGTGGCGGCGGCGCTGCGCCCGGCGGCGCACGCAGTCGCGGGAAATAGCCCGGTTTTGTAGTTGGGGGCACAAACCTCAGCTGCACGTGCGGCCCGGTGCTAGGACGCCGCCACACTCATGGCAGACGAACGTCTTCAAAAAGTCCTAGCTCGTGCGGGTATTGCTTCGCGGCGCGCAGCAGAAGAGCTGATCACGAAGGGGCGCGTCAAAGTTGACGGGCGCGTGATCGACCAGCTGGGCGTTCGCGTTGACCCGCGGCGCGCCAAGGTCGAGGTGGACGGCAACCGGCTGATGCCGGAGCCGCTCGTCTACATAGTGCTGCACAAGCCGCGCGGAGTGATGTGCACGCTGAGTGATCCCGAGGGTCGGCCGACCGTCGCTGAGCTTCTGAAGGCGGTGGGCGCGCGCGTGGTGCCGGTGGGCCGTCTGGATTTCCACACCAGCGGCGCGCTGCTGTGCACGAACGACGGTGACTTCTCCAATGCGCTGGCACATCCGCGCAACAAAGCCAAAAAGGTTTACGTCGCCAAAGTGCAGGGGTTGGTTCAGGACGAGCAGCTCTTGGATTGGCGGAAGAGTATCGAGATTGACGGTCGCGCGACCGCGCCGGCCGAAGTTCGCCGCTTACGCTTCGAAGGCGACAAGACCTGGCTCGAGCTCACGCTACGCGAGGGCCGCAATCGCCAGGTCCGTCGCCTCGGCGAGGCCACCGGATCGCTCGTGATGCGGCTCGCCCGCATCTCGCACGCCGGCATTACGGCAGAGGACTTACGCCCTGGGCAGTGGCGACACTTGACCATCGATGAGCTGGTCGCTCTGAAGGCAGAGTTTGGCGTGCCGCACCGCGTGCGCGCGGCCGGCACGGAAGCCTGGGAGGTTCAAGTAAAAGCGAACGCCAAGGTGCCGCGTACGCAGCTGCCAAAGCGAAGTGAAGACCCGCGCGCGCGCCGCGAAGCCTCGGGTCCGAAGCCTCGCCCCGTTCCGGCGCGAGGCACCGGTAGCGAACGCCGCGAGTACACCATCGCCGATCGCCCGCAACGCGGCCGTCCAAGCGCCGATGCTCGACCTGAGCGCAGCACCACGCGCCCCGATTCACGAGCTGGTGAGCGCACCGCGCGTCCCGAGCGCAGCAATGCGCGCCCCGATTCACGAGCTGGTGAGCGCACCGCGCGCCCCGAGCGGAGCAATGCGCGTCCCGAGCGGAGCAATGCGCGTCCCGAGCGGAGCA
>JBDTYJ010000456.1:0-3629 GCA_040005755.1 Pseudomonadota bacterium
CGCGCGAGCACGACGTCGGCGGCTAGTACGAGCGGCTTTTTGCTCAAGAACTCGGCGAATTGGGCGCAGATGTAGTCGAGGGCGTTGACCTCAGCGGCGTGGAACGGCGCATCCCCTAGCGGGTTGACCAGCTCAATCAGACCCAAGTAGCGGCCGCCCTCTTGTACGGCGCCAGCGAGCGCCACCGCAGGCACGACGCCGACCGCTTGCCAGCGGGGCCCTTGAAAGAACGGATCGTGGCCGGCGTCCGGCACGGCCACCGATTGTGGGCTTCGCATCACGGCGTTCACGAACGGATCTTGGTCCGGCATGCGCTGCAGCAAGACGCTGCTGGCATTGGGCCCCTTGGCGCGCACCACCACGAAGTGGCCCGTATTGATGTCGAAGACGTGAATCAAGACGCCTTCACAGGGCAACATCTCATTCAGCACGGACAGCACGAACTCCGCGCCAGCCGCGAAATCACGCTGGAAGTGCAGCTCGTGCATGAACTCAAACAGCTCACTGATCAGATCTTCACCGGCAGCGCGGCGACGGCCGATCGCCAAACGCGGACGCGACACGCGCTCTTTGCCCGGTGAGGACTTGGGCGCAGCATTCGCGGGGTTAGACGGCGGATGTTCGAAGGTGAGCTCGAAAGCTGGCGCGGAAGCTGGCGCCGGGACGGTGGGCGGCTGTGACGGCGCCGAAAGCTCCGGGACGGGCGCAGAGCTCGCGGACGCGGCAACGACCGCCGGCGCAGCCGCGCTGGGCGGTCCAGGCGCAACGGCGGTGGGCGGTGCAGGTTCGGTGGGGGCACGCGGTGCAGGCTCAGTCGCGTTGCGCAGTGCAGGTTCAGTGGGGCTCCGCGGCACGGGATTGAGCGTCACCATGGGCAGGGGCGCGAGTGTGCCCCTGGGTTCACTCATTACCGGCGCCGCCGCGGGCGTTACGGAGAGCGCAACCGGCGCGGGTGGCGGCGGCAGCACAGACAGACTCGCGGCAGGCGGCGGATTCAGCGTTGCGCCGTTGCTCGGTGGAAGCAGCGATGCCGGCGCAGGCGGCACCTGAGAGAGCGGCCCCATGGGCGCGTCACCGAAGCCTGGGAAGGCGAACACGGGCTCACCCCGCCAATCCTTCCACGCGAAGGTGGCCAGCGGCGGTCGCTCCGGGCGACGCTTGAAAACGTGGTCAAACACCGCAAGCTGCACGAATTTGCCCGCTGGACGATCGGCGATGGCAGCGCGCGCCGCCTGATAGCGATCGAGCAGCAACGCTTCCACCTGCGCCTGTGTGACGCCGGGTGCCACGGCGTAGGCGAGCTCACGATAGGTGATGGGGCTATCCGTGCGCGCCTCCTCCGCGCGCTCGCGCACCAGTTCGAAACTGAGCAACGGGGCCGCCGCCGCCACCGCAGCAAACGACCCAGGCAGGGGCGGCGCGGGCGGAATCGGATCGTCGGGCACCACCATTTGTTGGAGGCGCGGAGCGGCGTTCGAAGCGCGCGGCGGATTCACCGACTGCGGACGCGGGGGTGAGTGCGACCCCGGGCGAGGGACCAGGCTCGAGCCGGCCGCCGCAGCCATTGAAACGGGCGCGAGCGATCCCTTGACCGCTTCGGCGAGACGCGGCTTTTCCGGCGCGCCTTCCGAACCAGCGACGCGGTTTGGCGGCTCAGTGAGCGCCGCGTCGTCCGGCGCGTGATTCACGAGGTAGCGAAGCTTGAGCGCAGGGTCCACGGCGCGGTAGCCGTTGTCGAGCAGCTCGATCGAAAACTGCGACAACGCGCCGGTGTCCCCGCGAAGCTTGCGCGCTTCTTGCAGCGCGGCCTGCCACTGCTTCGCTTCGACGCAGTACCTTTCCGCGAGATTGTTTTCCCCTACTCGGGAAACTTCAACGAACCAACGCATAACCGTTTCGAACTCGAATCCGTTGCCAAAAGCCGGCGCTTAGTAGAGCGCCTCCATGCCAGGCCCGCAAGCTCCAATGGCGTGAAATGACTTGCGCATGGCAAAGAAAATGCGGCCAAATTTTCGCGTACTGAGCCTTTCACGGCTCGCGTGCCTGGGACGGCTAGGCTGCGGTTACTCCCTGCTTTTACGGGGCCGGCCGGGCATTTTCAGCCGGGAAACCACACGGAACTCGGAACTAGCCAAGTCTGCCGCCAGCGATGGTAAATGGCGCGCGGCGCCTATGGCCGAAATAGCAAACCCTGCCTCCGCGCCCGTGCCCGCTCGCTCCGCCGTCAAGCGCGCGTTCACACGGTCTGAGCCGATCGTTTACTTGGTTTTTGCGGGCGTGTGTACGCTACTCGTCGCGTGCCGCTTCTACGCCTCGCTGAAGCTACAAACGTTGTACGCCTATGCCTGGGCGCGGCCAGATCTGTACCAATTCTTCGCGCACGAGCGAGTGCTCGGGACGTGGTCGGCCCCGCTCGACGACGTATTCATTCATTTCGATTTTGCGCGTGAGACCGCGCGCGGTCATCCCTTTCAGTGGTCGGAAGGGGCGGGCTATTCCAGCGGCGGCACCAGCCTGCTGTACCCATTCGTGCTCGCAGCGGGCTACGCGCTCGGCTTCCGCAAGCTCGATCTGATGGCATGGGCCGCAATTGTGGCCTGTGTCGGCGTGTTCGCGCTGCTGGTCGCGGCCCGGCGGATGTGCTCCGGCCTACCGCGCGCCGCAAGTTATCTGCTGCCCCCCGGGCTGTTGTGCGTGGGCGCGCTCGATTGGTCCTTATTCAGCGGCATGGAGGTGGCGCTGTTCTTGGCACTGTGGGGCGGCGCCTTGATCGCGTGGGATGACTTGTCCAGCGCCGCAGCGCAGCCGGGCCGCCCGCTTTGGAAGCCTGCCGCCGTGCTCGGCGCGTGGGGAGCGGCCGTGGTCGCGACGCGCCCGGAAGGCGCCGCTGCGCTGATCGTGCTCGCCGCTTCTGCGATTTGGCTGGCGCGTGCCCGCGGTCTGCGTGAGGTGCTGAAATTACTGGTGTTGGCCGGTGCGCCGGCGTTGTTCATCTTGATCGCGCACGGGCTGGCCAATCGCGCGCTCACCGGGGAATCCACCGCTGCGGGCGCCTTGGTCAAATTGGAGATCAATCACCCGTTCATGACGCCGCAAGCGGTCTGGGACGCTTGGCTGTTTCACTTCAAGTATCAGGTGCTGCGCGTGACGCAGTACCACTTCGCAGACGTTCCTGCGTTCGGTTGGATCGCTTGGGCGCTCGCCGCTGTCCCCTTTTTCTTCCAGAGCACGCGCCGCGCCGCCTTGGTGCTCTGGGCGAGCGTGCTGAGCTGGATGATGATTGTCGCGTTCAACGGCCAAGTGCGTTGGCAAAACGAGCGCTACACCATGCCGGCGGTGGCCTGGTTGCTCATGGCTTCTAGCCTTGGGCTCGGCGCGTTACTGAGCCACACGCTGCGTACGCGGCGGCGTTGGAGCGTTGCGGTGTCCGGCCTAGCGCTGCTCGCGACCGGTTTTTTCATCGCTCATCAGCTCCCGCGCTTTCGAGAGCAAGTTTGGTTTTTCGGGCGCGCTTCGCGCAACATCTTGGATCAACACCTGACGGCTGGTGCCTTGATTCGCCAAGACCCCTCGTTGCACGCCAAACGCGTGCTCGTCGGCGATGCGGGCGCCATTCCTTACGCCTCGGA
>JBDTYJ010000457.1:0-3620 GCA_040005755.1 Pseudomonadota bacterium
TGGTGCTTCGGGCGCTACGACCGCGCGTGGGGTCCAGTGCGCCCCATCTTTGGCACCGTGCGCTACATGTCCTCCGCGAATACGGAGAAGAAGCTGTGGCTCGCGCAATACCTGACGCGCTACGGCGAGCAGTCCCAGTTGCCGGAGTGAGCGGCGCGCGCGAGCGCGTTATTCCGAAGAGCCGTCCAGATCCTCAGCCAGGTAGCTGAGGATCACTTCATCCAAAGACTGCTCGCTGATCACGCCCTCACCGAACAGCGACGGCGAGCTCTTGCCGGGCGCTGCGGCGAAGCGCGCGGAAGGGCGCGACAAAGTGGACGACGCGCTGGCGGCAGTTGGGCGCAATTTCCGCGGCGGCGGATTGCTGTTGCGCAAGGGCCGTGTTGAGGGCGGCGGCTCCGCGCTGCGCTCCGAGCTCGGTGGAGTGGTCTTTTGCGGCAGGCGCTCAAGCGCCGCCACATCCAGATCGAAGGCTGCGGCGCCGGGCGGCGGCGAAGAGGGCAAGGCCTTGCGCAAGTTCGGGTTGGACAGCGGGCGCGTTGGTTCGGGCCGGTCCGACACGCGTTCGGCATCGCCGAAGGCCGAGGCAATTGGCGGTGTTTCGAAATCCGGCGCTGGTGCCGGTTCCGTCACCACGGGCTCGAGGGTGATCGGCGCCGGCGGCGCGGACAGGCTCGGAACAGGCGGCTCTTTGCTCACGCGCAGCGGTTGCTCGAACGCGCCGCACACGTCTTCCAGCAGCGTGTCCAGGTCGCCCATGCGCAGCGCCGTGAACATGGCCTTGTGCTGCTCCTTCATCAGGTTACGAACGAAGGACTGCACGTCCGCTCGCGCGACGTGCTCGCTGTATTCCGTACGCGCGGTCTTGATGATGCGCCCGCCGTCAGCAAACAAGTGCGTGACGATGCGTGGACTCTTGACCCCAGAATCCTCAGTTTGGATGTGGAAGATGCGGCCCCGATGCCGGACGTTGTTATTGAACCCAAGCAATGGGGGGGGCACGTTGGACACCGCAAAACCCTTCACGACAGGTTCGAAGGATACCACGCCGCGGCGGCAACGTAACGCGCTGCCGTGAGCGCTCGTGCGTTACCTACATGCTCGTCTTCAGGCATGAATTGGCATACGTGCAGCGCGCCGCTAGCGACCCGCTTCGTCCAGGCGGCGCATGCCCTCCAAAAGAAGTGATTCAGGGCTGTCTTGGATGACTTGTTGGGGCGCAGTGAAGTTGGGATCTAGGGAAAATTCGCCCTCGGCCAGAGCGAGCATCGCGAAAAATGCTTCTTCACCGCGCAAATTCGCCCACAGCGCATTGAAGATGGCGCCGCCCACGAAGTGAATTTCGCCCGAATTCGCCCCCGAACGGATTTTGAGCGAACCCGTCTTGCGGCCGTACCAGAGCACTTGAACCATTTCGGGCAGGCCCATTTCCTGGAGTGAGCCCGCGACGCCGCGCGCTGGACCGCCGCGCGTCGATTCACGCTCGATGATTTGCTTGAGCTTTGCCACCAACAAATCCGAAGACACCGGCTTGGTCAGAAAATCCGTCGCGCCGAGCTCGAACGCCTTTTGCGCGTCGGTGCGCCCGCCAACCGCGCGCCCCGTCACGATCACCCACGGCACCCGCGCACCCCAGGGCTGCTTGCGCACTTCAGTGAGCAGCACGAAACCGTCGCCCGGGGGCAGGTCCAGCTCGCTCACCACAATTTGCACCTCCCCCTTCTCCAAGATCTTGATCGCTTGCTCGGCGGTGCGCGCTTGCGACACCTCGAAGCCCTGCTCAATCATGCGCAGCTCGAGCACGGTGGTCTCTTCCGGATCCGGATCCACGATCAGCGCGTGGTAGCGATTGGCGAGCAGGCGCGCCTTGAGGTCTTCACCCGTCACGGTGTGCTTGAACAAGTCCACCAAGTTAGGGTCGAAGACTGAGCCCCGGTAGCGCTCGAGCACTTCACACGCTTGCACGGGGCGCAGCGTTTTCCGGAACGGATTACGGGGATTTTGCGTTAAATCCGCATACGTATCGGCAATGGCCAAGAGCCGCGCGCCGAGCGCAATCTCTTTGCCGGCAGAGCCATCGGGCAGGCCTTTGCCGTCGTAGCGCTCGTACATTTGCTCGACGGCCGTCGCCACTTCACGCGGCAACTGCACGGCTTCCAAGAGCCGCAGCGGCGCCTTGTACTGCTTCTGCGCCTGCGCGCGGTGCCCCTCATACTCGGCAACGTTGAGCGTGGTCAGGTGATACGCGCCCATCTTGCCCAAATCGTGAATGTGCCCCGCCACGACCAGCGCCGCGCGCGTCGAATCCGGCAAACCGATGCGCTCGCAGATCTTCTTCATCAGGCGCGACACTTGCGCGGAATGGCCGCGCAAATCCGCGCGCGTGTTCTCGATCAACGAGACCAGCACGTTCAGCATCTCGAGGTACGACTCGTCGTTGATGCCTTTGCCGGTACCGCTGCTGCGCGTGGCTGCAAAATCCCCACTCGAGAGCACGCGCTCGCCGCCGGCCGCTTCTTTGGCCGCAGAAAGCGTCAGGCTCTCTTCGCTCACCAAGTTGCGCTCGTACACATTGAGCATCGTGGTGAACTGCTCGTGCGCGCTGCGATCGAGCGTGGCGAAGGCGTGAATGTCGCCGTTGAAGGCTTTATTGATGGCCGCGCGCACCGAGCGCGGCCGCCCCACGAACGCGCGCACCTCCTTCAAACCGGCCGCCAGTTGAATGTCGTGCAGCGCAGGCGCGTTGTCCGGATTCGGAGTCACGACGCTGAGCACGTTGCTCGCGCTGTCGTAAAGCACCGGGAAAATGAGCTCACGCTCGGCGAGCTTCTTCGGCACCTTGTCCAGCGTCAGCCGATCGATGTCCGCCTTCGAAAGCTTCTCCGTAGAGACGAAGCGCGTCTTGTGCAGCGCCGCCAGGTACTTGAGCAGCGTGACTTCCTCGAGGAATTTCAAATCGATGAGCGCTTCTTCGACCCGCTCACCGCTGCGCTGCATGTAGTTGAGCGCCGCCTCCTGCTGTTCCGGAGCGAGGAGCCCATCGGCCACGAGGCGCTCGAGAAGCCGCGGACTGCCAACGTTGGACATCGTTAAGCCAGCTACTATACCGGTTCGGGTTGCTTCCCGACGGCTTTCGGGACAACCATTCCCGGCCGTTCGGCCGCTCTCGCCACGCCCGTGCCCGCTCTCCCGCCTACTCCCTTCTCTGCCCCCTCTTCCAGGTTTCTGGGGTCGCCTCCGAGCAGCCCGAGTGCGCCAGTGCGTTTCGGCACACGGTCGTTGTGGGCGTTTTTTCCCGCGCAGGCGCGGACGACGGCAGGTTTACGGGGAATCTTTAGGCGGCCCTTTGGCGGCGCTTGACGCAGGGCGAGCCGAACGCTAGTAGACCGACCCCTTTCCCCGCGGCAGTGCCGCTTTTTGAGGTCCGTTAAGATGAGCAGTTACGTGGCAAAGCCCGCCGAAGCGATCGCAACCCGCAAGTGGTGGGTGGTCGACGCGACCAATCAACCGCTTGGGCGCCTCGCCTCCAAGGTGGCTTCCGTTCTCCGCGGCAAGCACAAGCCGACGTACACGCCCCACGTGGACACGGGCGACTTCGTCGTCGTGATCAACGCCGACAA
>JBDTYJ010000458.1:0-3599 GCA_040005755.1 Pseudomonadota bacterium
GCCCCAGGGCACGGTGCCCGAGGACGCGGCGCGCCAGGCCGCGGTGCCCGAGGACGCGGCGCGCCAGGCCACGGTGCCCGAGGACGCGGCGCGCCAGGCCACGGTGCCCCAGGCCACGGCGGGCGAGGCCACGGCGGGCGAAGCTCCCGTGAACGGTGGGCTGGACGAGATTGGCCGCAAGGGTGAGCGCGAGACGGTGGCTGACGAGCTAGACGCTGTGGGCGCGCCTTCGCTCCGCGCGCCGTCTTCGCCTTTCCTTGCGCGCAGCCCGACGCAACTTTCGCCGACGCTCAGCGCAGTGTTCGGCACGCTGATCGGTATCGCCACCGTGCTCTCGCTCATTGCATTGATGATCAACATCGATCGTCACAGGGCGGGCGCAGGCGCTGCGCCGAGCACGGCACCGTCGGCGAGCGCTGCCGTCGCAGCGGCAGCCGAAGCTCCCCCGACGCCGAAACGCGAGCGTCAAAAGCTGCCCGGTCCCTGGCGCGTCGCAGACAGCAAAGGGGACCCCAAGCTTCGCGCCATCGACGGCAAAGTGGGCACGGCTTCGTTCATCAGCGCGCTGACCGAGGCGGGAGTCGAACAGAAGGAGGCTTTCCGCGTCATTGCTGCCTTCAAGGGCGTGCGTGACTTCGACAAGTGCGCCAAGACGGACAAGTTCAGCGCGCTCGTCGAACGCAATGGCGGGCGCCTGAAGGCCTTCGAGTACACGGTCGGGCCCGAGGACATCTACCAAGCGCGCGAAGGCGACGACGGACGGCTCAGCGGCGCAAAGCTCGATCTCAAAGTCGCGCACAATCAGGTCACTGGAGCCGTCGTTTACGACGGGCATGACTTCGATGCCTCCGCGGAGCATGCGGGCTTCGATGCCGGGCTCGGTCACCTGGTGGCGCTCGCATTGCAAGGGCACATGTCCATGGACGAGCTCGAGCGTGGGGATACGCTGCGCTTGATCGCCCAAGAGGTGACCGTGCTGGGCGAGTTCGCGCGTTATACCGGCATCGAGGCGCTCGAAGTGCGGCACGAAAATCCGAAACGCGAAGCACTGCGCGTCTACTATTTCGACGATCCGGCGCTGCGCGGCTACTACGATGCTTCGGGCAAATCACCGTTCGAAGGGGGCTGGCGCAAACCGATCCCGGGCGCAGCCATCACCTCGGCCTTCAATCCGCGGCGTATGCACCCGATTTTGCACAAGATCATGCCGCATTTGGGCACGGACATCGGCGCGCCGTTGGGCACGCCCGTGGGCGCGTCAGCGCCCGGCGCGGTGAGTTACGTCGGTCCAGGCGGGCCCGCGGGCAACCTGCTCAAGGTCATGCACGCGAACGGAATCGAGACGGGCTACGCGCATTTGTCACGTTACGTGGCCGGCATCAAAGTCGGCGACAAGGTGAAGCGCATGCAGACCATCGGCTACGTGGGCTCCACGGGCCGCTCCACGGGCCCGCACCTGCACTTCAGCGCGCAACGCGACGGCAAGTTCTTCGACGCCGAGACGCTGAACCTGGACGGCATGCGCGTGCTCAATCAAGAGCAACGAGGCACATTCTCGGCGGTCGTCGCCAAATACAATCCGCTGCTCGACGCAATCCCCCTGCCGCCGCCGCTGCCCGGCGCGGAGGCGGACGCCGTGGCGGTGGCCGGAGCGGCCAGCGCAGCCCCGGGCTCGAGCGCGGCCGCTGCCAGCCCAGCGGCAGACGATCCGAGCCTCGCTGAGCCCAGCGCTGATGTTGAAGAGGCCCACTCCAAACCCGGTAATTCTGTGTATCTGAGCGATAAAGAGCTGCTCAAGATGCAGTCCGCGACGGACGAGGGAGAGGTCGCGGAGTAGCGGCCAGCGTCAGCACGAAAGTGCTGCCGTGGGGCGCGCTGTCTTCCACCGAAACGTCTCCGCCATGGGCCTCGGCGATGTGCTTCACCAGGGCCAAGCCGATGCCACTACCGCGGACTTGCTTGCCGAGCGCACTCTTGCCACGCACGAAGCGCTCGAAAATGCGTCGCCGATCTTCGGGCGCAATGCCGGTACCTTGATCGGTGACGCGGATTTCGACGGCGTCGTCGTGCTGACGAACGGTAACGCTCACCACTTCACCGTCGGGCGCGTACTTGAGCGCGTTGTCGACCAAGTTGATGACCGCGATCTCGATCGCGCGCTCGTCCAAATCGACCAACGGCAGTCCGTCACTCACGTGTAGCTCCAGCGCGACCTCTTCGCGTTCGGCGCGAACCCGACAAGCTTCGACTGCGCGCGCCACGACTTCACCGACGCGGCCCAGACTGAACTCATACGCGGCTTTGCCGCGCTCTACCTTGGCGAAATCCAAGACGTTCTCGATCAGGGCACCCAAGCGCTCGCTTTCGCTGACGATGATTTGCAGGTATTGGCGGCGTTTTTCGTCGTTTTCGACGCGCCCGCTCTGCAGTAGCTCGCCGAACATGCGCACCAAGGAGAGCGGCGTTTTCAACTCGTGCGAAACGTTGGCCACGAAGTCGCTCTTCAGGTTGGACAACTTTCGTTCCCGCTCGGCCGCTACCAAAATCACGGCCGAGCCCGCGATCACGACGATGCCAGACAAGCCGACCAGCACCATCTCCAGCACGCGCCGACGCGCCACCGCTGCCGCGAGCTCTTCGGCGGACGTCATGGACACGTTGAGCGTCCATTTGTACAGCGTGGTTTCGAAGGGGCGACCGAGCGTCAGCCCACCGCGACTCAAGGGCGGGCCAAACACGATGCGCCCCTCCCCATCGACCACGTTCACGCGGCTTTGCTGGGCGTCGGAGTAGAGCGTCGGGAATAGGTCGTGCACGATGCGCGGCACGTCGTGCCAAACCACGACTAAATACCGGCGTCCGTCTTGAATCTGTTCCCAGTGGCTCAGCAAATAGGCCTGCCCGCGCACGCTCTTGTGCACGTGCCGAAGCTCGTCCATCGGCTGACGGTCGAGCTTCATGTCGCCCTGCATGGCGTGCACGAGCAAATGCGTGAAACGCTCGTGCTCCGGACCGGGCGCGCGCGATGCAACCGCGACTACATCGTGCTGAGGCGAGCTCAAGTCCAAGAGCAGCACCGCGCGCACCGTCGGCGTTTGCAACGCGGCCGATTCGAGCCACTTCGAGCCGAATCCGTCGCGCTCGGTGACGTCGATCACCGAACGGACGGCGTTGTCCTGCTCGATGATGCGCTTGTCGAGGCGATCGGCCTTCTCGTTCGCGAGCAGCAGCGTGGCTTCGATCACCGACTGTTCACGCAGCTTCTCGAGTTGAAAGCTGGAGCGGAACATCACGCCCGCGAGCACCAGCACGGCCAAAACGATGACCGGCAGAAGCAAGAACGTGAGCAAGCGCTCGCGTCTGGGTCGGTCCGCCATCTCCCGAAGCGTAGCGGAGCGCCGCAGCAGACGCGAAGCCTTCGACACCACTGGCCCGCGCCGCCCACTTCGAAAGAACGAATCGCGCTCCCGGACCCACTAAATCTCGCGAAATCAACGTTTGATTCCGAACCTCACCCTCCCGACCCTGCCCGTTCGCAGCTTTCACCCGCTTCGCCCGGCCCCGGAAAGCGAGTTTTCTGGCTGGGGTTCTTTTAGGGC
>JBDTYJ010000459.1:0-3591 GCA_040005755.1 Pseudomonadota bacterium
AACGTGGCACTGCGCGAAGTGACGCGCACATCCGTCGCCCGACGCGCGCTGGAGTCGTACTTCGCGGGCGAGCTCGCGGCGATTGATCAGGTGGAAACGCTCACCACTGGCACCGACTTCCAGCGTGATGTGTGGCGGGCGCTCCGCTCCATTCCAACGGGTCGCACCCTGAGCTACGGAGCACTCGCCAGCAAGATTGGCCGCCCTGCCGCGGTGCGCGCCGTCGGCCTCGCCAATGGCGCCAACCCCATCGCTATCGTCGTTCCCTGCCACCGCGTGATCGGCGCCAACGCTTCGCTCACCGGCTACGGTGGCGGCATCGAGCGGAAACGCTGGCTAATCGAGCACGAGAGTCGCGCTCATTAATTCCGTGGAGCTCGGGGCCACTGTTGCCGGAGGGCGCCGTGTCGCGGCCCGTACACAGGAGGTGCCCATCCCTAGGCGGTGCATCGCTCCGCCGCGGCGAGGGCCAGGCTTGCATTCGCAAGCAAAAGCGGCGATTTCTGCGCCGCTCCCATGACCCGCACGCCCCCTCTTGACGCGCGTCCGCTCAATCACAGCGATTATCGCACTCTGGCTCTGGCCGCCCTCGGCGGCGCGTTGGAGTTTTACGACTTCGTCGTGTTCGTGTTCTTCACCAAAGCACTGAGCGGCATCTTTTTTCCGCCGCACATGTCGGAGTGGCTACGGCAGCTGCAAACCTTCGGCATCTTCGCGGCCGGTTACTTGGCACGTCCCTTGGGCGGCATCGTGATCGCTCATTTTGGCGATCTGCTCGGGCGAAAACGCATGTTCACGCTCAGCATCTTGTTGATGGCCGTGCCCACGCTCGGCATGGGTTTACTCCCCACGTATGAAAATGTTGGTGCAGCCGCGCCGGTTCTGCTGCTCCTGTTACGCATCTTGCAAGGCGCAGCCATCGGGGGTGAGGTGCCCGGCGCGTGGGTGTTCGTGTCGGAGCATGTGCCTGAGCGGCATACAGGCTTCGCCGTCGGCACGCTGACGGCCGGCCTCACTGCGGGGATCTTGCTCGGCTCACTCGTGGCTACCGGCATCAACACCGCACTGACGCCCGCGCAGGTCGCGCTGTTCGGCTGGCGCATCCCGTTCCTGCTCGGCGGTGGCTTTGGCTTCCTCGCCGTGTATCTGCGGCGTTTTCTCGAGGAAACACCGGTATTCAAGCAAATGCACGCGAGCCGCGCGCTGAGTGAGGAACTGCCGCTCAAGACCATTTTGCGCGGACATTTTCCCGCCGTGCTGCTGTCGATGGCACTCACGTGGGTGCTCTCCGCGGCAATCGTGGTCGTGATCTTGTTTACCCCCACCTACCTGCAAACCGCATTCAAGGTGCTGCCGCGCGTCTCGTTACAGGCCAACAGCGTCGCTATCGTGAGCCTGACGTGCGGTTGCGTCGTGTTCGGCTGGCTCGCCGATCGCATCGGCAGCAAATTCGCATTGTCCGCGGGCAGCTTGGCCCTGCTCGCCTCAAGCTCGTACTTCTACCATTCGCTGCCGCTCGACGGCCCGGCGCTGTTCCTGGCCTACGCAGTCACTGGCTTCTTCGTGGGCAGTATCGGCGTGATCCCGTTCATCTTAGTGCGCGCTTTCCCGCCGAAAATTCGCTTCTCAGGCCTGTCGTTTTCATACAACGTCGCCTACGCCATCTTCGGCGGCCTCACCCCGGTAATGCTCACTTTGTGGCTCAAGAGCGACAAACTAGCGCCAGCCCACTACGTCGCGGCCTTGGCCGCGCTCGGTGCACTGCTCGCGTTTGCACCAGCACGTGGCACCCGCCGCGGATAGCCGCCCGAGCTAAGCCTCACCACACAGCTGGCTCACACCTGGCTCGGCGTCGTGTCTCGTTCTAAACAGGCCACCACTGGCTCGAACTCCAGGCGGCCTGCTTCGCTCAGCCGCATCAGCGCCCGGTGCGCCTCCAGCATGGTGCGGCGGAGCTCTTGCGCGGAGGCCGCTTCAACGCTGACGGGTTCAGCGCCCGCCGCAGTCAAAGCGTCCCCGGCCGCGAGCACATCGAAAGTCTGATCGAAGCCCATGCTGCGCAACACGACATCGATGTCTTCGTTGCTGGAGATGATCACACTGTTGGCAGCGCCCGTGTCGCGCACCTGCTCGTTGACGCGCGCCATCAACCCTAGGTTCGTGCTGTCGAGCGATTCGGCGGCGGTGAGGTCGAACACGAGCGCAGAAACGCCGCCATCGTGAATCAGATGTTGCAAGAAGCGTTGCAGCCCAGGAGCGAGCGTGAAGTTGACGGTGCCGAAATAACGAAAGACGTGAACGCCCGCTTGTGCAGCGTGAGTAACGTGTCCTAGGGCCATCAATTTTCCTCCCAATGCATGAACAGCAATGCAACGTCGTCCGTGAGCGTCGTATGTTCTGCCAAGCCGAGCGGCACCGTGATGTCGTCAATAGTTCGGGCCTGTAGCAGCAATCGAGCGAGCAGCTCGCGGCGCTGGCGGTTGGGCTGTTTCGGAGCAAGCTCGAGCACTCCGTCCGACGCCAGCAGTAAACGGCTGCCTGCACCCAAGCGCGCTTCCCCCGAGCCGAAGCCCGCGCGCCCCGGCAAGTTCAGCGGTCGCCCGGATGACTCCAGTTGAATCGTTTCGTCGCCGTTGGCCAGGTACGGAAATGGAAAGGCTCCGGCATTGCCGTACACGATGCGCCCCAGTTGCAGGTCGATCACCGCATAGAACATGGTTACGTGTTTGGGCAGAGAAAGCGCCTTCAAATCCGCATCCAGCCCGGTCAGCAGCTGCTGCGGATGCAGGATGGTTTCGTCCGCGCGCGCATGCAGCGCCTGACGGTATTTGCCTACCAAGGTGGTCAGAATGGCAGTCACGAATGCCGAGGCGGCGCCGTGCCCGGCTACGTCCGCCAAGTACAAGCCGGCATAGCGTTCGTTCAACGCGAAGTAATCGAGGAAGTCGCCGCTAAGCAGTTGAGACGGGAACAAACGGCGCTGACAAGTCAGAGGGCCGAGACGCAGCGCGTCCTCAGGCAGCAGCTGAAACTGAAGTTGCCGTGCGCCTTGTTCATCACTACGCAGCTCGCTGAGCGCGGCTGACAGCCGCTGATTCGTTGCCTTCAGGCTCTCGCTATACGCGCGGTTTTCGCGCAACAGCGCCGAGCGCTCGAGCCCGCGACGCACGGCATGGACCAGGATTTGATTATCGGGCAGCGGCTTCGCGACGAAATCCCAGGCTCCGCGACGCAGCGCTTCGACAGCATCGGTCATCGTGCCTTGGCCGGTGACCATGACTACCGGTGTATCTGGGTGCTCGACAACGAGCGTGCTCAGCACATCCAGACCATCCAACTCAGGCATGCGCAAATCGAGCAGCACGACTCCGGGCTGATGCTCACGGCACAACGAAAGCCCGAGCTCGCCGTTCGACGCTTCCAGAACGGACCAGCCGGCTTTCTCCAGCACACGGCGAAACACCCGCCGCACGGCTTCCTCATCGTCAACGATCAGTACCGGAGCATCGTCGTTCATGAGCGATCCCGCAGGCTCACAGTCTATCAGGGCGGCGGTTCCGTGCATCGCAGTGCGGCAGCGTCGAAAACCGT
>JBDTYJ010000460.1:0-3567 GCA_040005755.1 Pseudomonadota bacterium
CTGGAAGAGCGCTTTCAGATCGGCACTGTGCGCCGACGTGGGAGCCTCCGAACGCGCGCTCGCTTCGGCTCGAAATGCCGCTTCATCAGTCGCGATTGTGCGCGGGGCACCCATCAAAAATGTGTTCCGGCACCTAACACGGCCGTGCCGAGGATGGCGGAAGAATGAAATACCTCCGCCGAGCCATCAGCGGGCTGGGTGTCGGTGATTTTACGAGTGAGCGTCTGCGCGGCGATCAAGACCCCGATCTGGAAGTGCGCGGCGACGTTGTAGCTCGCTTGCAAACTCAGCCCGAGCGCGCCGAACCCCTGCGTGCTGCGCGAGAAAGCGTCGGCCGAGTCGTTGCCTACCGGGTAGTACTTATGCGGGGCGACCCACTGCTGTTTTTTCATGCCCATCAAACCTACCGAGATCTCTCCGCAACCAAGCAGCACCCAACCCGTGCTGTCGTAGTGCGGAGAAAAGCACAGCCCGACTCCGATCTCTTGTCCGCCCACCGTCTCCCGAACATCCCCGAAATGCCACGTGGTGTCCGCCAGCAAGCTGACGCGCAGTTGCGCGACGGTACCGGTCAAATAGCTTTGGCCGTTGGGCGCGCTCACGAAGTTCGCCCGGGAAAAGCTGAGATCCAAGCGCGGCAGTGCTCGCCCAGGGGCGAAGCCCAAGGTGGCTCCGAAGCGCGCGTTGATTTCGATGTCGCTATTAAACCGCAGCTTGCCCGCAGGGATTTCTACGGTTTTCTTCCAACCGAAGCTGGTCGCGCCACGTAGGGGTGGGGGAGGCGGCTCCGCGGGCGGACGAGTCGCGATCGGCGGTGGCGCGGGGGTTGGTGGAGTAGTGCTCGGGCTCGCCGCGGGCGGATTCAAAGCGATCGCTGTCACCACCGCCAGCGCGTCCAGCACCTCTGCGCAGCTTGGCGCGCTCACTTCGCGGGCGTTGGAGGTCGCGCTGCCGTTCTGGACAGAAAGCGAAGCGTGAAACCCGTCCGGGCGCCGCTCTACGTTCACCGCGAACTTGAGCTCCGGGCCCGCGTTTGGGCGCTCGAAATTCCCGCCGCGCGCAGCGACGGCCGCAAGGAACTGCGCGCGATCGGGGCACTCGCTCGGTGCCTCGTAAAGGAGCTCGGGCGCGGCCTCCGCGGGCGGCGCTTGGGTGTCTGCATGGGCTGCCCGGGCCGCAAAAAAACCTAATAAGGCGAAATAGCCGGCAAAAAAGCGCGCGTGACTTGGAACCACGATGAGTAATAGGGAAACCCTGGCTCCGCGATCACGAAAACGACCGGGGTCCGCATTTGGCCCCGGCAGCGCGCGCTTTTTCGCGACGAACCCTTGCCGGATGAGAGGGTTCATCGTATGGGCTCCAAATACATGGGAGCCAAACTAAATCGCCGAGCGCTGCCGGCAAAGCCAGCCAGCCAATCCGAAACCGGGCAGGCCAGCGACGTTCGGGACGTGCTGAACGCCTTGCGCCGCATCGTGCGCTCGCTGCGCGTGTCCTCGCGCACGGCCGAGCAACGGGTCGGCCTGTCCGGCGCGCAGTTGTTCGTGCTGCAGTGCCTCGCGCGGCATAGCCCGTGCTCGGTCAATGAGCTCGCGGAGCGCACGGCTACGGATCAAAGCTCGGTCTCGGTCGTAGTCAGCCGCTTGGTGGCGCGCGGGTACGTGCGCCGCGTGCCCTCGAAGGTGGATCGCCGCAGGGTCGAGCTCACGCTGGAAAAGTCAGGGCGCGCGCTGCTGGAAAGTGCGCCTCAAGCCGCGCAAGATCGGCTGATCTATGCGCTGGGTGAGCTGGCCAAGACAGAGCTGAAGGCGCTCGCGCGCTCGCTCGACAAAGTCGTCGCGCTTGCGGAAGTGGGAGGCGAAGCGCCGAGCTTGTTCTTCGAGGAGGGCCCCGTGTTGGCTGGGACAAAAGGGCGTGCGTCACGTGTCTGAATCGCACGAAGCGAACCCCATTTCCTCAACTGGGCTCTTGCCCGTCTCGCCGTCGATGGACGCTACGTTGGCTGCGGCGCGCGTGCCGATGGCCACGCCCATCGTCGGGCCGCGTGTGTTGTTCATTAGCGCGCTCGCCATCGGTGTCGCGTTCGTGGCCGGCATCGTGGCACGCGTCTTGGTCGGCATGATCGCGCTGGTGACGAATGCGGCGTTCCTACAGCGCCTCTCCTTCGAATCCGCCGCACCGGCAGAGCATCGTCTCGGTTTGCTCGTGATCCTCGTGCCGGTGCTAGGCGGCGTGATCGTCGGCTTGATGGCGCGCTACGGATCAAAGGCGATCCGCGGTCACGGCATTCCGGAAGCCATGGAGCAAGTGCTCACCAACGAGAGTCGCATTCCACCGCGGCTGACGTTTTTGAAGCCGCTCTCGGCGGCGGTCGCCATCGGCACCGGGGGCCCGTTTGGTGCTGAGGGGCCGATCATCGCTACCGGTGGTGCGCTCGGCTCGCTCGTGGGGCAGGTGCTGAAGACTTCCGCCATGGAGCGCAAGACCTTGCTCGCCGCGGGCGCCGCAGCTGGTATGGCCGCCACTTTCGGCAGCCCGGTATCTGCCGTGCTTTTAGCGGTGGAGCTGCTGCTGTTCGAGTTTCGCGCACGTTCCATCATTCCCGTGGCGTTGGCGAGCGCAACCGCAGCGGCCGTACGCATGGCATTGCTCGGCTCTGCGCCGGTGTTTGCGATGCCGCAGCTCAGCCAGCCCAGTGGGCAGGCGCTGTTTTTTTACATCTTGCTGGGGGGCTTGCTGGGCGTAGTCGCTACGGGCGTCACGCGCGCCGTATACGCCATCGAAGATGCCTTCGAAAAGTTGCCCATCCACTGGATGTGGTGGCCTGCGCTGGGCGGTTTGGCGGTGGGCGTGGTCGGTTACTTTGCGCCGCGCACCATGGGTGTAGGCTACGACAACATCGAGCACGTGCTCTCCGGGTCCATCGCGGGGCAAGCGCTCGTCGTGTTGTTCGTGCTCAAGTTCGTATCTTGGTCGATCGCGCTCGGCAGTGGCACTTCGGGCGGCACGCTCGCCCCGTTGTTCACCATTGGTGGCGGGCTCGGCGCGACGCTGGGCGCTCTGGCTTCGCACCTAGTCCCGGAATTCGGCATCGACCCGCGCATTGCAGGCCTGGTCGGCATGGCGGCAATTTTCGCGGGCGCGTCGCGCGCGCTCTTGGCGTCCGTCGTGTTCGCCTTCGAAACGACGCTGCAGCCGCTCGGGCTGTTGCCGCTCTTGGGCGGCTGCACGGCGGCCTACATGGTGTCGTGCTTCCTGATGCGCAACACGATCATGACCGAGAAGATCGCGCGCCGTGGCGTGCGCGTGCCCAGTGAATATGCGGCGGATTACCTGGATCAAGTATGGGTGAAGGAGGTGGCAAGTCGTGAGGTAATCACGCTGTGCGCGACGGACACGCTAGCCACTGTTCGCGCTTGGCTCGACACCGGCGCCCGCGGCACTCAGCATCACGGTTTTCCTGTTTTGAGCGAAACGGGGCGCCTGCTTGGCGTGGTGACACGCCGGCAGTTGGCCGAGCGACGGCGTGCCGATACAGCGCTCGTGCGCGAGCTAGTGACGCGAGAA
>JBDTYJ010000461.1:0-3561 GCA_040005755.1 Pseudomonadota bacterium
CCCTCATTGCGAGGGTCTCGCTCGCCCGCTGCGAGCGCTCTCTCGAGCTAAAGCCCGCGCCTTCCTCAAGCAGTACGAAGTCCTGACGACCGTGCACCAGCTGCGCGGTAGCGCTCACGCACTGCATTTAAACAAGGTTTCTTCACAGTTACTTAGGGCAGTTTCAGGCTATTCAGGCAGTCGACATGAGCGACGAACCGAAGCCGAAGCCGAAGCCGAACAGCAAGCGGCGCAATTTCCTGATCATCGCGGCCGCGCTTGGTATCGCGTACGGTGGGTATCGTATTTACCAGGAGCGTAAGCCCTATGAGTGGAGCGGCACGGTAGAGGCGCGCACTATTTCGGTGGGTTCGCGCGCAGGTGGGCGCATCAAGAGCGTGCTCGTGCGCGAGGGCGAAACCGTCGCCGCCGGGCAAGCGCTGATTACGCTCGAGCCGGGGGATTTTCCTGCCCAGCTGGTGCAGGCCAAGGCGCAGCTGGTGCAATGGCAGGCGAATCTGGAAAAGTTGCACAAGGGCGCGCGCCCTGAAGAGCTCGCTGAGGCACGTGCCCGGGCGCTGACCGCCAAGGCCGCATTCGATCAGGCCGTTGCGGGCTCACGGCCCGAAGAGGTGGCCGCCGCGGAGGCGCGCCTGGCCGTGCAGGAGGTCGCTGTCGAAAAGGCGCAGTTGGATGCGGAGCGCATGCGCGCCTTGGATCAGTCTGGCGCCACCGCGAAGATCGACGTCGATAACGTCAATATGGAGCTCAAGGGTGCGATCGCCTTGCGTGACGCGCTCAAGCATCAACTGGACCAGCTCAAGAATGGTTCGCGGCGGACGGAAGTACAGCAAGCGCAGGCTCGCGAGATGGAGCAGGCAGCTTCCGCGAAGCTGGTTGCCTCCGGCACGCGCGAGGAAGATCTGAAGGCCGCTCAGGCCCAGGTGGACGGCGCCCAGGGCCACGTCGATCAAATCCAATCTTTGATCGACGAATTGACGATCTCTTCGCCGCTGCCCGCGCGCGTCGAAGCGCTCGATTTGCGCCCCGGGGATATTCTTGCCGCGAACGCGACCGCCGCCGTGCTGCTCGAGGAGAAGCAGCTCTATGTGCGCATCTATGTGCCGGAAACGCTACTCGGTCGCCTGAAGATCGGGCAAGCGGTGCCCGTCTCGGTCGACTCCTTTCCGGATCAATCATTCCAAGGCGTGGTCGAGCACATCAACGAGGTGGGGGAGTATTCACCACGCAACCTGCAAACGGCAGATGAACGCGCCGACCAAGTGTTCGCCGCGCGCGTCGGGCTGCGCAACGGTTTCGACAAGTTGCGTGCCGGCATGGCAGCGTTCATTCGGGTCCCCAAGTGATCGCTGCGAGCGCACGGACAGAGTCGAAGCACTCGGGGGCCGATGTGGTCATTCAGGTCGACAACGTGACGCGTCGCTTCGGGGACGTGACCGCGCTGCAAGACGTGAACCTTACGGTCACGCGCGGCATGGTGTACGGCTTGCTCGGCCCGAACGGCTCCGGCAAGTCCACGTTGATCCGCATCTTGTGCGGGTTGCTCGCGCCTTCCGAAGGCAAGGCCAGCGTGCTCGGCCTGGATGTCGTCGAGCAAGGCGAAGCCATTCGGCGTCAAATTGGCTACATGAGCCAAAAATTCTCCCTGTACCCGGACCTCACGGTGCTGGAGAACCTGGATTTTTATGCCGAAATTTACGGGCTGCCCAAGGCGCGCCGCAAGCTTCGCCGCGACGCCGCCGTGCAACTGACGCACATTGGCCCGTACGTGGATCGCTTGGCCGGCAATCTTTCCGGGGGCTGGAAGCAGCGCTTGGCGTTGGGCGCTGCGCTGATGCACGAACCGCGCGTCGTGTTCTTGGACGAGCCGACCGCGGGCATCGATCCCGTCGCGCGGCGTGAGCTGTGGGATCTCCTATTCCAGCTCGCCGCGGAGGGCATCACGCTGCTGGTCACGACTCATTACATGGACGAAGCCGAGCGTTGCGGGGAGGTTGGTTATATTTACTTGTCGAAGCTGCTGGTGACCGGAACCCCAGACCAGCTCAAAGCGCTGCCCTCGGTGAACCCACCCGACGCGCGACGCATCGAGATCGAGACGCCGCGGACCGCTCGCGCGCTCGCTTGGTTACAGCAGCAACCCTATTGCAAGGGCGCTACGATCTTCGGTCAAGCGGTCCACGCAATGATTGACCGCAATTTGGGCGACAACGAGCTTTCTGGGCAGCTTTTGCGGGCCGGGTTCGATCGCGCCCAGCTGCGCGAAATCGCGCCCTCACTCGAGGACGTGTTCGTGGCGCTGACCGAAGAGGCGGCGGCCGCACGCCGCGCGGGCGCGGTATGATTAGCTCATTTTTGGCGATTTTCCGGAAGGAGATCCTGCACATTCGCCGGAACAAGGCGATCCTGTTCTTGGCCGTGATGCTGCCCCTGATGCAGCTCACGATGTACGGCTTCATCGATCAAACCGTGCATGACGTGCCCACGGTGGTCGTGGATCAAGATCGCAGCGTGCAGTCTCGCGAGCTGATGGATCAACTGCGCGCCACCAAGACCTTTGCGATCAAGACCGTGACCTCAGACCCGCTCTACGCGCGCACTGAAATCGTGGCCGGGCGTGCCGGCGTGGGCATCGTCATTCCGCCCGATTTTCACGAGAAGCGGGCGCGCGGCGTAGCCGCGAAAATATTGGTGCTGATCGACGGCTCCGATTCGATTGTCGCATCCGGTGCGTTGGCCGCGGCCAACGGCGTGATCGCGACTCAGAACTTGGCGATTATCGCGCAAAATCCGCGTGCCGGGGTGCCCCTGTCCGCGCAGCCCATCATTCTGTTCAATCCCGAGGGTCGCTCCGCCAACTTCATCATTCCCGGGCTGGTCGCGGTCATTTTGCAGATGATCGCGGTGATGCTCGCGGCGGGCTCGATCGTGCGCGAGCGCGAGCAAGGGACCATGGAGCAGCTGTTGGTCACGCCCGTCGATCCAGTGGGCATGATGCTCGGCAAGGTGGTGCCCTACTTATTCGTGGGGCTGGCCGATACGGCAATGATCTTGGCCATCATGCGCTTTGGGTTCGGCGTGCCCATCCGCGGCAGCCTGATCTTTTTGTTTGGGATCATGGTGCTGTACTTATCGGCGCTGCTGGCCCTCGGGCTGTACATTTCCACCACCGCGGCGACCCAGCAAGAAGCCCAGCAAAAGGTGCAGATGCTGTTTTTGCCCTCGATTTTTCTATCGGGGTACTTGTTCCCGCTGAACGGGATGCCGATCATCTTGCAGGTGGTAGGCCAGCTGCTGCCGACCACGCACATGGTGGCCATCATGCGCGGCATCGTGCTCCGCAACGCGGGCCCGCTGGAAATGCTGCCGCACTTGCTGTGCCTGGTTGCCTTTGCCGTAATCATGATCTGGCTCAGCGTGCGCAAGGTGAGCAAGATCAGCGCCTGACGGAGGCTGAGCCCGAAGGCGCCGCCCGCTGGGCTCAAACTCCATGTTTTGCGAACTCAGGACTGCACTAGCAGCACGAAATTGGAACGGCAGCGAAAAAAACGCGCCGCGACC
>JBDTYJ010000462.1:0-3553 GCA_040005755.1 Pseudomonadota bacterium
GTGAGCAGCTGCATGTCGCGCAGGATGTCCTTCTCTTTTTCGTCGATCACGAGCGAGCGGGCCGGTTTGCCCAGATCCAGATGCGCGGTGAGGCGTTCGCACAAGCCGACCGCCAACTTCTCGACGGCATCCCCGCCCTTGCTCTGCTTGCGCGCCCGATCCAACCGCTTGGTCGCGGTGTCCAGGTCCTTCAGGCACAGCTCGGTTTGGATGGTGCCAATGTCCGCGATCGGGTCGACCTTGTTCTCTACGTGCACCACGTTCTCGTCTTCGAAGCAGCGCACCACGTGCGCCACCGCGTCGACCTCGCGAATGTGAGACAAGAACTGATTGCCCAGGCCTTCACCCTTGGAGGCGCCGCGCACCAGGCCGGCGATGTCCACGAAGCGAATGCTCGTCGGCACTAGGCGTTCGGACCCATAGACCTTTGCCAGAGCGTCGATGCGCTTGTCTGGCACGGCTACGATGCCAACGTTGGGCTCGATCGTGCAAAACGGGAAATTGGCCGCTTCCGCTTTCGCGTTCGACAGCGAGTTGAACAAAGTGCTCTTGCCCACATTGGGCAGACCGACAATTCCGCAGGAGAAACCCATCGCGGGGGGCTTCTAGCATTAACTGTGAAGATTGTCGTTTGCGCGCTTTCATCGCTCAAATCGGCTAGCCTCGCGCGGTGATTTCCATCGCAGATGTAAGCGCACAGGCGTTGGACATCGAGCTCAACGAGCCCTTTGGCATTGCCACAGGGGCCCAGCTGGTCGCCCACAACGTGCTGGTCACGGTCACCCTCTCCGACGGCAGCCTCGGCATCGGCGAGGCTGCCCCCTTCCCGGCCGTAAACGGCGAGACGCAAAGCGCGGCCCAGAGCGCCCTCGAGGCGGCGCGGCCTCACCTGCTCGGCCTGGATGCTCAGCGTTGGCGCCCCGCTGCGGCGCTCGCGCGCGAACTGCTACGGTACACGCCGAGCGCACTGGCCGGGTTCGAGAGCGCGCTCTTGGATGCGTTGTGCCGGCGCGCGCAACTCTCGCTGTGGTCATTCTTCGGCGGCGCCGAACCTGCACTCGTAAGCGACATCACTATCCCGACGGGCGATGCAGAGCACGCGCGCCGCGCCGCGCTGCGCGCCGTGAGCCAAGGGTTCGAAACGCTCAAAGTGAAGGTCGGCGGGGTAACCTTCGACCTTGATCGCGCGCGACTCGCGGCCATCAGCCTCGCCGCGCCCGGCACGCGGCTGGTCCTGGACGCGAACGCCAGCCTGAGTGCGCCCGAGGCGATCGAGCTCTTGAACGCCCTCGGCCCGGCCAAGCGCCAGGTCGCACTATTCGAACAACCCACCCCGAAGCTCGATATCGACGCGCTGCGCACCGTGCGCGAGCAGGGAGGCGTGCCGGTCGCAGCCGACGAAAGCGCGAGCTCGGCCGCAGACGTGCTCGCGCTGATCGCAGCGCGCGCGGTGGATGTGATCAACATCAAGACCATGAAGAGCGGCGTTGCCGAGGCCATGAGCATGATCAGTGTCGCTCGGGCGGCAGGCCTGGGCTTGATGATCGGCGGCATGGTCGAGTCCAAACTCGCCATGACCGTCTCGGCGTGCCTCGCCGCCGGCATGGGAGGCGTTCAATTCGTCGATCTAGATACGCCCTGGTTCATGAAAGACCCGCCGTTTACCGGCGGGTGGGTTTCCCGCGGCGCCACACTCCTGGTAGACCACATTACTGCCGGCCACGGCGTCGCTTTCACCGGCAAAAGTTGACAGGAGCACCCCAAAAACCCAAAGTTTGTCATCTGCCGCTAGGCATGAATTCATCGCGTTCCCTGTGCCTCCTGTTCTTCCCAAATCCTCTTCGCCCGCGGCACCGTTAGCGGTCGTCTCGGACCCGCGGCAGTTGGTACTGCCCTTGGTCACGGCTGGCTCCGGCATCACCAGTCCACACACGATCCCGCGTTCGGATCGGGTGTTCGTGAACCGCGATCTGCGCTTCTCGAACATCGATTGGATCGGTTTCGACATGGACTACACCCTGGCCATCTATCGCCAGGAGAAGATGGACACGCTCAGCGTTGAGTTGACCATCGAGCGCATGATTCGCCGCGGGTACCCTTCATACTTGAAGAACCTCTCGTACGACATTCGCTTCCCAATCCGCGGCCTGCTCGTCGACAAGCGCTACGGGCACGTGCTGAAGATGGACCGCTATAAAGTGGTGCAGCGCGGCTACCACGGCATGAAGCGCCTACCGAACGAAGAAATCGCCGCGTTGTATCACGACAAGCGCATTCGCCCGCACACACCGCGCTACCACTGGATCGACACGCTGTTCGCGCTCAGTGAAGTCACCAGCTACTCCGCCATCGTGGATGCAATGGAGAAGAAGGGCGAGCGGCTCGATTACGACAAGCTGTTCGCGGACGTGCGCGCATCCATTGATGAAGCCCACGCGGACGGCGCGGTCTACGCCAACGTCACCGGCGACATGAACGCTTACATCGAGCGGGAGCCGGCTCTGGCGCGCACGCTGCACAAGCTGCGCTCCGGCGGAAAACGCCTGTTTTTGCTAACCAACTCACCCTTTGGCTACACGGACCAGGTGATGACCCACCTGCTCGCGGACGTGATGCCGGAGTACCCGTCCTGGCGGCATTACTTCGAGTTCGTGATCTGTTCCGCGGGCAAGCCGCGCTTCTTTCAAGACGGCCGGCCGCTGATGGAGCGTGACGGGGAGGTGCTGCGCCCGGTACGGGAAAAGCTGGAACGCGGCAAAGTCTACGAGGGCGGCAACCTGGAAGAGTTCGAGCGCTTGGTCGGAATGCGCAGCTCTAGCGTGCTGTACATCGGCGATCACATCTACGGTGACATCCTACGCTCCAAGAAGGAATCCTCCTGGCACACCGCAATGGTCATCCAAGAGATGGACGCGGAAATCGCCGCCTACGAGGCTTGCGCGGAGGACCTGGGCCGGCAGCGCAGCTTGGACGAAGCGCGCAACAAGCTGGAAGATGAGCTGCGCTTTTTTCAAGCGCGCATCAAAGAGCTCACCCGAGCCACGCTCAACGGTCCCGCCGCAGAAGAAGAAAGCGAGCGCACCCGGACCAAGCGAGCGCTCGAGCGCGTGCGCTCAGAGCTGCGCGCCATCACCAGCGAGTACGACATGCTGGCCGAGCGCATCTCGCAGCGTTTCCACCCCTACTGGGGCCCGCTGCTCAAAGAGCAGAACGAGATGAGCAGCTTCGGCTTGCAGGTGGATCTCTACGCGGACATCTACACGCGCAGGGTGTCGTGCCTGCGCGCCTACTCGCCACAGCAGTACTTTCACTCCCCCTATGATCTGATGCCGCACGAGCTTTGAACGGGGAGCGATCCTACGCTGGCCGCTGAGCCGGTTAATGACCGGGCCACGCGAAGGCCGACAAAGCATGCCGAGCCTGTCGCGCCACGCGAAAACCGCTCCTGCGGCTGATCTGTGCTACGGAAGCCGCGTCGTTTGCGTCGGCCGTGGCTGTGGTCGACTCGCTTCTTCCCAAAGGACTGTCGGATGAATCTGGTTGAGTGGCTTCA
>JBDTYJ010000463.1:0-3529 GCA_040005755.1 Pseudomonadota bacterium
GATGAAATCGGGGACATGCCGCTCGGCCTTCAGCCGAAGCTGCTGCGCGCGTTGCAGGAACGCACGGTTCGCCCCGTCGGCGGGGACGTCGAGATACCGATTGACGTACGCGTCGTGGCTGCCAGCAATCGCGATCTCGAGACGGCCATTGAGGAGCGTAAGTTTCGGGAAGATTTGTACTATCGAATCAACGTGATTCACGTGGAGTTGCCTCCGCTGCGCGCGCGCGGAGCTGACGTGCTGCTGCTCGCAAAGCACTACCTCGAGCACTTTGCGGCGCAGTCGCAAAAAGACGTACGCGCGCTCGATCCAGAAGCAGCGGAAAAGCTCTCCGCCTACGCCTGGCCTGGGAATGTCCGTGAGCTCGCCAATTGTCTGGAGCGCGCAGTCGCCCTGACCCGCGGCGAGGCCGTCACCATCGCGGATTTACCGGAGAAAATTCGCAATTATCGCACCTCACACGTGCTCGTCGCGGCCACGGATCCGAGCGAGCTCGTCCCGCTGGAAGAAGTCGAGAAGCGCTACATCCTGCGCGTGCTCGAGGCTGTCGGGGGAAACAAAACCCTCGCCGCGCACGTGCTCGGCCTGGACCGCAAGACCTTGTATCGTAAGCTCGATCGTTACGGTTCCGAGCGCGGAACGGGCTGACTAGCCTGGGCTGCGCTGCTACTTGCCCGGGCCCAGTTTGTCTCGATCGGGTTAAAATCGACGGAACAGCTGCGAATGCGCTCGAAAAGCGGGGCTGCATTCGCCGACCAAGTCGACATCTTGTTTCGTGCTGGAGTCGCCTCCGAAGCATTTCACGAAACGAGACCGGCGTAGCCTCGCCTTGCGAAAGGATCACCACCATGAACGCACTCGAGGCGATTGGAAACCCAGACTCGGACGGCACTCCCTCCCCCAGAGCCCGGTTGTTGCTGGCCGAAGACGACAGCGAGCTTCGAGACCTACTAGCTTGCGTGCTACGCGCGAGCGGCCATGAAGTAGTCGAGGCCCAGAATGGCGAAGAGCTGTGGTCGCTCCTGCACACGGACATCTTGGGCGGTGGGGGACATTTCGCGCTCGTAGTGTCGGACGTGCGCATGCCGGGACTCACAGCCTTCGACGTACTGAGCAAGTTGCAAGGGTCACTGAGCAACACGCCCGTGATCGTCATTACCGCTTTCGGCGATCAAACGACACACATGCGGGCGCTTCGCTTGGGCGCGTGTCGCGTCTTCGACAAGCCTTTCGAGTGCGACGACCTGTGCGCGGCGGTGCAAGAAACGCTCAGCAAACGCCGACCAGCGCGGCGCGCGTGCTGAATCAGGGTGCGTTTGGAGGTTCTTCGTCCGGCTCGTCTGGGCCCTCTGCATCGCGGGCGGGCTGAGGAAGGGCACCGTAGTCGGGCACATCCACGGTCTTGCCGGGCGTCTTCTTCTTTCTGAATTTGGCGCGGCAGACGCGGCGCGCCAAGTCATCCACCTTTGCGACCGGCAGCGTGGGCGGGGTCAAGAATGGCGGGTGCTCGAAGTCGAAGACGTCATACGGCACTGCCGAATTCGCATCGCGCGCGCTCAGCGCCGGCAGACCGAAGCGCACTTGCACCAGGCGCGTTAGCGAGGTGTGGCTGTACACTTGATGTGACACGTAGTGCGCTTTCGCAAACGGCGAGACCACGATGAACGGCACGCGCATCCCTAGCCGATCGAAACGTCCGCGCACATGCCGCTTCTCCAAGAGCGGCTCGATGGCATCTGGTGGGCATGCCCGAGGAGGCGGAACGTGATCGAAGAAGCCGCCCGGCTCGTCATACATGATGAACAGAGCCGAATGCGCCCAGGCCGGGCTCTTCATCAGCGCGTCGATCACACGCGAGACGAACTCTTGGCCGAGTTGAATATCCGCCGGCGGGTGCTCGTCCGTGGCCTCCGGGCCACCGTACGTGGATTCGAGCCAAACGTACGCTGGCAACGTGTTCTTTTTCGCGTCCTCGAAGAAGCCGTCGATGTCTTTGAAGTGATCCCCCTTCTCTTCGTGAAGATGGCGAAAGATCTTTTCTTCGAAGGTCATGCCGCCGGAATAAACGATCCACTCCACCCCCTTTTCCGAGAGTTGATGAAACAAAGACGGCTGATCCGGGCCGGGTGGCGGCGCTGTGTTGCCAATGTGACCGAAGGTCGATCCCGAATGATAAAACATGCGGTTCGGCCATGTGGGGCCAAGGATGGACGCGAAGTAGCGATCGCCGATCGCGAAGGTGTTCGCGAGCGCGTAGTAATAGCCAAGGTCGCTCTCGTCGTAATAGCCCAACGCGCGATCACCGTGCGGTGCGCTGGTGTCGACGAAGCCGTCCATCTTGCCGTCATCGAACTGCGCATGCGCGGAGTTCCAGTCGTGGCGCGTGTCTTTGCCGCACAACGCGGTCGCGTGAAACAGCTTCACGTCCGCATGCGCCTTCGAATCCGAGTTGTGAAAGTCTGCTGGGGCAACGTCGGCCGACGGCTGCCCGAATTGGGGCAGGCGCTGAAAGTACTGGTCGAAGGAGCGATTTTCCTGCATCACGATCACGAAGTGGTCGATCGGAATGCGCTGTCCAATTGGCTCATCCGGGCCAGCAGTTTGCTCGGGCCGAGCCCCCGCACTGAATTCACACGCCTCACGCCTGGCCTGGGCCGAGCGCGCCGGCAGCCCTGACGGGCTAGTCAGCGGGCACGTCGAGGGCGGTGCCGGCGTCCAGTCAAATGCCGGCGCATGCCGCTGCGTTGCCGCAGCTTTATGCGCGACGCGGCGCTTACAGGCCGGAACCGCGAGAAGCAGCAACAGCAACCACAGCCCGCACCGCGATCTTACGAGAAACATTGGGGATGGATCGGTTCACGAAACCCGGCCGCAAACTCCATCCCGTCACTTTACGCCCGGGCGCCGCTGCCTCGCGCATTATTTGCTCACTTCAAAGCGGCTGTGTCAGGTTCCGGTCCAAGGAGCTCCCATGAAGACCGTTTTCGCTCGTGCCGTCGTCGCCCTGAGCCTCGTTTCCCTGCCCGCCTCCGCTCTTGCAGCGTCGAAGGCCAAGCATCACCATCACACGGACAGCAGCGCGCCGGCCAACGGCGATGCCGCCCTCGCGCCAAAGCCAACCACGAAGCATCACAGCAGCCACAAAACTGCCAAGAACGACAAGCTCCAGAAGTCCGGTGAAAAGCCGAAAGCCCTCGCGAGCTCCGGACACTCGCACAAGGCTCCCGTGGCCTCGAAATCCATCCCCGCCGAACCGCTCCACTGAGCGTCGTTCGCGATCGGCGCGAGCGTCAAAGGGACATCGGGCCGGCTAGCTTCAAGAGGCCAGGCCGGCCCGGAGCGCTTCTGAGACCACGGCCCATCGCGGAGGGCGCGAGCAACAGCGCGCCCACGCCTTCGCCAACGGCGACTCTTCCCCGGGGCTCGCCATCTGCGAAACCCCTTCTTTTTTCGGAGCGGGACATCGGGTTCGAACCGACGACCTCAAGCTTGGGAAGCTCGTGCTCTACCAACTGAGCTAGTCCCGCAA
>JBDTYJ010000464.1:0-3522 GCA_040005755.1 Pseudomonadota bacterium
AGGTAGGTCAGGTTCGCTGCCTCTTTATGGCCGTAGATGCCGAAGACGCCGCACATTCTGGTCCGACTGCCCGGAGGTTTCCGGAGCGTTAGCTTGGGGGCGAACCGCTGCCACGATTTTCAGGTGCTGGCTAGCGAAGCTTACATGCCAGCACGTTCGGCGCTGGCGAAAGATCGGCACCACTTTGGCCGCTCTTAGGGCGGGACGCCAGCGCCAGATGTGGAGCGCGTCCGGCGCCCGGGCCGGTTCACGTTTCGTCCTCTCCTCGTACTCGCCTCCTACTCGGAGGGTGTGCCGCTGCCGTTGGCACTAGTGCGCAAAAATGCGAAACAACCGTTACAGATCTTTGGCCGTCCTGAGTATCGTAGGCCGCAGATGAGCGCGCTCGACGAGCTGCTGAGCCAGTGGCGGAGCAACCCCGATGCCGACGCGACCATCGCGCTCTGTTCGTTCCTCGGCACCTCCTCACGAGAAGAGCTGATCCGCGAGGTGTCGGCGAGCGCCCAGACCTGGCACGTCGACGATTCGTCCGTGATGCTCGCTGTTGGGCGCATGCATTTGGATGCGGGCTTTCTTCCTGAAGCGCAGGCAGCGCTGGTCGCGGCGGGCAAAGCCAACGGCCGAGACGCCAAGCCTTTTCGCTACTTGGGTGAGGTGCTGCTGCGGCGCGGGGATGCGGTGCGCGCGGAAAAGGTGCTCGCGCGCTCGCTGCAACTCGATGCAAACGATGGCGAGGCCAGCCTGTGGCACGACCGCGCGGTCATCTACAGCGCGCTCCAGAAGCGCGTCGGAGTCGAGGCCGTCGCAGCGGAGGTGCTGCGCACGATGCCCAAACAAAATTCGATTCCGCCGCCTACCGTGCAGCCGCTGAGTCGCCAATTCGGCAACGAAGAGCGAACTAAGCCGCGCGTCCAACCTGCGCTCGCCTCCGATGGGCTGCCGCGCTTCGAGTCCGAGGAGCCCGTGCACATTTCGGCGGCGGACCTGTTTGAAGAGGCTGCGCCCGGCGTGTCGCCTTCCGCAGTCGCAGCGCGTGCCACCGCCGTCGGTATCGGGCCGCCTGGTCCGAAGCTGCCGCCGACCGGGCCGGCCCCGGTTGCGGTGAAGCGCGCGCCGCCGCCGGCATCCAAGGCGCCGCCTTTCGCATCCAAGGCGCTGCCTTTCGCATCCAAGGCGCCGCCGGCGCCAGCCAAAGCGCTGCCGCTTGCCGCGAAGGCGCCCGCCGTTGCGCGCGCCGACTCGGTACCGCGTGACCCGCCGTCGCGCTTCGAAGAAGCCGTGACGACGGTGACCCCAGCGTCGTTCATTGTTCCCTCTTGGCACGAGCCTGCGCCCTCCGCCGCCGCGCGCGCGACCTTGCCTTCAGCGTCGCCGCCGCCGCCGATCGTGGCCTCGCCTGCGGGCGGTGTCGGCCCGGCGCTCAGCGCTGACATTCAGCAATTTGCAGCACCTGAGCCCTTGGGGCCGTTTTTAGTTCCAGCCCCTCCTCCGCCGCCCGTGCTGCGTTCTAGTCAGGGGAGCTCCCCCCCCGCGCCGGTCTATTACTCGGACACCGGACAGCCCGAGCCGGCGCTAGTGCTTGAACACCTATCGCGCGTGGGCGTGTACGAGCCGGGCGGGGGCGCGTCACCCGCGTGGGAACACCCGAGCCGCCAAAAAACACGTGGCACTTGGACGCTCGCGCTGGCCATCGGACTTGCACTCGCCGCGGGCGGCGGATCGTACGCTTACTCGTTGAAGGTCCGCGCTGAGCGCGCCGCACACGCTTCGGCTCTGAACGATGAAGTGAAGAAGCTGCTGAAGACCGGCTCGGTCGCAGATTTGCGTGCGACCGATCAGAAGCTCAATCAAGCCTTCGAGCTCGATTCACTGAGCCCGCGCGCCGCGCGGCTGTGGCTACAAAACCGCGTCTTGTATGAAGTGATCACAGCGGACGAAGTGCGCGGCATCGACGCCGCGGTGCACCGCGGTTCGACCGTGAATCTGCCGGAAAAAGATACGGCTTTCGGGCGCATTGCTTCGTTCATGGCCGAGGGCGATCTGGCGGGTGGCGCGGCCATTTTGGCGCACTACGACAAGGAGAGCGCACACGACGCCTACTACCAGCTTGCTGCTGGCGCGGTGCTGGAGCGAGCGGGTGATCTGCGCGCCGTCGAGCGTTACGACGCCGCTCGCCAGCTGGACCCCGAGCTCATACCAGCGCAAATGTTGCTCGCTCGCCTGCTGCTGCTCGAGTTCGGTGGCGAGCGCGCGAAGCCCGTTCTCGATGGTTTGCGCAGTAAGCTGGGCGCTGCGCCCATCACCCGCGCGCTGTCGGCTCTCGCGTGGGTCGTCGATCCCGAGCGCACGGAGTCGCCACCGGAGGATGCGAAGCTTCAGCCAGGCGACGCCGAAAAGCTGCCCGCGCCGCTGAGCGGCGTGCCCGCAATGGTCGAAGCCGCGCAAGCCATGCAGAGCGGTGACCTGGCCACGACCTCGCTGGCCCTCGATTCAGCAATCACCTCCGCGATGACGCCGTCACTGGCGACCGGGCTCGGCTTTTTGGCAATCGAGGCGGGGGACGAACAGTTGGCGCGCAAAGCGGCCCTGCGCGCTTTGCAATTTGCGGCCGTTTACCCGCGCGCCCGCACCCTGGCCGCGCGTGTCGCTCTGCTCGGCGGGCGTCTGGACGAAGCACAGAAGGCAATCGAAGGCTTGGATCCCGCGTCCCTGGACGTTGCGGTGGTGCGCGGCGTCGTGGCGTATGAAGCGCTCGAACCAGGGGATCTGGAGAACGCCCTGCGCTCGCTCGGCGAAGCGACCCAGACCCGTCAGGCTTACCGAGCGCTCGCTGCGGGCCCAGATTTGTTGACGGGCCGCGCTTACCCTTCGCCGGATAAGCTGGAGGCAATGGCGACGCCCGCGACGCCGTGGGGTGAGGTCGTTGCGGCGGACGCGGCGCTCGACCAAGGCAATTTTGCGCTGGCCAACAAGATCCTGAGCCGGCGTCAGGGCGCCGCGGTGCGTCCGGTGCACGCGCTCCGCCTCTCGCGCTTGTACCGCTACCAAAACAAGGCGGATGACGCGGTCACAGCGGCGGCTGCCGCCCGCGAGGGCGCGCTCACGGCGAGCGTGCTCATCGAATCCGTGTACGCCGCGTTGAAGAAGGATGACGCGACAGCAGCGCGCGTGCTCGTTGCCAAACATCCGACGATCATGGGCCCGCTCACCGCGTGGCTCGGCGTGCTCATTGACGGCTCAACGAAGCAGAGGGCTCAAGCCGCTGCTCGCGCGGCCAAGTTGGATTTGCCGCCCGCGGAAACGCCGCTAAAGCTGCGTGTTTTGGTCGCCCGTGCACTCGCCGTGGCGGCGGACAAACGGGCCAGGCCTTACGTTTTGGCGCTAGCGAAACAAGTACCGAAACACCCCGACGTGGTCGAGGCCGCGCTCGAGCTCAAGTGAGCCCGAGCGCGCTTCGAATCATCACTCTCAGAACACGTAGTGGGCGCCGATGCCGATCGACGTCTGGCCCTTGGCGGCGTT
>JBDTYJ010000465.1:0-3519 GCA_040005755.1 Pseudomonadota bacterium
ACCGCCACGCGCGTCGGCCAGCTCAAGGGCAAAATCGCGTACATGGCGCCCGAGCAGGCGGCCGGGGAAGAATCGCTGGATCGCCGCGCGGACGTGTTCGCTTCGGGCATCGTGATCTGGGAACAAATTGCCGCCAAACGGCTGTTCAAGGCGGAGAATGAAGCGGCCACGCTGTCACGGGTGATGACCGAGCCCGTGCCCCAGCTTTCGACCATCGTGCCGAGCCTGAGCGCGGAGCTGTCCAAGGTCATCATGCGCGCGCTCGAGCGCAATCCGGATCAGCGTTTCGCGAGCTGCGCGCAGTTTGCCGACGCCCTGGAAGCGGCCGCCACGGGTCGCGACGGCATCGCCACACCGCGAGAGCTGGCCGCATACGTCACTGAAGTTCTGGGTGAAGAGGTGTCTGCGCAGCGCGAAGCGGTGCGGGCATGGATCGCCCGCAGTGAGCCGAGCCAAGCGGCTGTGCTTGGCGGAGCTACTCGTTCGTCGAGCGTTTCCGCCGCGGCCATGAGTTTTCCGGGACCGGATCACTCTCAGGCAGCAACGCTCACGGAGAGCTCACCTCCGCCGGGCCGGAGCCGCGTGGGAGTGGTGCTGCTCGTCGCGGTGCTGCTGGTCGGCGTTGCCTACGGCAGCTTCGTCGTCGCGCGCCGGACCAGCCCCCAGCCCCCAGCCGCGGCGCTCCCTCTGCCGGCCGCCTCGCCGATCGCCGCCAGTCCGCCGCCGCCTGCGCCGGCCCCAGAGCCCGCGGCCAGCGACCCCAGCATGATGCCGCTGGAAGTGCCGACGTCGGCCAAACCAGCGGTTGCCCAGCAGCGACCTCGTGCGGCCGTGAAAATCGGCACCGTTGATCCCGGGGCCGCTAAAAAGCCCAAGAAAAGGGCTGATGACGACGTCGACATGCGAAACCCGTATCGCTGAACGTCCGTCCCGCTTGGTTGTCGCGCGGGAGCGTGCGTCCGTCCGTTGACAGCGCTCGGATCGGCTGCTAGTTGTCCCGCCCCCTGCCGGCTCTTTCTCGACAATTACAGTGTTTTCGCGCTGTTGTCGGTGAGCTGGCGAGGCACCGCCCCCTGAGCAACCCGTGGCCGTCAAGAGATTCTGCTTATTCACCGGCAATGCGAATCCGGAGCTAGCCTCCGAGATCGCGAAAGTGCTGGATACGCCATTGGGTGAGGCGCGCGTCACGACGTTCAGTGATGGCGAGACCTTCTGCGAGATTCGCGAGAACGTGCGCGGCTTGGACACGTACGTGATTCAGCCCACGTGTTCGCCCGTGAACGACAACCTGATGGAGCTCTTGATCATGTGCGACGCTCTGCGCCGCGCCTCGGCTCAGAGCATCACCGCGGTCATCCCGTATTACGGCTACGCGCGGCAGGATCGCAAAGTAGCGCCCCGCACGCCCATCACCTCCAAATTGGTGGCTGATTTGCTGGTCACGGCTGGCGTCTCGCGCGTGCTGTGCGTTGACCTCCATGCCGGCCAAATTCAGGGATTTTTCAACATCCCGCTGGATCACCTGTACGCACTGCCGGTGTTCTTGGACGACTACCTCAAGGTGCGCTTCAACAAGGACGCCGTGTTCGTCGCGCCGGATGCCGGCGGCGTGGAGCGCACGCGCGCGTACTCCAAGCGCTTGGGCGCGTCGCTCGCCATCATCGACAAGCGGCGCGAGCGCGCCAACGTCAGTGAAGTCATGCACCTCATCGGCGAGGTGCAAGGCAAAGACTGCATCATCGTGGATGACATGATCGACACCGCAGGCACGCTGTGCAACGCCGCCAAGGCCGTCATGGACGGCGGAGCGAAGAGCGTGGTTGCTGTGGCGACTCACGGCGTGCTGAGCGGCCCGGCCGTGAAGCGCATCGAGGAATCCGCGCTGTCAGAGGTCGTCGTGACCAATTCGATTTTGCATTCGGAAGAGGCTCGCGCCTCGAAGAAGCTTCGGTTCTTGTCGATTGGCCGCCTATTGGGCGAAGCCATTCGACGCATTCATAATAGTGACTCGGTGAGCTCGCTGTTCGTGTAGCGGCAGCAATTTGGGAGATGTGAAGATGGACGCAATCAAAGTTACTGCCAGCCGACGCGATGACCATGGCAAGGGCGCCGCGCGCCGCTTGCGCAACGAGGGCCGTATTCCGGCCGTCGCCTACGGTAAGAGCCTGCCCGCGCAAGCAATCGCTGTGCAGCCGGAAGCAATCAAATCCGTGCTTTCCAGCGCTCGCGGCCGCAACACGGTCGTGAAGTTGGATGTCGACGGCAAGTCGGACCTGACCGTGCTGCTCTCCGACTTTCAGTATCACCCCCTCACGCGCGCTCTCTTGCATGCGGACTTCGTGCAGATCCATCTGGATCAACCGGTGAACGTGGAAGTGCCGCTCGAGCTTACGGGCAAAGCGGCGGGCGTCACCGCCGGCGGTACGCTTCGCCAGGTCTTCCGCAAGCTGCCGATCCGCTGCCTCCCGGAGCTGATTCCGGTCAAAATCGTGCATGACGTCAGCTCGCTGACGCTCGACGGTCACGTGGGCGCCAAGGATCTCGCGCTGCCGGAAGGCGTCGCGGTTCGTTTGCCCCCGGAGCAAACCGTCGCGTCGATTGTGACGGAGATCATGCGCGGTGAAGACGAAGCCACCGTGGCCGCGGGCGCTGCCGGCGCTGCCGCCGCCGCACCGGCTGCTGGCGCCGCTGCTGCACCGGCTAAGGGTGCAGCTGCCGCGGCTCCGGCCAAGGGTGCTGCTCCCGCCAAGGCGCCTGCCAAGAAGTGATTCTGGTCGTCGGCCTCGGGAATCCTGGGCCGCGCTACGCGCTGACCCGGCACAATGCCGGGTTTCTCGTGATCGACGCGCTCTCCCTCGCGCCACTGGCGAAGGGACAGCGCGTCGCCGCGTTTCAGGGGCGGTTCGAGGGTGTGTATTCCGAATTGGAGCTGGCCGGTAAACACGTCGGGCTGCTCAAGCCGCAGACCTTCATGAACGCCTCCGGGCGCAGCGTGCGCGTGGCGCTTACGGCGCTGAAGCTCGACCCCGAAGCGCTACTGGTCGTGCACGACGAGCTCGACATTGGCTTTGGTGAGCTCCGGCTCAAAGCGGGCGGCGGCGACGGGGGCCATCGTGGTATTCGTTCAATCAGCGCGGAGTTGGCCACCCCCAATTACCCGCGCTTGCGCGTGGGAATCGGCCGCCCACCCCCCGACTTTCAGGGTGACATCGCCGATTTCGTGCTACAAGCCGCAACCGCTGAGGAACAGGCTGGGCTCGCTAGCGTGCTCGAACGTGCCTCAGAGGTGGTGGAGTCAGTCGTCAGTGACGGGCTCTCCCAAGCAATGAACCGAACCAATCAACGCACGGTGCGTTGATGGCTCCTTGCTCCCGACTGTGATCGGGGGCCTTTCGCCCACAAGGAGAGACTAAGTGGCAGAAGCACAAGCACAAGCTGCGAGCCTACATAAGGCTCGAGAGTATGAGACGATTTACGTTCTCAAACCGACCGTAACTCGTGAAACACAAGAAAAGATCG
>JBDTYJ010000466.1:0-3491 GCA_040005755.1 Pseudomonadota bacterium
TGCGCGTGCTGCCGATTCGCGGCGGTGGGCTGGGCGGCGCGCTGCGTGGCATCGGGCGTGCTGCCGCTTCGATTCCCGAGGCGCGCGCGCTCGTCAAGCGGCTCGCGCCGAGCGCGGTGTTTTCGATAGGCGGCTATGCTGCCGGTCCGGTGTCACTTGCCGCGCGCGCGCTCGGCATTCCAGTCGCACTGATGGAGCCGAACAGCGTGATTGGCCTGGCAAACCGCCTGATTGCGCCTTGGGTACAGCGCGCTTACACGGCCTTTCCGGAAAGCGAACGGCACTTCAAGCAAAGCGTGGTGCTGCGTGCCGGCGTGCCCATTCGCGACGGCTTCACGCGCACGGCGTACGCGCCGCATTTGAGCGCGCTGCGCGTGCTAGTGCTCGGCGGCAGCCAAGGCGCGAAATCCCTGAATGAAGCCGTGCCGCACGCGCTGGCGCAAACCCAAGCCAACGTCGTCGTCGTGCACCAATGCGGCGCGGCTCACGAAGCCGCCGCGCGCAGCTTGTACGCCGAGCTCGGGTTGAGTGAACGCGCGGAGGTCGTGCCGTTCATTGCCGACATGGCGGCCGCGTTGGCCAACGCCGACCTGGTGATCGGCCGTTCGGGCGCGAGCGCGGTCAGTGAAATCTGCGCGGTGGGCCGCCCGAGCGTGCTCATCCCGTATCCGTTTGCTTCCGGCGACCATCAGCGCGTGAATGCGGAGTCGCTGTCGGCTGCGGAAGCGGCCCTGTGCTTGGCCGCGGCCGAAGCGTCTCCGGCGCGCATCGCCGCGGAAATCACGGCGCTTCTGAACGCTCCAGCGCGCTTGCTGCACATGGCCGAACGCGCGGCGGCACTCGGTCGCCCACAGGCCGCCCACGCCATCGCTTTGGATCTTTTGGGGTTAGCGGGCTTGGCAAGCGCTGCGCAGCGCGTAGCTCAGAAGACGCCCCGCGCTGGTTCCTTCGAGCCGCCGCTACAGTTCGGGGAGGCCGTCTGATGTTTCGCGGTCGCGTTCGCCACGTGCATTTCATCGGTGTCGGCGGCATCGGCATGAGCGGCTTGGCGGAAATTTTGCGCACGCTCGAGTTCGATGTGTCCGGTTCGGATTTGCGAGCCGGCGAGAACACGAAGAACCTCCAGCGGCTTGGCGTTCGCATCGACATCGGCCACCGCGCCGAGAACGTACACGGCGCAGACGTGGTCGTGTACTCGAGCGCCATCGATTACGAGAACCCGGAGGTGCGGGAGGCACGCTTGCATGGCGTGCCCGTGATTCCGCGCGCCGAAATGCTGGCTGAGTTGATGCGCGTGAAGTACGGCATCGCGATCGCCGGCTCGCACGGCAAAACCACCACTACTTCGCTGGTAGCCACGGTGCTGCGCGCTGCCGGCTTCGACCCAACGGTGGTGGTCGGCGGTCGTATGGCGGCGCTCGGCAGTAACGCCCGGCTCGGGGAAGGCAACCTGCTCGTGGCCGAGGCCGACGAGAGTGACGGCTCGTTTCTGCGCCTGACCCCGACCATCGCGGTCGTCACCAACATCGACCCCGAGCACTTGGATTACTACAAAACGCACGAAATCTTGAAGGACGCCTTCGTGCAGTTCATCGAGAAGGTGCCGTTTTACGGGCTCGCGGTGCTGTGCTTGGACCACCCTCACGTTCAGGATCTATTGCCGCGCGTACAACGCCGACACGTCACCTACGGCCTCAGCCCGCAGGCCACCTACCATGCGCGTTCACTGAGCTTTCGTGGGCTTTCGACCAGCTTCGTGGCGTTCAACCGCGACAAGCCGCTGGGTGAATTCACGGTGCGAATGCCCGGCCAACACAACGTGCTGAACACCCTGGCCGCGATCGCGGTCGCGGATGAGCTAGAGGTGCCGTTGGACGTGGTGAAGGAAGCTTTGGCGACCTTCCACGGCGTCGCGCGTCGCTTCTCGATTGTGGATGAAGTGGACGGCGTGGCCTTGGTCGACGACTACGGGCACCACCCGGCGGAGGTCGAGGCGACGCTGAACGCGGCCCGAAAGGCTTATGAAGGCCGAATTTTGGTGGCTTTCCAGCCGCACCGCTACACCCGAACCGAGAACCTGTTCGAGGAGTTCACGCGCGCCTTCAACAACGCCGACCAGCTGTTCATGACCGATATTTACGCGGCCGGTGAGAAGCCCATCCCAGGCATTACCTCACAACGTTTGGCCGACGCGATTGCGGAGCACGGGCACCACAACGTCAAATATGCCCCGGATCGCGCGGCAATGTCGGCAGAGTTGGCCCGCGTGGCCCGCCCGGGTGATGTGGTGATTGCGCTCGGCGCCGGTGACATCAACAAGATCTTGGGCGTAGTCGCGAGCGGGCTGCGCGCGCGGGTAGCGGCCGGCGGGGCAGGCAAACCATGAGCACGCATCAGCACTCCGATCGCTTGCACGGCTCTGGCATCGTGGCGCCGAACGAGGGTTACGCGCCTGGGGAAAGCCCCGTGCCCGGTCCGGTCCGCGCCAAAGGCGCTGGCGCCCGCGGGGCATCCGCGGCTGATTTAGAGGAGCCGCGTTCGATTGTGGCGCTGCTCTGGTCCGCGCTGAAGCTGGCCTCCGGCCTGGCCGTCGTGGTTGGCGCCTCGCTCGCGGTGGCTTGGAGCGCGCACCATTACGCGCTCAGCAGCCCGCGTTTTGCCATTCACACGGTGGACTTGGTGGGCGCCAAGCGCACCACCCAAGAGCTGTTGAAAGCCGCCTCCGGCATCAACGTCGGGGACAACATCTTTGCCCTGGACACCGACGCGGCCGAGAAGAAGTTGCTGGAAAATCCCTGGATTTCCGAGGTCAAGGTGACCCGGCGGCTGCCCGGCACGATTCGCGTCGAGCTCGCCAAACGCGAGGCGGCGGCGGTCGTCGCCCTGGCCGAGCACCTGTACCTCGTGACCCGAGAAGGGGAGCCTTTCAAGGAAGTGCAGCCCGGCGATCCGTATGACTTACCCCTGATCACCGGCGCATCGCCGGAAAACCTGGCGCGCGATCGCGTGCGGGAAATCGAACGGGTGCAGACTGGGCTGGAGGTGCTGCGCCAGTACGAGCGCGTGCCGCTGAGCCGTGTTTACCCCGCGCAAGAAGTGCACCTGGCCGACGCCGGGGATGTGACCCTGACCGCGGGCAAAGACGGCGTAGCGCTCGAGCTCGGCACCGGCCCCTGGCGCAAGAAGCTCTTGATGGCCGAAGAAGTGGTCGGTGAGCTGCGAAAGAAGGGCCGAACGCCGGGCATCGTGTTCCTGGACAACGTGGCCCACCCCGAGCGCGTTGTGGTGAGGATGCGATGAGTGCCCATGCTGCACCCACATTTGTCGCGAAAATTCGCGCGCTTTTACGCGCCAAAATTTGGCCCTGTGGAACGCAGCATGGCAGCGTCGCCCGAGTCTCGAAGCGCCTGAACGTAGCAAACGGAGCCTGACCCGGTCATGAGAACCCCCCTAACTTCCAGTGAGATCGTCGTCGGACTCGATCTCGGCAC
>JBDTYJ010000467.1:0-3475 GCA_040005755.1 Pseudomonadota bacterium
GGCCGAGGAGGGCCATGCAAGCGCGGCCGCTCGGAGGCAACCAATCCTGAAGATCTTGAAGCCGCAGCGGCGCGTCCCCGGGGGCCCTCGGCGTCACCGAGTTTGGTCGGCGCCGGCACGTCGATGTCCTTTTGGGTCTGCTGACCATTCCAAATCACGCTGATTTTCGCATTGGCTGTCTTGGTCTGGCCGGACCAGCGCGGCGCGCGAAAGGTGATCTCGTACGTTTGCCAATTCTCGGGCGGCAGTGAGGCGTTCACATCCGCATTCTTGAGCTCGTAGATGGCGCCGCAGTCGTCGACTACTTGCGGCAGTTCAAGGGTTCCTCGATTGGGAACGCGCGTCTGAGCGGGTCGATGATTTTCATCGAGGCTGATTTTTCGGCGTTGGTGGCGAAGATGTGAAACCAAGTCAGCGGCTCGCCGCGGCAGTCGAGATACGAAATCGGCGCATCCATGATCGTCGGCTGCAGCACATAACCGCCGACAACGCCCGCCGCGTTTCGCAACGCGATCGCGCTGTACCTCGAATCCTTGCAGTATTCGTTCAGCACCTTTCGCGGAATCTCGCGCGAGCTACAGACCGTTGCGGGCGGGGCGGGTTCTTCGTGCTCGGTTGGGACGACCGGGCCCGCTGGCGCGCCGCTCGCTGCGCGAGGGGGCGCGCAACCCGAAGCGAAAGTCCAAGAAACGAACACCACGAGGGACAGCTGCCACATGAGACGCGCTCAGCGTAGCGTGGAACAATGGCGGATCGCCCAGCGAAACGTGCGGGCTGAGGAAGCCCGCCAACTTGGGCGCAAAAGCAGCAGAAACGGCAGGTCAGGGCGACGATCCGGGAAACGTATTGGGATCTCCGGGATGGGATTCTGGGCTTGCACTTGGGGGTGGCTCATACTCGCCGAGTCCCGAACCCAGGTCGAGCGCTTGGCCAAGAGCAGCATGACATCAGTTGGAATTCCAAAACAGGATCGTGCAGTGAGCAACATCGTCACGATCCAGTCGGTCTCGCAGATCCACGCCATGATGGGTCGTGAGCCGCCCGTCACGCCAAGTGGCGCCCCTCGCCATCGGCTACACCGCGATGGGCGTGGTCGGCTACCGCTACATCTTCTGCAGCGGCCTCGTGCTCGACGGCGGTGCGGGCGTGGTCGCCATCCACTTTCCCCGCGCTAGGGTCGAGCTCGCGGGCGGGGCTTCGGCATCGTCGCAGGCGTTCACCAACCTCTACCCGGCCGTCAAGGTCAACGTAGGTTGGGCTTTCTAGCGCCCGGGAGCTACTTACACGTGCCCCAGTAACACATGAAGTCGCAAGACTGCATGCTGCCGGCGCAAGTTTGCATGCTGCCGGGGATGCAGTCGCGCTCGCCCACGCATGCCCTGAACGCAGCCTTGGAAGCGCACACAGGTTTGCCCCGCCGGCGCGAAGTGCATTCGGGCCTAGAGCGTGCGCTTGTCGACCGTGACGTAGTCGACCCACAGCATGGTCTTGTCGTACAGGTTGATGTTTGCGTTGTTGAACGTGCCGTAGTTGGAGCCGACGGCAAGGTTGAATATGATGTTGTGAGGGCCGAAGTTCTCTAGGTGCAGGTTCCCGTTCTTGGCGTTGGTGTACGTCGCCTTGGTTGCACCATCGAGTTGGGTGGTCACCGTCACCGCGCCGTTCACGTTCTTCCAGTACTCGTCGTACACGTGCCAGCCTTCGCCGGTGCCCCATGAGCTCAAGCAAGTGTTGCCGAGCAGGTTCTGACCGGATGAAGTGCCGTAAAATAGGTTGCTCGAGAAGTTCGCGCTGCCGCCGAAGGAGTAAGCCTCGAAAATGTCGATTTCGCCCTTGGTCGGCCAGCTCGCTTCTTGAACTGTCCAGAACGCCGGCCACGCGCCATAGGTGCTGGAAAACCCGGTGAAGCTCGAACCTTTCGCCGCGATCAGCTTGATGGAAGCGGAGACTCGGTACTCTTCGTTGTTGCCCGGCTTGAAGCTGTAGTTCGACTTGACGTGTCCGGATTGGTAGTTGCTCGAAGAAATCTTGGTGGCGGTGAGCCGCATCACGCCCTTGCCATCTTCGGTGCCGAAGCTCACTGCGCCCGGCGTGTAGTTGCAGATGCTCGAGTTGTAGTCGCCACGCGATGCCGCCTGCCAGGCGCCGAGCGACCCCGAGTTACTGAAATCATCCGTGAGCACGCGTTGCCAGGCACCGAGGGCCTGAGCTTGGGCGCCGAGCTCCACTTCGGGCTCCGGAGCACTCTGATCCTGCGTTTCTGCCACACAGCCGGTGATGAGCGTGGACATTCCCAAGAGAGCGAACCCGACTACGCTGCTGATCTCTGAATTCATGGCTGGTTACTCGACTTTCTGCGATTGCGGTCAGGTCTAAAGCAGGTTTCGCACCACGCGAGTGATTGCGCAACTCCTCGACTTCTCCAGCGCAGAAATTTCAACGCAGAAAATTCTCCAGCGCAGAAAAGTCTTCCACGTGCGTAATTCGCGCACTCTGCGCAGCGCTCTGACATCCTAAAACCTCTCCCGTCGCCCGCCTTCAGATGGGCTTCGCAGCCCCGCGTCGCGCCTCCTCACCGCACCTACACCCCTGCGGGTATCACGGAGCGCGTCAGGTGACTCATCGCTGTCAACGCAGCGCTAGAACGCCACTTGTGGTGTTGCGCTGGTTGGCAAGCGGTGAATTAGCCGGCGTCGGGCGGGAACTTGGCCGAACCATGAGCTGCGTCGCTGGAACCCGAACGCCCCCTCCCCAACACGACTGCGATTGCACGGGGTTGGTTGGGTACGCGGGACGCGCAACTCGTCAGGGTGAGAAATCAGCGCTGCACGCCTTCGGCGGCCGAGCTGCCAAGTCCGAGGTGTTGCGCCGAAAGCTTCGTTCGAAGGGCACACGTTTTCAGCGTCGACCTGACCACAACGGACTTCATGCGCCCACCAACGTGCAGGAGACCCTGATATAGAGCCGGACGGAACACGCGAAGCAACGTATGATCGTGCCAAAAGTTTCGATGCCCCAACGTGCCCCCACCGCTTGGTTCCTGCTGGCCGCGGCCCTGAGCGCCGGCTGCGCTTCGGGAGGCTCAACGGGCGCGACCCGTGCAGGCTCAGCTGGGCAAGGGGCAGCTGCTGCAGGCGCCACTCGCGGAGGCAACGCTCCCGACGGCGAGGGCTCGGCAGCGAGTGACGGCGGTTGGGCAGGCAACGATGGGCGCGCCATCAGCGACAACGCGGGCGATTCATCCGTGAACGGTTCACTCGCCAGTGGTGGCACTGGCTCGGGCGGTGCGGCTGGTGCAGGCGGAGTTCGGAATGGTGGGGGCGGGGCAAGTGCTGGCGCCGGCGCTGGCGGAGCGATGGCTTCCTCTGCCAAGTGCCCCGACGCGACCTGGAAGCTGCTCTGGGGTGATGACTTCGATGGCGCGGCGGGCACGGCCGTCGACGGCAGCAAGTGGGCGTACGACAGCGGCCCCAAC
>JBDTYJ010000468.1:0-3449 GCA_040005755.1 Pseudomonadota bacterium
GGTTGCTTTCTTTTCGCCGTTGCTGTAGCCCCCACCGATGCGTAGTTGTGTTTACGGGGCAATCGTGGTCGGGCTGTTGGTGGCGTGTGCGTCGCAGGCGGAAGCCAAGCCGAATCACGCGGGATTTACTGGTGATCTGGGTTTGGGCCTCGCACTCACATTTACTCAAAGCCAAAGTGTCGCCGCCCTCAGTTGCTCGACCAACGGGTGCGACAGCAGCGGGGGCAGCCTGACCGAGACTGAGGCGGAGTTCGGGTATGCGCCGCTATCGGTCAGCCTGGGCGGCTTCGTGAGCCCGTACGTTGCGATCCTCGGGCGCAGTTCGGGTACCGCGTTCATCCGTGACAAGAACCTGTACTCCAACTCCTTCATCGGCCCGATCGTTGAAGTGTGGCCGGCTGACGTGTTCTATTTTAGTGCCGGCCCTGGGCTGGCGTTGGCGTCGCGCAATGGCTTCTTCGCCGGGACTGGCCAGGACACCACGGCCGGGTGGGGGCTCGATCTCCGGGCGGGCTTCGCGTTGTTGCAGAAGCAAAATAACGACTTCACCGTGTCTGCGGAGCTGATTCCGAGCTTCTATCGGGATAACGGCGTGAGCACACACGCCACGGGCTGCGCGCTCGTTGGCGCGTGGAAGTGGTATTAAAAGGCCGCTAGCGTCTGTGGGGAGTGGGCGCTCCAGCAATCAGAGCTCGTTGTTGCGCGCGCTCTTCGTCCGCGCCGCCGAAGGCTGTGGCGGGCGCGACGTGGCGGGTGACCATCAATAATGAGGCGGCTTTTCGATGGCTTGGGGCTCGCCTAGACCGGACATGCGGCCGCGCATGGCGGCGAGTTGCTGTTCGAGTGACGTGATCGCTTTTTGCTGTTCGAACACGACTTGGTTCAGCTCAGTGAGCTGGCGCTCCAAGTGGGCGTAGCGAATTTCGAGGTCGACGACGCGCGGCTCCATCAGCGGTTCGTAGCACGAGTGAGGCGCGGTCGTGTCACTCGTAGCCGAGGCCGCTCGGGGGTTCGGCAATGGGCGCGGCGCTGGCTGAGGCGGCGGGCTTTGCTTCCGAGGTCGCGGCTGAAGTAACCCCCGCGTTGTGGTCCGAGGCTGCAGGAGCAGCCGGGGCGGCCGGAGGCGCAGCCGCGGTCGTGGGCGCGTGGGCTTTCGGCGCAGGCTTGCTGTTCGAGGCCACGCGTGGCGCGTCTTTGGGCTTCGGCTTCGCGGCGATCACGAAGTGCGGCGTGATTTGCGGTGAGCAGCCGGGGCCGAAGCCAGTCGCGTCGAAGTCGGTTTGGTAGGAGCCTTTGTTGGTTTTGCCCTGCGCGTCGTGCGTAGTTACTTCGAGCCGCACTTGGCGCGTGCCCGCGCGCGACGGCGAGCAATACGACACCAGGTAATCGCGGAAGTAGTCGTCAGCCACGGCTTTCGCGACGTCATACAGCGGCGAGCCGAGCGTGTGCACCGAGCCCGCGCGCGCTTCACCGTTCTTACCCAAGAAAGAGATGTTCGTGGCGGTCGCCCACGGGCCGACTGTCAACAAGAAATAGTGATGCGGCGAATCAGCGACGAAGTCACGCACTTTGCCTTCATCGACGCGGCCTGCCAAATCCGGATTCAGGGCGACCACGATCACGGTGCCGCTTTGAATCGGCCTACCCTCTGCCGCTAAGCTCGCGCTCAGCTTCTGCGAGCTGTCCATCAGTGCGGTGTACAGGCTGGAGGAGGAATCACGCCGGCTGAACGCGAGCAGGCGATCCATACTCGTGTCTTTTTCATCCGCCTCTGCCCGCGCGTCGAGCGGGTAGTCGGCCACCAGGTGCGCGGCCTTGGTGCCGTCAAAGGCGTATAAAGTCACCGCTTCACGTTCGCGCAGCTTGGCGATGAACGGGCGCAGCGCTTCAGTCAGCGCTTTGCGATCATCGGCATTGAGCGATTTGCTCATGTCCACCAGCAGTGCGACGTGCCGCGCCGCCGCGGTGCTCGTGGGCAGTAGGGTCAGTTTGATCTGCTCGTTATCCAGCCTTTTGCCATCTTCGTAGACTTGGAAGGCTTGCTTATCGAGGCCGAGCACGGGCGAGCCGTGCTCGCTGACGGATACATACATCGCGACGTTGCCCGGCTTCTGCGTGCTGACGGCCACGGGCTCCACGTTCACGGTGCCCATCAGGCCACAGCCAGAGAGTGCGAACAGCACAGCGGGCGCAAGCGATAGACTCAACAACCGAATCACGGTTTGGCTCCAGGGTTCAATTGGGCGAGTGCGTGGGTCAAGACCGCGCTGCCCATCAAACAAGCATTGCACGAGGCCTCGGTGCTCGCGGTGCAGCTGGTGCCGCGCGCTAGGCGCTCTAGCATGATCCGGGTGCGTTTCCCGCCGTCCGCTTCTGCGCGGTCCAGCAGGGCTTTGCGCGCGCCGCAATCTGGAGCCAAGAGCAACGCGCTCGCGAGCCGGGTGTCCGCGCTGGCGTCGAACGCCATGTTGCTCGAGAGCTCCGCGCGCGCGCGTTCGCGCACTGCCTCACGCACGCCGGAGGTGGTGGCCAAGTCGAACGCGATGTCCGTGCCGCGACCGCCCAGCTTGCGCAATGCAACGAAGGTGTGCTCGGACGCGGGGGATTGGGCGGCACGCCACAAAATGCCCATTATTTTGCCATTTTGCGTACTACTGGGAGCGACATCCAGCAGGTGCTCCACGCTGGCGACGGCCGCGTCATAACGTTGGGCTTGGGCTTGTTGGCCCGCGAGCGCCAAGCCAACCTGCGGATCGTCCGGGTACTTTTCGGCCAAGCTCTCGAGCGCGGGCAAACCATGTGCGAGTGCACGCAATAGCGCCGCCGGATCGGCGACCGCTGCGGCTGGGGTCGCGCCCGGCGCGGCTTCGGTCACGGTGCTGAGCACAGCCGAAGCGGGCGGAGCGGGCGGCGCACCCGGAGTTGCTGGCGCGACAACCGGCGCTGCGGTTTCGGCTAGCGCGGTGCTCGGCGGCGCGGTCATGCCTTGCGAGGCCGCGGCGCGATGGTGACGTGTGACAAGGCTGTGCCCCAGCCAAATACCGAGCAGCGCGACGAACGGCGCGCTGACGACCAGGGTGCGCGGCGCGGAACGCAGCGTTTTTCGCGACCAATCGTAGGCGCGCGGCAGATATTCCTCTCGCTTGCCCCACAGCGCTTGCACGCGGCCCTGGTGGCGAACCGGTGCGTGAGGGACCGGCGTGTTCAGTACCACCGGCGTTTCCGAACCCGGTGAGGCGAAGTGCGGGAAGGGTGCTGGAGGCGTTTGCGGGGCTTGTTGAAACGCGGCCGCGGCGGGCTCTAGCGTTTGTTCGCTGCTCCCGCTGTGCGGCGCCGGCTCGGCAGCAGCGTCCGTTAGCCCAGGTTCCGATGTTTCAGCGCTGAGTTGTGTCGTGGCTTCGGGTTGCGCTTCGGCTTCGGGTTGCGCTTCGGCTTCGGGTTGCGCTTCG
>JBDTYJ010000469.1:0-3428 GCA_040005755.1 Pseudomonadota bacterium
CACAAGAGCACGCGCCCCGCGCGCGAGCCGACGCTCGCTGCGTCGCGCGTCGATCCAAGCGAGCTCAGCCGGCCGGGTGCCAACGCTGCCGCGATTCTGAGCCACGTGCCCGGCGTGCAGGTGTCGCAGACCGGCAGCGGGGCGGACTTGGCGACGGCGTCGGTGCGCGGCGCGACCAGCGCGCAAACGCCGGTATACTTGGCGGGAATACGCCTGAACGACGACTTGACGGGCACCGCAGATCTATCGCTCGTGCCGCTCTGGATGCTGTCACGCGCTGAGGTGTATCGCGGCAACGCGCCAGCGGATGCCGACCGTTTCGGCATTGGCGGGGCGATTTACTTCGAACCACGCCTGCCAAAAGCGACGCGCGTCGGCGCGGGCGCCGAGCTCGGCAGCTTCGGCGCGCACGCGGGCTTCGTGGGCGCCGAAGTGGCGCAGCATGGCGATGCGGCTCTGCTCGCATTTCGCTCAGCCGGCGCGCGCAATGACTATCCATACGCCGACAACGCGGGCACCGCCCAGACCAGCGACGATGCCATACGCCGACGCCCGAATGCAGACTATACGGCGCGCGATGCGTGGGCGATAGGGCGTACGTCGCTCGGCGCGCGCGGCGCGCGCATCACGACCGTGCTCAACGCATTCCAGCGCGAGCAAGGCATCAGCGGGCTCGCGCTGCTGCCTGCCCTTTCGGCGCGTGCAGCAAGCTCCAGAGAGCTCGCGGGGCTGTCTGCAAAAGTGCCCTGCGGCGCCGCGCCGAGTTGCGAGGTGAGCCTTGAAAGCGAAGTCATCGCCGCGCGTTCGCGTTTGACTGACCCGCGTCACGAGCTCGGCCTATTCACGCCGCGCTTGGATTCCAGCGCGACGCGCTTGGGGCAAAGTGCGCACCTTGCACTCTCCGGCGACGTGCTTCACGCCCTGTTCGGCGGCAACGTGGAGGTCGAACGCTTGGCGCTCGATGGCGGCACAGCGCTTCGGGCACGGCGCAGCACGTCATCGGGCCGCGTTGCGTTGGCAGCTTCTGTTTCGCCAACGACTGAAGTCTCCGCGCTCGGCGTATTGACCTGCGATGCCACGCGCGGGCCGAGTCAGCCTCAGAGCTGCAGCGTGGAGCCCGAAGGGCGGCTGGGCGCGCGTCAGCGCATCGGCCAATTCGAGCTGCGCACGAACCTCGGCCGCTACGCTCGCGTGCCTACGTTGGGGGAGCTGTACGGCGTGTCCGCGTTGGTAGAGGGCAGCTCGGCGCTCGTGCCCGAGCGAGGGCTAAGCTGGGATTTGGGCGCGCGTTGGCGGGCGCCGCTCGGTCCCCTCTGGGCGTACGTTGACGCATTTGGCTTTGCGCGCCACGTCGCCGAGCTGATCGCGTATCGGCGCTCCTCTCTGGGCGCCGTGCAGCCGTATAACGTGGGCAGCGCGCGCGTGCTCGGGGCCGAGCTCGAGGCAGGGGCAGAATGGGCGCGGCGTGCGCGCGCGGCGCTCTCCGTTACGGTGTTGGATCCGCGCGACACGACCGCCACCCGCAACCTGCAGAACGACCTGATCCCCCTCCAATCCAGGCTATTTGGCAGCCTTTTCCTCGAGGGCTTCGTGCAGCCCGGGGTGCTCGCGCTGCGCCGCGCCGGCTTGGACGCGCGCTTCAACTACCGGGCTTCGCGGCTCGCCGATCCCGCGGGCTTGCTCGTCTTACCTGCCTCAACGGAGTTGGATCTGGGCGCCACCGTGCAGTTCGGCCGCACACACGAGATCTCGGTGCGTGCCGCGGTGGATGACGTTTTCGACGCGCGACACTTCGATTTCATTGGCTATCCGGTGCCTGGGCGTAGCCTGCACGCCTCTTGTGAAGCTTGGTGGTGACGCACTTTGCCGGGCACGGTGGCGGAACGCGAGGTGCGTGGCGGGAACGCGGGCGCCCCCTCCGATTGCGCGTTTTTTGCGGGTTCGGAAAGGGGCGTGATACAGCCCAAGGCAGAATGCGAAGGCGGCGAACCAGGGCGCGCTCGGCAGGTCTCATCACGGCACTGGCTGGCGTTTTGTCCATTACCGCTCCCAGCGCCAACGCGGGGACCGGCCGCGATTTGCCATCGCGGTTCCTCGGCGCGCCGTTTTCTATGATGTCGCTGACCGTGGGCTATCCCAACGCCGGTTTTCAGCTGCGTGCCAAAAAGCTGAAAGATTCCGAGTCCTTGAAGGTCAAAGACAGTAGCCGCGAGAACATTTTTGCGCATCCCGCTTTGGTGCTGATGCTCGAACGCAGCGCCCGTGAAGTGGCGCGCGTCGAGAAGGGCTCGCTGATGATGGTGGGGGATTTATCGCGCCGGGATGGCGGACCGCTCGCCGGCCACGTGAGCCATCAGAGCGGACGTGACGCCGATGTGAGTTTCTACTTGAAGGACGCAGAGGGGCGCCCGGTCGTGCGCGAGCACTTCACGCCCTTCGATCCGAACGGCAAATCGCGCTTTGAGCGCGGCCTGTACTTCGACGACTACCGCAATTGGGTGCTGCTTCGGGCTTGGGTAACCGATAGCCGCGCCGACTTGGTGCACATTTTCGTGTCGAGTGGGCTGCGTTGGCGGTTGATCGAATACGGCAAAAAGACGCCCGAGTTCGCGCGCTACGTGCCGCAAGTGGAGCTCTTGCTGATGCAACCTGCGGGCACGAGCGTGCATGACGACCATTTCCACGTGCGCATCGCCTGCCCCGACAACTTGGGCGAGCTGTGCCACAACGAGTCACGTCTGGGCGGCTGATCACTCGCGCTGAGCCGTCGCCGCTCACTCGCTGCTAGCGGGCGCCTCGCTGTCGGTAATTCCGCGCAGCTTACTGGTGGCCGAAAATTCGTAGCTGCTCTTGGCGCTCACGGCCTTGCCGTCGCGGTGGCGCGTCTGCTGGCAAACCGCGGTCCAGCCGGTGGTCTCATAGCTGGTTTTCTTCCGTCGCCGCCTGATGGTCACGATCTTTTTCGCGGCCACGGTGACGTCGCAGATATCGTTTACGATCACGAGGTCGCGCGCGGAAGCGAAGGATTGCGTGAGCAGGCTCTTCAGGTGGGCTTTATCGCGCGCGTGGCCGTTGAGCGTGACGCTGTCTTCGGCCAATTCCAAGAAGGCATCCACGTTGTGTTGATTGAGCGCGCGCTGCAGCTTGAGCACAATGCCCGCGGTGGAAGACAGAAATGGCTTTTGCAGCGAAGTAGACGTCATCGCGATCGCCGGATCACAGCACAGGCCCGCGCGCTGCTCGTCCTGGTCCGCCGCGCTCGTCAATTTGCGCGGCAGGCACGAACCGCCGCCGCGCACGACGGCCAAGCCGCCGTCCAGGCTCTCGGTCCAGGATGGACTTTCGCCGACCTCGGCGAAGGTGTCGCAGCCACGTTGCCATTGCGATTCGGTGCACAGCTGCTTGCCCGCGTCGGCGCAGCGCGCGAA
>JBDTYJ010000470.1:0-3407 GCA_040005755.1 Pseudomonadota bacterium
AGCGTGTACACCATCGAGGCGAGCAGCGTGTCTTGCATCGCGCGCGCAGGGTTGTGGTGAAACGCGACGACTTTTGGCACCGGCTCGGGAATGTTCCAAGCGCTCAGCACATGCGCCCCGAGCACGGCATGGTCGAAGCCGAACATCTTGCGTTCTTGGATGTGCATCTGATCCGGGGCATTCCCATACAGCCGCACCAAGCTGGCGTATTTTTCGCCTTCCGTGTCGAGCAACATCAGCTTACCGATGTCGTGCAAGAAACCGCAGGTGAACAATTCGTCATGCGGCAGCCCGAGGTGGACGGCCAAGTAGCGACATAACGAGCCAACCACGGCCGCGTGCTCGAGGAGCTGAATCGCGGTCTCGTTACTGGTCTCGAACAAATCCAAAATAGCGGCCGTTGTGGCCACCTGATGCAGACGCCGTGTGCCCACCAGCACTGCTGCGTGGCGCACGGAAGTCACGCGCACCTTTAAACCATAGCCGGCAGAATTTACCAGGCGCAGCAAACGCACGGACAAGCCCGGGTCGGTTTCCAAGACCGACACCACTTGCTCCAAACGCGCCTTGGGATTGCGGGTCAGCTCTTCGAGCCGGCGAGCTGCGATCGGGAATGGCTTGGCCCCGATAATACGAGCCCCGACGGCCGTAACGCTCTGCTCGGCACGCGACTCGGCTTCGCGGTCGTCGTTACCGAACCAGTTGTCCTCGTCGTTGCCGAACACGTTGTGTGAGGGGGAGGCGACCACGCTAATTCCCTACTCGGGCCTTAACCCGCCGCCTGAATGGCAACGGGTTCAGCGGCTGCTTCGCGTTCGGCACCAGGACTCGCCTGGGGCGCCACGAACACTTCACGAGTGGAAAAGCGTGATCCTTCCAGAATCACCTGGGCACCCTGGCGCGTCGTCGAGTTGACGACGATGGGAGCCATCAGGTTGACGGTCGCCGGTTGACCCTTTGGCGCGCACAATACGGCCAATATTGCGAACTCATCGAGCGCGCCGGCAATGCCGCGAGCGTGCGCCGCGTCGACGACGGACACGTCCGGATAGCTGTCGCCGTAGAAATGCGCCGACACTACCGGAAAGGCCAACTCCGGATTGCTCATCGATTGCAGCCACGCCAGGTAATCCGAACCCTGATGGGGAATCAGCGCGAAGGCCTGCTCCCGCGGAAAGCCGATGATACCTGAGGGAAAACTCAACACGGCGTCGTCCTGGAGGTCCACGACGCCGAAGCGTTGACTATTGATCTGCATGACAACGAACTCCGTCTGATTGCCGCCTACATGGCGTTGGTGAAGTGATGAGTCCTCGTGACTCTTCGGCTACGAATCAGTGCAAGTCGGATGCCAGCTCTCGAACAAGGTCAAATCTGGCTGCGTTCGCAGATGAGTTGGTACTCCGCCCGTTGCGAACGGCGGGCTTCACGGATCCTTTAGCGCGGCGGCCCTGAACTACAGGCGATTTCCAGCCTGCAGCGGCGCGTTTCAGCGGCGCGGGCCGGTCTCGAGCGCAGGCATGCGCCGCGGGCGGGCTTCGAGTCGCGCGCGGATCAAGTGCACGGCTTCGGCGTGCAGCTGGCAAACACGAGATTCTGTCACCCCCAACACTTCCCCGATTTCGCGCAGACTGCACTCTTCTTGGTAGTGAAGCGCGAGCACCAAACGCAGGCGCTCGGGCAACGTGTCGATCGCGGTGGCGATGCCGTCGACGATTTCCGCCTGCGAGGTGACCGCCTCGGGTGACGGATCGAAGGACGCGGGTTCCGCCGCGGCCGAGAGCTCGAGACGGGCAAAGCCAGCCTCCGAGATCTCCATCAACAGCTCTTGATACGCCGGTAGCGACAGCCCAAGCTCCCCCGCGAGTTCATCTTCGTTGGGCGTGCGGCCCAGGCGATTGGTCAGCTCGGAAGCGGCTTCCGTGATGCGCCGGGAAGCGCCGCGCAGCTTCCGGGAAAGCGGGTCTAAAGCCCGCAAATAATCGAGAATTGCGCCGCGCACGCGGTACGAGGCGTACGCCTCGAAGTGCTCGTCTTCCATCTCCGCCGTGCGGCGCTGCAGCGCCTCGGCCATGCCCACCCAGCCCGCCGACAAGATGTCGTCGAAGGTGAGCGATGCAGGCAGCGTGCGGATGGTCCGCATCGCAATGCGACGCACGAGCGGCATGAACCGTTCGTACACCGCTTTGTCGTCCTCGCGCCCGCGCGTGGGACTTCTGCCTACGGGAGCTGTGGACAAGACCGCCTCATGCGAAGGATTCACGCGTCACTCGGAAACACGGCATCGAGCACACCGTCGACGGATGCGTCCAAGATGTCTTCTGGTACGCGCGGCCCGTTGCAGAGATAAGCGAAGGGGAGCTGCTTAGGTAGCGCCGCATGTAGGATTCCTCCTACCTGGTAGGTTTCGTCCAGCTTGGTCACCACCAATTCCGTGGGCAGCGGATCGTCGTACATCTCCAAGACGCGCGTGACGTCGTTCGCGCGCAGCCACGCGGGCAGAACGAGCATCACGTTCACTTGGCGGTCAGTGATCTCACGCAGGCAGCCGGCTAGCGGCCAGGCTGTGCCATGCACCGAGCGCCCGGCGGTGTCGACCAACACCAAATCGGTCGGCATGTCGGCCATCGCGCGCAGGAAGCTCGTGCGATCACTGGCAATTTGGAACGGAATGCCCATCAAGGTCGCGTACCGCTGCCATTGCTCGACGGCCCCGACACGGAAGGTGTCCAAGCTGATCACGCCTACGCTGCGCCCATGGTCCAGGCGCGCGCGCGCGGCAAGCTTAGCCAGAGTCGTTGTTTTGCCAACGCCCGTCGGGCCGACGCAAGCGATGACGCGCGGCGACGGATCGGTGAGCAGCGATGGCGTCACGGTCAGTCGTTCTTTGATGCGACCGCTCAGCCAAGCGCGCAGGGCTTCGCGCCCGCGACGCGCGACTTTGGTGGCGCCGGTCGAGAGCTCACGGGCCAAGGCGCCCTCGATGCCGGCCGCGTGAAGCTCGGTGAGCGCGCGCTCTTTGGGTGGGCGGCTCTCGTTCAGCTCGTTCAGCATTTGGCGTAACATGCCCAGCTCGCGCTCGATTTCACTCGGGTCGCGGGCGGTGGTCGGCACTGGCTTGGCGTTGCGCCCAAAGGCTTGCTGCGCGCGCGGCTCGCGGCGCCGAAGCGGCACCTCGGCCGTCGCCGCTTCGCGATGAGCGTAGGGAAAGCGCAGCCCAGCGGGCGGAGCCGCTGTCACCTCGACGTACGAGTGGCCGAGCCCACCGCCACGACCGTTACTGATCTGGCGAGTGCCTTCGATCAGCGCGTTCGGCCCCAGCGTGGCCTTCACGGCCGAGAGTGCCTCTTTTAGGTCTGCGCCACGGAAATTCTGATACTGCACCGAATGCCTACTTTCCAGGGTAA
>JBDTYJ010000471.1:0-3392 GCA_040005755.1 Pseudomonadota bacterium
GCCAGGAAGTAGCCCTTTTCCGCGTACATATCGCGGATCTTCTGCACGGTGCGGCGCACCGCCGGCAGGCTCAAAATGGTGTTGGCTTTGAGCTCGACGCCCTCGTTCAGGTCGTCTTTCGAGATGTTGTCGTTGCCCTCGAAAGTGATGGTCGCGATGCTCGGGCGCTCACGCACCACGAAACGCAGCTGTACGCCTTCGTCGTGGCGGTCCAGGTCGACCTCGATGTCATCGAAGAAGCCGGAGTTCCACAGCTCGCGCACGTCCTGCGTGAGCGTTTCCGGTTTGAAGGGCTGGCCGACGCGCTCGCGGATGTAGGTGAGCACGTCTTCCGGGGTCACGCGCCGGTTGCCGGTGACCTGAATGCGCTGGAGCGGCATGCCGCGCGCCAACTCTGCTTCACCCGGGGGCAGGGCCGCGCTGGCTGGCGGCTCCGCCGGCAAGTCAGCGTCCGGGGCCGGCACGGGAGTGCCGCTCGGACTATCTGCACCGGGCGTTGCGCTCGCGGGAGCAGCCGCCGGAGTGGCGGGCGCGGGCGCCGCATGACGCGGAGCATGCGCGTGCGGTCGCGCGGGAGCAGGCGCGGGCGTGCCCTGTGCAAAGGCACTGGGCATGGCGACCAACGACAGCGCGAAAACGATGACGAAGCGCGTCCACGCATGGCAGCGGGCGGCAAAGATACGTTGCATTTGACCGTTCGAGTCGAGCCTTCGGGTGCGTGCCAAAGTCTGCTGCCGTAGTCTCGGGAGCGCCCCGCGTAGCGCGGACACAGGCTTGTCTCAAGCCGGGCCGGAAAAAGCCAGGCAAAACCGTTCAAAACGGTCGTTTCTAGCGAAATCACTGGGCGGCCAGGGCGCAAACGCTGCGCCAGAGCGGCCGCATTCCTGCCTACCGGCCGGCGGAGCGGCGTCGGAACCGAGATCTGGGTTGATGGTCACGCGACACAACGCGACCGGCACAGCCTTCGGCGTCACAGGACGGGAACAGCGCCGCCCAGCAAGCTGCGTCGCGGGCCCGCGATCGCCCCCAACAACCTCATCGCCCTGCGCTGTGAGCGCGACCGTTTAGTCGTGGCCTGCTCGCGACGGGCTACCCTTTGGCCTAGCGGCGAGCCGCACCGTTGTGGCCGATCGTCCTGCGCTGTGAGATCGCATGCGCCTGTTCGGTCAGTTCTCGTAGGCCTAGCCTCGTTCGCAGATCGTGATCTTTTCTTCCAAGACTTCTAGCTCGTGTTGTTTCCGGGCATGCGGCTGAGCTGCTTCGCGCACGCTCGGCGTGGCGTGCGGCGCTCCGCGCGCACCCCGAGACGAGCAGGCGGCTGTAAGTGCTTCGCGCACGCTCGGCGTGGCGTGCGGCGCTCCGCGCGCACCCCGAGACGAGCAGGCGGCTGTAAGTGCTTCGCGCACGCTCGGGCGTGGGCGTGCGGCGCTTCGCGCGCACCCCGAGACGAGCAGGCGGCTGTAGTGCTTCGCGCACGCTCGGGCGTGGCGTGCGGCGCTTTGCGCGCACCGGGAAACGAGCGGGCAGAACGATCCGGCGCGCTGCTGGCCCAAAGCTAGCCCGCAGCGCCGCACTCTCAACCTGGCGCGACCTCAAACGTCCAGATCACCCACACCCACGTCGTCCGCGCGATTCATGATGAAATTGAAGCGCGCCGCTGGGTCCTTGCCCATGAGCTCGCTGACGATGCGGTCCGTCTCGAGCGCGTCCGCGATGTTCACGCGGAGCATGCGCCGCGTGCGCGGGTTGAGCGTGGTATCCCAGAGCGTTTTGGCCATCATTTCGCCGAGGCCCTTGAAGCGCGTGATGTCGGCCTTGGTGTTGCCCTTCTGCTTTTCCTTGAGCAGGCGGTCACGGTCCGCGTCATCGGCTGCCCAGTAGGTCTCTTTGCCGAGATCGATGCGGTACAGCGGCGGCATCGCCACGAACACGCGACCCTGGCGGATCAACTCGGGCAAGTGCCGGTACAGGAAGGTGAGCAGCAGGGTCGTGATGTGGTGGCCGTCGGAATCGGCATCGGCGAGCAGCACGATGCGCTGGTAGCGCAGCTTGCTGAGCTCGAAATTCGGTCCAATGCCGCAGCCCAGCGCGGTGACCAAATCAGCCAGCTCCTTGTTCTCGATCACCTTGCCGACACTCATGCCCTCCGTGTTCAGCACTTTGCCGCGCAGCGGAAGAATGGCTTGGGTATTGCGATCCCGGCCCTGCTTGGCCGAGCCGCCTGCCGAATCACCCTCTACGATGAACAGCTCTGTTTGATCACGGTTGTGCGTCAGGCAATCGGCCAGCTTTCCCGGCAGCGTGAGGCGGCCACTGGTGGCGCTCTTGCGGGACACCGACGCTGAAGCTGCGCGTGACGCTTCGCGCGCGCGCGCGGACAGGATGATGCGCGCGACGATCTGCTCGGCTACGGTGCGGTTCGAGTTGAGCCATTGCTCGAGCACGGGCCGTACCATGCCGTCGACCAGCGACTGCATTTCGGGGTTGTTCAGGCGGTCCTTGGTTTGACCTTGGAACTGCGGCTCGGCCACGAACACGCTCAGCACCGATGCCCAGCCTTCACGGATGTCTTCGGCGGTCAGACTCACGCCACGTGGTGCGAGATTGTGCGTGTCGATGTAGTTGCGAATGGCCTTCGCCACACCCGCGCGTAGCCCGTTCTCGTGGGTGCCGCCGGAGCCGGTAGGGATGCCATTGACGTAGCTCTTGACGACCTCTTCCGTCGCCTCCGTCCATTGAAAGACGACCTCCAGGCGCAGGTCCTCGCTCTCTTTATTGAGCACGAACGGCGCCTCGTGCGCGGGCTTGGAATGGGCCGCAGCGAGGATCTTCTTCAGGTATTCGAGGATGCCTTCCTGGTGAAAGAAGGTCTCTTTCTTGCCGCTGCTCTCGTCGCTGAAGTTGACCTTCACGCCGCGATGCAGGTAGCTCGCGATCTCCAGGCGCTCCCGAATCGTGTCGGCGTTGAAGTCGATTTTCGGAAAGATGGTGGGGTCAGGATGGAAGAAGACGGTGGTGCCGGTGCCTTTGGCCGCGCCGAGCTTTTTCAGCTTCTGAGTGACGACGCCACGGCTGAATTCGATCTGCCACTCGGCGCCCTCGCGCTTCACGGTGACTTGCACCTTGGAAGACAGTGCGTTCACGACGGACGCACCGACGCCGTGCAAGCCGCCCGAGGTCTTGTAGTTTCCGGCCTCAAATTTGCCGCCTGCGTGCAGCGTGGAATACACGATCTCGAGCGCGGATTTTTTGTGCTGCGGGTGCAGATCGACCGGGATACCGCGGCCGTTGTCGCTAACCGTGACCGACTGACCGTCTTTGTGCAGCGTGACGTTGATCTCGGTGGCGTGGCCGTTCATGGCCTCGTCGACCGAGTTGTCGACGATTTCCCA
>JBDTYJ010000472.1:0-3346 GCA_040005755.1 Pseudomonadota bacterium
CCGCCGAGAACAAGCCGTGGCTGCTCCGCGACCCGAACCCCGCGCTCCGCGCTAAAGAATCGAAGCCCGAGCCACGGCGCGACTGCTAGCCGGGAAAATCGAAAGGGACGACTCAGCTGCACCTCGACGCGGACCGCGCTTTTCAACGTACTGCCCGACGCGGACAGGCCCGAGCTCGGCGCGACGAACAACAGACTGGGGCCGGCACCCACGCCGAAGCGTAGTCCGGCCAACGCGTTGGCTGTGAATGCTACCTCCGCCAGCGCATGCCCCTCGAAGGCCGTGAGCTCACCGAGACCCAAGGGGTAGAAGGCTCCGGCACGAATTCCGAACGCCCAGGGTGAGTCGAAGTTCAGCCCGGCTTCGATCCCACCCCCGAGCGCGGCGTGCTTGCCCCAGCTCTCGCCGATCAAGTCGGCGCCAAGCTCCATCCCGCGCTCCGAGGGCGCCTGGACGCTGCTCGGCGCAGGTGCCGCGGGAGCCGGAGAAGAGGGAGGCGGTGCGTCGTGCGTGCCGGGGTCGACGACGGCTTCCGTTGACTCAGCCCCAGTGCTCACGACACTTGGCGGCGCCTCCACTTGAGCATCTGGTGTCACGCGGGCTCTCAGATCGGCGAGAGCCCGATCGAGCGCTCGCAGCACCTCTTCGCGCAGCGTGGCGGCGCGAACGCGCAAATTGATGGTCACGCCGTCGTCGCCCGCCTCGACCTGAATCACCACGGCGTCCCCTGCGCAAGAAATCGACGCCTTGGCCGCCACCTCGCTGGTGAGCAACGTTGCCCGCGCGCGCGCTTCCAGCTCGGCTGTTCGAGCCTCGGACAGCTCCGGGCAAGCCACCACCACACCTTCCCCTGCGGCCCGTGCGGGTGGAATATTCGATACGAGCCCCATCGATGCGGCGCCGGTCAGAAAAATGACCCGCCGGCCGAGACCCCGTTGGTAAGCGACCCGTTTGCTCACGCGAGGGCGGTATACTCGATGCGCCGACTTTTCGCGACCTGTCCAGCGTGGAAAGGTGCTCAGCCTGGCCTGCTCCGGGAACTAACTCAATGGACCCCGACGCCCGGCGAAGAGCATGCAACAATATCGTACCGTTGCCCGGCTAGCCGACGCTGGGTGCCTCCCGAGGGGCGATTCATCCCGTGAGCGAGCGCGAATTATTCGAAGCTTTGTACCGCCGCATGGCGGCGCTCGCCGGTCATTCCGCCCCCGATCTGGACGACCTCGTGCAATTGGCGGCGGAGCAAGTGCTCAAAAGTCGCGAGAGCTTCGAGGGGCGCAGCGAGGTTTCCACCTGGATTTACGGCGTCTGCTACCGGGTGTTACTGAAGCAGCGGCGTTGGTATCGGCGCTGGAGCGCTCGTTTTCGCCTCGAACACGAAGGCGACCCGACGCCCACGGACGATACTCTGCCCGGTGCGATGTTGGAGCGGCGCGAGCGCGCGCGGCGCTTGCAAGCCGCTCTGGACCGCTTGAGCGAGCGTCATCGCAACGTCGTGATCCTGCACGATATCGAAGAGCTGAGCATTCCCGAAATCGCGGCAATCGTGGGCAGCAACGACCTGACGGTACGCTCGCGGCTGCGCGACGGTCGCAAGCGGCTGCGTACATTGTTGAGCGCCGATCAACCGCTTTTACCGAAAGGGCCGCGTGAGCTCTCTCCCTCCTGATCTGCTGGCAGACGGCGACCCGCCGCCGCGCGACCTGGTCGAGGCGTTGCGCGAGGAGCTCGTTGATGCCGCTCGCATGCAGCGTGCCTACGTGCGTTTTCTTCAGAAGCGCGCGGTGCCTTCGCGATGGCGGGCTCCGCGCGGGGCGCGCTGGGCGGCCGTCGCGCTCGTGGTAGGGGTGAGCAGCGTGTACGCGGCAACCCTGATCCGACCGTTCAGCTCGAGCCCGCGCGTCACGAGTGTCGGCGCCCCTGCGGTCGTACGGACAGCACCTCCGCGACCTGCCAAGCTAAACGGGAAGCGGCACGAAGGTTCGGGCGCAGATCTCCCCGAAGCAGAGTCTCCTGCTGCGGCAGAGTCACCCCCCGCGGCAGAGTCACCCCCCGCGGCAGAGTCCGGCTCGAAAGGCGCGGTTCACGAGCAGCCTTCGCGCAGCCTGGCCCCCGCTCCGGGTACAGAACAATGGAAGCGCGCAGCACGAGGCCTTCGCGACGGGGACTTTCAGAGCGCCAACGCCGCACTCAAAGAGTTGACACGCCGTGGCACCGAGGCCGATCGTGAGTCGGCTCTGCTGGTGCAAGCTCAGGTGCTCATGACACAAGGAAGAGACGCCGAGGCCGGGAGTCTGTTGAAGTCGCTCGAGGCGTCGGCGCACGCGCCCTCTGTGCGACGCAAATCCACCGAGCTGCTTGCGCGCTTACGCAACCGAGCCCCGAAAAGCTCGCCCAAGTCGCACGCGGGAGCTGAGCCTCCGTGACGCTCACGTTTGGGCGCGGCTTGTGCGCGTTGCTTTGTTCTGGAGCCATCATCACGGCTTGTGGTGGCTGGGTCGACCTCGAGCCTCAAGCGAGTGGCGGCGGGGCTTCTGCTGCCGGCAACGGCGCTTCGGGCAACAGCGCCGGCGGTGATTCGCATTCGGGCCCGTTCCAGATCCTGATTTTGACCACCGCGCTCGAATACCGGCACGATTCGATCATCGACTGTCAGCGAATGCTGGCCGACCTCGGCCAGACTCCGGACGACCAAATGCCAGCCGGCACCAAACCCGGCAGTCAATTCACGACCGTCAGCGAAAACGATTATCTGGCCGACTTCACCGCATCCGGGCTCAAGGGCTACGGCATGCTGTTCTGGTGCACGCCGACGGGCACCGTGTTCAGCGATAACCCGTTGGTGCAAAACAAGGCAACGGCCATGTCCGCGCTTCAGAAGTACGTCGAGGGTGGCGGCGCCTGGGGCGGAGTGCACTCCGCCACGGATTTCGAGAAGACGGGGGGCTTCCCGTGGTTCACCAACTCGCTGGTCGGTGGCTACCTCGACAAGTTCGATGTGGACGGCACGCCCGGCACCATACAGGTCGAAGCGAGTTACGCTGACCACCCCGTGATGAGAAAGGTGCCCGCGACCTGGTCGGTTCGCGACGAGTGGTTTCGGATGAACCGCGACATTGGCGCTCAACCTGGGTTTCAGATCCTTGCGCGCCTAGCGTCGTGTTCGACGGGGGGCTGTTCCGCAGACAACCGCCCCGCAGTCTGGATCAAGGATTTCGGCACGAACGCGGGGCGCATGTTCTACACGATCCGCGGTCACGCGCCGGCCGTGTATAGCGAGCCCGAGTTCAAGCAACTCGTGCTGAACGGAATTCTGTGGGCGACGCACCGCCTCGAGAAGTAGTCG
>JBDTYJ010000473.1:0-3340 GCA_040005755.1 Pseudomonadota bacterium
GAATTGGCTGAGCGCGTGCAGATCCTGTTTTTTACGCATCACGCGCGCGATCTGACCTTGGCCGCGGGCGCCATCCCAGAAAAACGCCTGTTTCAGCACAGCCTGTCGGGTCCGCTGCTGAAGTAACCGGGGCGTTCCGCGCGGAGCACTGCGGGCTGTTCGCGAACGACAACGGCCAACTGCTTGACAGCAGCCGCCCCAGCGCGAAAAGGTCGTGGTTTGGCGGACTTACCCGAAGAAATCACGCTCGAGCTCGGCTTGGATGAAGCCCAAGACGAGGCGCACCTGCGCCGCTTGGTCGAAAAAAGGCTGGGCGTTGCGCCGTCCGAGCTGCCCGGCGTGGTGGTCGAGAAGCGCTCCATCGATGCGCGGCGCGGGCGCGTGCGTTTTCACCTGCAGGTCGCCTTGTCGGATCCGGCGTTGCGCCCTCTGCTCGGTGGCCCGCCGCTGCGCGAGGTGAAGGAGCGGCCGCGCGTGGTCGTGGTGGGGGACGGCCCGGCCGGGCTGTTTTGCGCCTATGAGCTCGCGCGCCACGGCGTGTTTGCGCATGTGCTCGATCGCGGCAAACCCGTGCAGCCGCGCCGGCACGATCTGAAGGCGCTGAACAAGCTCGGTCACGTCGACGCCGATAGCAACTACTGTTTCGGCGAAGGCGGCGCGGGCACGTACAGCGATGGCAAGCTGTACACGCGCTCGCACAAGCGCGGCAACGTGCGCGACGTGATCGAGCTGCTCGCCGTGCACGGCGCGCCCGAAGCCATTTTGGTCGATGCGCGCCCGCACATCGGCAGCAATCGCCTGCCCAAGGTGGTGACGGCGTTGCGCGAGCGCTTGGAAGCCGTGGGACAGCGCTTCGAATTCGGAGCGCGCGTGGTGGGGCTAGGTTTGGAGCTGCGGCACGGGCGCAAAACGGTCACCGGCGTCAAACTAGCGGACGGGCGAGAAATCTCGGCCGACGCGGTGGTGCTGGCCACCGGGCATTCAGCGCGCGATGTCTTCGAAATGCTCGCCGAAGCCGGTGTCTCGCTCGAGGCAAAATCCTTCGCCCTCGGCGTGCGCATCGAACACCCGCAGGCGTTGATCAACGGCATCCAATATGGCGCTGCCGCGAACCATCCTGCGCTGCCCAACGCGGCGTACCGCATCGCCGAAACGATTGAAGGTCGCGGCGTGTTCTCATTCTGCATGTGCCCCGGCGGCTGGGTTGTGCCTGCTTCCACTGCGCCAGGTGAGCTGGTCGTGAACGGCATGAGCCTTGCGCGCCGCGACTCGCCCTACGCCAACTCGGGCCTCGTGATCGGCATCGAGCCTGCGGATTGGCTCAATGCTGGGTTCTCTGGGCCTTTGGCTGGGGTTCAGCTGCAGCGCCAATTGGAACGCGCAGCGTTCACCGCGGGCGGAGGCAGCCTGATCGCGCCCGCCACGCGAGCGTCAGACTTCGTCGCCCGCCGCGCCTCTTCGTCACTCCCAGAGTCCAGCTACATTCCCGGCTTGTGCGCCACGGATCTGGCCGCAGTGTTGGACACCGTGGGCGCGAACCTGAGCCATCGCTTGCGAGCGGCCCTCACTCGTTTCGCGCGCAAGATGCCCGGCTACGTCAGCGACGAGGCAGTCCTGATCGGCGTCGAATCGCGAACGAGCTCGCCCGTGCGCATCCCACGCGACGCCCAAACACTCGCCTCCCCAGAAATCGACGGCCTCTATCCAGCGGGCGAAGGCGGCGGCTATGCCGGCGGCATCGTGAGCGCCGCGCTCGACGGCATGCGCATCGCAGAAGCCCTCGTCCAGCAATTCGCCCGCTGATTTCGCGACGATCACGCGCGGACCAGCGAACGTCGATGGTCGCGTTCGGTTCGCTCCGCGCGCGCCGAAAATCGGCGTTTGAACTCCAACGTCGATTTCTGATTTCGAAAGCGCGACGGTCGGCGCGTTCAGGCCGAGCGCAAGGTCAGCTCCGTGATCTCGGAAGGTGCGCCGAGGCGCATGGGCGGCCCCCAGTAGCCGGTGCCGCAGCTCACATAGACTAGCGATTTACCGAACTGCGCGAGGCCGGCCACAACGGGCTGTTGAAGGCGCACCAGGTACGTCCACGGCCAGATTTGGCCGCCATGCGTGTGTCCGGACAATTGCAGGCCCACGCCGTGATTTTGCGCTTCGAGAATCGTCTTGGGCTGGTGTGCCAGCAGCACGAGCTCGCGCGTTGGGTCGCGGCCGCTCAGCGCTTTCGGCAGATCTTCGCCATGGCCTGCGCCAAAGCGCTTCGCTGAGTGGTCGTCGACGCCGGCGAGATCGAAGCTCACATCCCCCTCGCCGATGCTCACGCGTTCGTTGCGCAAGACGCGGATGCCGAGGCGTTCGAGCTCCGCGCACCATTCAGGCGCGCCAGAGTAGTACTCATGGTTGCCGGTCACGAAAAACACGCCGTACTTGGCGCGCAGGTTGGCGAGCGGTGCGGTGTGCTCGCGCAGTTCTTCCACGCTGCCGTCTACCAAGTCACCGGTGATGGCAATCAGGTCAGGCTTGAGCGCATTGGTTTGCGCGACGATGGTCTCGATGAAATCACGGTGGATGGTCGGGCCGACGTGGACGTCCGAGAGCTGCGCGATGCGGAGGCCACTCAGCGCGCCGGGTAGGCGAGCCAGCTGGACCTCGACGCGCCTGACCCGAGCGCCCGCCAGCCCGGAACGCACCGACCAGAGGGCGAGCGAGCCGGCAACCAGCGCCGCCCCGCCCGCGAGCAGCCGCGCCAGCACCTGACGACGCCCTGCGTCGAGCGGGCCCGCCCCGCTCAGAGCTCGACCAGCCTGAAACAAACCGCGCACGAGGTCCGCGCTGCACAGCGTCAGAACGAGAAACAGGAGCAGGCCAAGCCAGCTCATGGCGACCCAAACCAGCGCTTCAAGCGGGTTGGCTAGACTGCTGCGGCGCAGAAACAGGCTGCCCGGGATGGCGGCAAACAGGAAAACCAGCCCATAAGTCGCGATGCGGGCAACTTCCGGGGGCAAACCAGGGTCACGGACCAGCCGGGACCACACGTAGTAGTGCGCCGCCCCCGTCACCGTGACCATGATCGACAGGAACAGCGCGAACGTGAGGAGCCTGGTCATCTAACCGTCATTTATGGAGTCAATCCGAAGCCCTGCCAAGGGGCTGAAAATTGCGCGCAAATAGCGTCTGTAGGGTTGAAGAACCGGCGCCGACGGCCTACTTATTCGGGGCGAGCGGCGTGCGCTCGCCCCCGAGCGATTTTCCCATTTGCAGCAGGAGCTAGCGTTGGACAGCTACAGGCCCGAATCAGACAAGGATCCCGTCGAGACGCGGGAATGGATTGATTCGCTCA
>JBDTYJ010000474.1:0-3318 GCA_040005755.1 Pseudomonadota bacterium
AATTGGCACAATTCGTGGTCCGCCCGGCGCTTGCGAACGTCCCGGGAGTCGGGCGCATCGAGGTCGTGGGCGGGGATCAACGCGAATACGAGGTCATCGTCGACCCAGAAGCCGCCTTCGCAGTGAAACTGAATCCGGACGACATCGCCAACAAGCTCCGCCTTAGCACGAACCTTCACAGCGCCGGTCGCGTGCAAAGCGGTCAGCAGTTGGTCACTGTGCTCGGCGACGCACAACCACGAACCCTGGCTGAATTGCGCGATCTGCCGATTGCGACTTCACCGGACGGCAGCGTCGTTCCGCTTCGCGCCGTGGCGGAGGTCGTGGAGGGCGCAGAGGACCGCACAGTTCGCGTGGGTGGGCCGCGTGGCAACACGGTTGCGGTCAGCGTGGCTCGCCTCCCCGGCGCGAGCACCCCGGACGTGGTCGACCACGCAATTGCCGCAGTGGCTGCACTGAAAGCGAGCCTCCCGGCGGGCGCGAGCATCGACCCGGTCTACGATCAGGCAAGTCTGGTGCGCGACGCGATGAGTAGCGTGCGCGACGCGATCCTGGTCGGCATTTTGCTATGTGCGCTGGTAATTGCGGTATTTTTGGGGGATTTTCGGGCCGGCGTGCAGGCCGCACTGGCGGTACCGGTCACGCTCGCAGCGACTTTCGTGTGCATGAAGGTCGCTCACCAGACACTGAACCTGATGTCGCTCGGCGGCATGGCCGTCGCTATCGGCCTGGTCGTGGACGACGCCATCGTGATCGTCGAGGCGATCGCGCATCACCGGGACGCGGGGGCTGCTCCGGCGCAGGCCGCGGCCCTCGGCACCTCGGAGCTGGCGCCCGCGGTCGTAGGCACGACACTGACCACCGTTGTTGTGCTGATCCCGCTCATGTTTCTGAGCGGCATCGTCGGCGATTTCTTTCGAGCGTTGGCCTTCACGCTAACCGCTGCGGTGCTCATCTCGCTACTGATCGCGTTGACCTTGATCCCGCTCTCCGGAGTTGGAGCACGGCGCAAGACCGCGTCGCGCGCAGCACGCGCGGCGCGGTTTTACGAGCGCTTCTCTGGAGCATTTTTGCGGCGCCCGGCATTGGCCGTAGCCCTCTTGGCCGCGAATGTCGTGCTCGGGGTGGTGCTATATCCGCATTTGGAGCGCGGCTTCCTGCCGACCATGGACGAAGGAGCGTTCGTGCTCGACTACTTCCTGCCGGCGGGGACTTCGCTCGAGGCCACGGAGGCGTTCGCGCGCAATATCGAACACGAGCTGCACGCAACAGCGGAGGTTAGTACTTTTTCGCGTCGTTTGGGCGCGGAACTCGGGCCGGCGGCAGCGACGCAGCTCAACCGCGGCGACGTCATGGTGCGCCTTACGCCCAGCAACGCGCGCAGCTACGACGAAATCGTGGCTGACCTACGGGCGCGCTTGAGTGAGAAGTACCCTGAGGTCCGCGTCGAATTCGTGCAGGTCCTGCAGGACGTGCTCAATGACTTAGCAGGTAGCCCGAGACCCATCGAAGTTAAATTGTTCGGGCCCGACTATACCAAGCTGAATGAGTTCGGTGATCAGCTCGCCGAGAAAATAGGCCATGTCTCGGGCGTTGTGGACGTTTACGCGGGACACGAACACGAAGTGCCGGAGCTGCGCTTCCGCGCCAATCAGGACTCGCTCGCCCGCCTGGGAGTAACGCCCGATGACTTCGCTATGCAGCTCGAAACTGCACTGCGTGGCAGCATCGTGGGTGCTATCCGACGTTTCGACCGCTTGATCAACATTCGCGTCCGCTACCCGAACCCACTCCGCTTCGACCCGGCGCAAGTACCGAACCTGCCGTTCGCCGCGAAGGATCGCCTGCTCACCTTTCGCGCGTTCGGCGAGCCCGAGTTGTCTACCACCGCTGCGGAGCTGACACACGAAGCCCTGCAGCCGATGGTGGCCGTCACCGCGGACCACGAGGGGCGCGATCTCGGCGCCGTCGCGGATGACGTCGGAAAAGTCGTGGCCGAGCTGCGTTTGCCCGCCGGCTACCGCGCAGTCGTCGCAGGTCAAATCGAGAGCCAGCGAGCGACCCTGCGCAATTTGTCGTGGGTCGGGGCGTTCGCCGCGCTTTTGGTTTTGACCGTGCTTTCGGCGCAATTTCGGCTGCTGCGCTTCGCCTTCTTGGTCTTGGGTTTGGTCCCCGTGGCCATCGTGGGCGCCTTTTTTGGCCTCTTCATCACCGGCACGCCGCTGAACGCTGCGTCCTTGATGGGCGCGGTACTGCTCGTCGGGCTGGTTGTCAAAAACGGCGTGCTGCTGCTCGAGGAGGCGGAGAAGCGTTTCGCAGCGGGTAACAGCGCAGAGCTTGCCATTGCGGGTGCTGCCGCGCGTCGCGTGCGGCCGGTGCTAATGACCACGACAGCCACCTTGGTCGGCTTGCTGCCATTGGCGCTCGGCATCGGCGCCGGTGCGGATCTGCAAAAGCCTCTGGCTATCGCGGTGATCTTTGGCCTCGCGAGCTCGACGCTGGCAACGCTCGGCCTCCTGCCGCCCCTGGCGCTGCTTGCGTTGCGGCGCGTGAAGGGGAGTGCTCCGACGCCTTAGTTTGCAGCGGGGCGCACGACCAAGAGCCGCGCGCCCTGCGGGTCCGCGACGTACACAATGCCGCTTTCATCGGCGACGGCATTGCGCGCCCCCGGCGCGGTTTGAGTTTGCGTGACCAGCGAGAATTGACCGCGTGCGGAGACGGAGGCGACAGTGAGCCGCGCCGCTTTGCCCGCGGCTGCATAAAGCATGTTGGTTTTCGGCGCATAATCCAGATTGTCGAGCCCTGCGCCAGTATCGAGCTGGCCAAGCCGCGCACCGTCGTGATTCATGTCCAGTGCCTGCACGTGGTCAGTGCAAGCCACAAAGAGCAAGCCAAGCCTGGGATCCAAGGCGATTCCGCGCGGTCCTTCACTCGAGCAACCGCCGTTCCAAGTGTCCTTCACGCGGTGAGTCGTAAGATCAATGCTGAGCGTGGAACCTTTGTCCTCCAAGTTCGTGAAGAACAGCCCGCGCGAAGCGTCGACCGCGTACCCCTCGGGATCTCCCGGCAGTTTGATGGTGTCTTTCAGCCGCAGCGACCCGGGCTGAGCGGCATCCAAAACAACAATCGACTGCGTCCTGGGGGTGGTGACCCATACCTCGTGCGTCGCCGCCACGAATTCGACGCCGTCCGGCGGTGACGGCAAGGTCAAGCACCGCCCGAGCGCGAGAGTCTGCAGATCCACCGCGCACACCTCTTGCGACGCACGATTGCCGACATACGCGACGCCACTTCCGACGCTACCAGAGCTCGGACCGA
>JBDTYJ010000475.1:0-3278 GCA_040005755.1 Pseudomonadota bacterium
ATCTCGAACCACTTGTTCGGCATCGCCATCGACATCGATCCCGAGCGCAACCCGTGTTGCGGCTGCGTGCAACCGTGGCCGAACAATCGGCTCTGCAAGAGCCCCGCGGCGACAGTGTTCGAGCGCTCTTCACTGCCGCGCTGTTGGATCGACGGCTTCGAACGCTACGGCTTCTACTGGCTGGGTCGCGACCCTGATTTACGCGACACCATGCACTTCGAATTCCTCGGCGACCCGGAGTTGATCGCGCCGTAGACCGGCCGTCTGGCCCCGCGCGAAGCTCGGCGTTTCGAGCCCCTTGTCAGCGTCAGACTCCCCAGAACGGCGATGCCCCTGTTCCCCCCACAAATACCTGCTGAGGCAGGAGTGCCGCCATGGTCATTTGTCCAAAGTTACTAAAATTTCGCCTAAGTTCAGGATTTTTCTGCAAGGCGAAGCACGGCCGCCTAGCGCCGGCTAGAGCGACGCGAGCGTTCCAAAGGCTGTAGATCAGCGTTTGACGAAGCTTGCCGCGAAGTAGCCGTCGGTAGCGAACTGTGTCGGCCCGATGCGAAACGACGTCGCATCCGGCTGGACCACGGGAAAGCTACTCCGCAATTCCGGAGCATCGAACGGCGCAGGGTCGAGAATATCCAAGACTCGCGCGACCAGCGCTTCGCACTCCTCTTCGAGCACGCTGCACACTGCAAACACAACGCGCCCGCCGGGTCTTGCGCGCGTGGCAGCAGAGCGCAGGATGGTTTCTGCAAGCGCAGACAAACGCGCGGGGTCAGTTGGCTGCAAGCGCGCTGCAATCTCCGGGCGACGGCGCAGCGTGCCAGTGCCGGTGCATGGCGCATCCACCAGCACGCGATCGAAGTTCGCCGGCACGTCACCCACACCTACCGTCCAATCCACAGCCTTCACAACCGGCAGGGGCAAGCGAAGCCGCGCGAAATCGGCGTGCAGCGCTTCGAGCTTCTTCGGGTACACATCGGTCGCCCACACCTCGCCGCTCGGGCCGACCTGCTCAGCAAACAGTGAGGTTTTCTGTCCACGCCCCGCGCAGCCATCCAAAACACGCTCACCGGCGCGCGCGCCGAGCGAAAGGGCAATTGCCTGCGCGCCCTCTTCTTGCACCACGAACGTGCCTTCTCGGAAGCCCTCGCGCTTACGCGGATCCCCCTCGCCCTGAATCAGACGCGAGCGTGGAGATGCCTTACCGGGCTTGGTAGCGGCCAGCCAAGCCGGCACTGGGCGCCCGCTAAGCAGCCTTAAACCGACCACTTTTTCGGCTTGCGGCACGATGAGTGAGTGCGCTTCTTCCGCCCCGACCGCGCGCGTGAGCGCCGCAGTGAGCCACGCCGGAACGTTGTCCAGCGCTGCGTCTTTGGTGACGAGCTTTTCACCGTTGGCCAACTTGCGCAGCACGGCGTTGGCAAAACCCGCGACCTTTGGTCCGCGCACCGCGCGCACGGCATTGACCGCAGAATTGACAGCAGCGAACGCCGGCACGCGATCCAGCGCCAGGAGCTGATACGCGGCCACCAGCAGTTCCGCCTTCACGATCACGTCTTTCAAGCCGCGCGGCGCTAGCGGCGCGAGGCGCGCTTCGAGCGCGCTCTGCAAACGCAATGTGCCGTACAGGAGCTCAGTGGCCAGGGCGCGGTCGCGATCTTGAAGGCGCGTAGCGCGGTCCAATTCCGCGGACAATGCCGCCGCCGCAAACGCGCCGTCACGCAGCACCCGCACGACAGCCAATGCCGCAACACCGCGCGCGCTCGCACCTGCACTTGCTGCCACGCCACCCGCAGCGGCGCCCTCGAGCTCATCATCGATTTCGGACAAAGCGCTCAGCCTCGCGGCGACCTCGCGAGCTCAGCATTGGCGTCCCAACGCTTCTGCAAATCATTCTTGAACGCGAGCAAAGTCAGGCCCAGCAAAATGGCCATGCCTACCACGTGTGCCAGCTCACGCATGCGTAGCGGGAGCGGGCGGCGCAGCACACTCTCAATCGCAAAGAAAAGCAGATGCCCGCCGTCCAACACCGGAATGGGAAGCAGGTTAAAAAGGCCCAGGTTGATGCTGATCAGCGCCATCACCCAGATGAAATGATCGGCGCCCTTGCGGCCTTCTTCACCGGCCACCTGCGCGATGGTGATCGGCCCCGAAAGTGACTTCAGGCTGATGCGACCTTCGATCAGGCGCACCAAGCTAACCATGACGAAGTGCGTGACGTCCGCGGTTTGATCGAGCGCCTTCACGAATGCATAACGCAGCGGCGCCGAGTGCTCGACACGGCCCTCAGGAGCAAGCGGCACCCAATGTTCGATTTGCAGAACGTATTGCGAGAAAGACCCGCCGCGATCGTCCGTGAAATCTTCGCGGCGCATGGTGAAGCTACCCGAGCGCACCACGCCGTCCCGCGCGGACTGATAATCAATGTGGTGCGGCGCCGCGGGCTGCGCGCGCAAGCGTTCCCCGAACGTGGACCACGCAGTGACCGGCTCGTCATCCAACTTCAAGATCTTGTCGCCGGGGCGAAGGCCCGTCTTGTGCCAGTAGCTGTCGTCGGGCACGACTGCGGCGTACAAGTCAGCGAGCTCCATCCCAGTGCGTTCGAATAGGGATGTTCCGTTGGCGTCGGGCGTGAGCGCCACGACACCCGCCTCGAACACTGCCACGTTCGCGAGCCCACCAAGCGCATTTTGAACCTGCACGGGACGCAGGTAGGTGATGGGCAGCGTTTCCCCACCGTTGTCCCGGAACGCCGCGTTCAAGTCATTGAAGCGCCGAACGGGTAAGCCACCCACGTGGGTGACGATGTCGAAGGTGCGTAAACCCGCGCGATATGCCGGTGATTCCAGGTTCGGCACGCCAATAACCGCGCTCGGCGCGCTGGGCTGAATCCCGACGCTGCCTAGACGCTCGGTGATGTCCAAGTCCCGTTTCTCGACGAATTCCTCCGCCGTCACTTCCACATCCACGTGACGGTTGTCGCGGAACACTTTGAAGTGCAAGAGCTTGCCCGGGCTCTTCGTGATGATGCGCTTGACCTCGTCGAAGGTCGCCACCTCTTCGCTCTCCACACTCATGATGCGGTCGCCGGGCAGCAGTTTGCCGTCCGCAGGGTGACCGGGCAGCACCACGCCCACGGTGGGCGGTAAGTACGGGCCGTCACCCACGAACACGGCGAAGTACAACAGCACCGGGAAGATCAGATTCATCGCCGGGCCGGCAAGCACGATGACGATGCGCTTGTACATCGGCAACGACTCGAACGTGCGCTTGCGGTCCTC
>JBDTYJ010000476.1:0-3264 GCA_040005755.1 Pseudomonadota bacterium
GAGACGGACTCAACGCGTTCGTGTACAACTCGCTCGGGGTGCCGCTTGCGGCAGGTTGTACCCCGTATTTGGCTTGCTCCTGAGCCCAATGATCGCGGCCGTCGCCATGAGCCTCAGCTCAGTTTCAGTGATCACGAACGCGCTGCGCTTGAAGCGCGCCGCGGTATAGTGCTGCGTGAGATGGAACGCAGCGAGAACACCTGAAGGAGAACTGCCATGGAACCGTTTAGTTCGTTAGTGACCGCGGCAATTTCGGGCATCGTGAGGGGCGCACGCACGCAGGGCAGGTCGCCGCTGCACTCGCGTTCGCATGAGGCGCGAGCCAGCGCCGCAGACAGCGCGGGGTCGAAGCACGACTGCAAAGGGAAAAATGCCTGCAAGGGCCAAGGCGGCTGTAAGACAGACAAGCACGAGTGCAAGGGCCAGAACGATTGCAAGGGTCAGGGCGGCTGTAACATGTGAGCGCGCTGCGGGCCTGCGGCTGGCGCCCGATGCGGCTGGCTCGAGGATGATTCGAATAGCCGCTCGGGTGGGTTGGTTAGCGGGCGCGGCGCCCAAACACCGGCGCGTAGCCCGCTCCGCGGCTCATTGGATTATCGGCGTTGAGTGTTTTCAATCCGCGCTATAGGCGGACGTCACGTTCGCTTGTACCGCGGCGTCCGCCTCGTTCGTCGAGTAGGCCGCGGTCATCACGCCTTCGAAGAAATTGCCTTGAGCGGCATTGCTGTTGTCGCCAGCGGCGCCGAGGCCGATGCCGCCTTGCTTCTTCATCGGGTTGTAAAATGCGGTCGGGCGCGGCCCATCGAAGACCGTGTTGAGAGTACCGTCTTGGGCATTGCCAGCTTTGATCGTCCAATGGTTCTTGCCTGGCGCGTCGCCCTTCAGCATTGCCGTTACGTACTTGAAGGTTAACGATGGGTTCATGGCGTAGGGGCTCGTGTTTCCTGCCCACAACCCGTTTTCCAGATCGGCCATTACCCACGGTCCGTGGCCCGCTCCCTTGCCCCAAATGGTGGTAGAGCCGAAGTAGATGGCTTCGGTAGCGCCCTCTCCGTGATCCTGACTGTCCCGCTCCATGTTACCGTAATCGAAGCAACAGCCGCCGTTGTACACATCCCCGGCCACGACCGCGTACTCGGTTTCTGCGTCGTCTGCTGTTGCGGTTCCGCAGGCGTTGTTATTGCGGTAGGCAACGCCGGGCACGATGTGCAGCCCATACACCGCATGCCCCCCGAAGTTCGCAGGAACGGCAGCCGCGTTTGCCTCGTTGCCGGGCGAGGATTTCGCACCGCCCCCAGGTGCCTTCGTGAGGTGATTGCCCTGGCCCGACTGATCGTAAATGATCGAGACCGTGCACGTGCTGCCCGCGCAGAACATGTCCTGCGCGGCGGAGTTTGCAAAGCCTCCTGGCGTCAGCGGCGGAACGTCGAGCACGTCCCCATTTGCCTTCTTGATCCGATAGAGTGGTCCTTTGTAGGTCGCATACAAAGCGCGAACGGTGCTGTGCGCTGCGACGCATGGGCCGCCATCTTCGGCGTAGATATCGCACGGCCCGGGTGCCGCCCCCGCTCCGGGCGGGTCGGGTGCCACCACTGCGCTCGGGTCGGGACATTCGCCCATCACGCACTGCGGAGGCCCCGCCACGAGGTGGTTGCCGCAAATCCAGCCGCAGGTCCCGGACAAACAAGCCCAGCCGGGCTCCACACTGCAGATCGCGCTGCAGCCATCACCCGAGTGGGAATTGCCATCATCACAGGCTTCACCCATGTCCATGTGCCCGTCTCCGCAGGTTAGTGGAGTGATGGCATCGGTGCCCGAGCCGCTGTTCCCACTTCCGGCCAGGGCGGTCATGCCGCCGCCTGCGGCGCTGCTCATTCCGCCTTTGCCGCTGCTCGCGGCTGCACCGCCCATGCCGTTGGCGTGGCCGTTCGCGGCCGCCGCATCGCTGCCCAAATCCACGGTTTTTGCCCCGCAGGCTGCGAGCAACGCCGTCGCCATCAAGCCACCTATTTCTGTTCTCATGATTCTGGCCTCCCCAATAATGCGGCGGGTCCGCACATCGGATCACGGATTCGACCGAGCTCCGAGCGCCGCGCGCACTGCATCGGCGTGCTCGCTCTGCGGCGCCTGCCGGATGACGCGCTGGCCCAGCGCTTCGGCACCGGCGCGGTCTCCAGCAGCGAGCGTCGCGCGCACTTTCAGCACCGATGCCTCTGGCCCTAGCGCACCATTGGGGAACGCGCGCTCATATTTGTTTAGGGTTGCGAGTGCGGCGTGCGAGTCGCCGCTCGCGAGCTCACGGCGCGCCGCATCGAGCAAGCGCATCTCGCCCGCGAGGCCGGCGGGTGCAACAGGTGCTGTTTCCAACGCGAACGACCCGACCGCAGGCAACGCCCGGGAGCCAACGTTCGAGCTGGGCTCGGCCGCGATGGGTGACAGCGCACGAGCGGCGGGCACTCCTGCCGCTTCCAGGATGGCACTTGCGGCCCCCCGGGGCGGAGCGCTGGGCGGTAGTAGAGCGGAAGGGGAAGGTTGCGCGGTCGAAGAGCGACTACGCGGCGGGGCGGATGAAACAACGCGGTCGGCGGCAGCGGCGCTCAAGGGCAAAGGGGCAACGGCTTGCTTGGGCGCCTGGGCCGCGCGCGGGCGTGGCTGATCGAGCGCGCGCCCAATGGCTTGTGCGCCGGTAATTGCGGTGACGCCGATCGCGACGCCTGCAACGACCCACTTGGCAAGCACGGCGCCGGCGATTTTCCCGCCGATAGTAGCGCCCGGCGTCGCGGCGCCCGGCGTCGCAGCGCCCATTGTCGCAGTGCGAGATGCGGAGCTCGCCACCGCGGATGGCAAGTTGGAAAACTCCACGCCCAAGCCGAGCAGCACTCGTTCGAGTGCTCGCTGGCTCGGACGGTCGGCGTGGGCGGAGCGGATCAGATCACGCTCGAAATCGTCGTCGGATTCGCTGAGACGTTGGGGGGCAGTCACGGGGACCTCCGGGGGAACTCGCGTCGAGCACGCAAGCGCTTGACCTCGCTGTGAAACGCCTCGCGCGCGCGTCGGAGGCGCGAGGCGGCGGTGCCGCGCGGGATGGACACGAGCTCGGCGATTTCGCTGAGTGAGAGCTCCTCGATCTCGTACAGGACGAAAACAGTGCGCTCCTCCAGCCCGAGCGCGGCGAGTGCCTGATCCAGAATGAGCCGGTTTTCGCTGGCGAGGGCGGACTCTTCCGGACTCGGGGCGGGATCGCGCAGCGACTCCAGCTCTGGG
>JBDTYJ010000477.1:0-3186 GCA_040005755.1 Pseudomonadota bacterium
CGCCAAGCCGGCTGCTCGTACGCGATGCACTTGGACATGAACCCCGCGCACAGCGGCTTCGTGTACACGGACGTCGTCAACCCGAAGAAGGCCGAATACCACTTGAAGCTGGCGGACGATCGCATGACGATCCCGCCGGAGAAATTCGTGCGCTGGTCCGCGAAGGATTTCTTCTACGTCACGGTCAGGGACGCGACGCCGCACGATGCCGGCGGCGCTGCCTGGGCGACCGATGGCGGGACGCAACCGGCGCCCGCTTGGCTGCCCGGCGTGTACTCGAGCAAGCTAACCATGGGCAGCGTGGATGTAGATTTGACCAGCTTCGAGCCCGGGCACGTTGAATTTCGTTTTCGCTCAGGCACGCGTGAGCCCGTTGCGTCGAGCGCGCCGGGACTGAAAACCACGCTGGATGACACCGCCCAACACAGCGTGGTCGCCGCTATTGGCCTCGGGCACACGACGGATTCAACCCGCTACGGCTTTGCCTTCGGCAACAACGCCATCATTCCGCTGCGCCCGGGGTACGCAACGCTCGTGCTTGCGCCGGGCAGTACAGCGCGCATCGAAGCTCCGGGAGTTACGCCCACCCTCGGCGCAGACGATGAAGCCGTGCAACTGCCGCTCTTGGTCGAGAACGGCAAGGTCGAACCGCGCGCCCGGGAGCGCGGGGATATGCGTCGGCGCGCCGCGCTGTGCGTCACCCCCACCGATCGCGTGATCGTGGCCTCGGCTACGCACGACACGAGCGACACGCTGGCAGCCGCGCTGCTCCGCATCGGCTGCACGCGCGTGGTCGAGCTGGATCGCGGCTCGCACCACCCGGCGTTCCTGAACCGCGCCGGTAGCGGCACGCCCCCGGTCGCGAGCTACGAGACGAGCGTCTTGTATGCGCTGGGCCGCCCTGCGCAGCCGCGCGCCTTCCGCTGGAAGCCGAGCAATGCCGTCCCTTCCACCAAAGCCACGAGCTACGACTACCCGGCGCCGGACGTCAGTAAGCCGCACAAAAAGCGGCGTCGCCACGACCCAAGTGCGCCCGCGGATCCGGCTGCGCCGGAGAACTGAGACCTCGCCGCGTCAAACGCGGATGCGTTTGCGTTTCACGGGCTGGTCCGGCTCCACCTCTTCAATGGCGTTGTCGTTCAGATTTCGATAGCGCACCTGGCGCACCAGCCGACCTTGCGCAAACACGCCTTTGCCTTCCTCGAAGAACAAACGTTCTTCCCGCTTGCGGCTGCGTGCCAACGCGGCCTTGCCTTGCTCGGTCCGCTCATCAACGCGCCACTGGCCAATGTCTTCTGGCAAGGGTTCGAGCACTCCCAAGCGCTCTTCGGCTGCGCCGGGCACGAGCTTGAAGATGAAGACGAGGTACACGAGCACACCGAGCGCCCCGACAATCAGCAAGAACACGTAGAACACGGGATTACCCTTTCAGCGCGTGGCTTCAACGGTGGAAGCTGCGAAATCCGCCGGGTGCGCGCGCGCGGCCTCGATGATGTCCGGAATGGCGCGGGTATCGATGCCACGCCAATAGACGTTCCACTCGGGCATGCGAACCATGCCGTCACACACTGTGGCATACCAAGACGCGATGGGGTTGTCGGCGCGGCCGCGCCAATAGAGCGAGGGGTAATCCCGCGAGATGGCCTCCCACAGATCACGCCCCATGCCTTCACCCTGCGCTTCCGGTTCCACCGCGAACTTGCTGAGGTAGGGCACCGGGTCGCCGTGCGAGATGACCGCGGCACCGCGATACTCCGCCTCGACGTAGACCGCCAGCGGCGGCCGGTCGAAGAACTGCGCGTCGAGCGCACGACTGAAGCTGGTTTCGAGCAGCCGGCGCAAGCGCACCGTATCGACGTGCGCATACGAACGATGCCGAGTAACGGAGCTACCTTGCTTGATCAGCGTGCCTGCGCCCTTCACCGTGAACAGCTCCTTGAGCAGATTCAAGGGCGAAGTAATGCTGGCCAAGATAGGCGTGGGCTGCGAAAGGGCGATCAAACGCTCGGCCGCGGCCAATAGCTCCGCGTCACGCTTGGGCAAAATCTTGTTGGCCACGATGCCGTCGCGGTCGGTGCGCAAGTTGATGATCGAGATGCGCCCGGACTCCGTTGGCAAGTAATGGCCCGGCGCCAATTGAAGTCTGCCGGCGCGCACGGGCTTGAGCCCGCCACGCCGCCGCAACAGCACGAATTTGCGCGTATCCAGCTGTTGGGCGAGCGCACCCAGCTCATTCAGACGTTGCTCGATGCCTTGCCCCTCAGTCGGTTTGAAGTGAACCACGGGCAGCTTTTCGGCCAGGAGCTCGGCTCGCAGTGTTTCTGCCAAGTTCGGCTCGCCCATCTCGTGCCAGCGGGCATCCACGCCGGCAGTTGGCAGGCGCCTGACTAGGCGGTCCGAGCTCGCCGCGCCCCGTTCGGGATCGTACAAGCCGAGCACCACCGGCGCGTACAGCCCGAGGTCCGAAAGGAATTTGAGCTGCTCGACGAGTGAATCCAGAGCATAACGGATCACGGTGGCGCCAGGCGCGATGATGCCGAAGCTCTCTTTCGGGAGCCTCCGGAACAACCTTAGATAGAACTCGGCCTCCGAACGACGGCCCACGCTTTCCAGGAAGGTGAGCACGGCATCGGCGGCGGCCGAGGCGGGAGCAGGCGCTGACACTCTCTACTTGATCTGGTTCTGTACGTAAGCGACGAGATCCACGCTGCCGACAGCAGCGGGCTCGGCCAGCTTACGCGCATACCAGCGCACCGTCCAATGCAGAGACTTTCCCTTGGCGAGCGTTTGGACCGCGCCCTGGGTTTCCATCTCTACGTACAGGGGCGCCGCGTAGATCTCGATTTCGGCTTCGTTCGGGGCCGCCTGGCTCAGCATGATGTCCGGGAAGGTCTTGATCAGCAGCAAATCCCCCTCGGCATGGGCAATCCACCCATCCTTGCCGTCCGCGAACATTTTGATTTTGTTGTCCGTGGGGTCGTGCTGGTACCACGTGACGCCTGCCGCATCCTCGGTTTTCAGGGTGGCCGCGCTTTGGTAAAAAGGATCACCCAACAACGGGCAGAAGGTGATGCCACCCGGCGGAACGCGCGTGACTTCCCAAGGTGCAGTAGTGACGGCCGTGCTACCGCCATTGGTCACCGTGTAGTCGATCTGAATCGCTTCTTTCTCGGCATCCGGCGTGAA
>JBDTYJ010000478.1:0-3178 GCA_040005755.1 Pseudomonadota bacterium
GCGTTTGGATTCGCTCGCAGGCAGGGGCTCACTCAAATGGCGGGATTCGTTTCATCCAGCAAGGTGCTTCGGCATTCAAGCACCGCGCCGTCAACGGTCATGGCAATCACCGTGCCGATCTCGGCCATGATGCTGATGAAAGGAGGGTGCCAGGCGCTGTGCTCCCAGACGCACGACCATTCACCGGAATTGCGGCGCGACCAGACGTGGCCCGGGCCGGCGGCCCAGTGACGGCCGAGGGGGTCGATAGCGATGCAGCTCAAGTCAGGTCGCCGCGCGAGCGTGATCGGTATGGGCACGCCGCCTTCGATCTCCAAATACGCGCCGCCTACGCCGACGGCGGCGCCGGTGTGGCGCTCGGGGCGGCTCGCGCTTGCGAGCAAGGCGCGCCCCTCCGGGACTGGCAGCCGCTCGAGCTGCCAGTCCAATGGGCGATAATACGCGGCGTATGGGCGCCCATCATGACCGCGGCCCACCACGAGCCAACGTTCGTCGTCGATGCGAGAAACGCCGGCGATCGTCGCGGCCTCGGTAACTGGTAAGGCGCGCAACCAGTGCTTGCCGACCACTGCGTGCAGTAAAGGAGATGCGCCGGGCTTGGTCCCAAGCACGACGGCGACATCGTCGAAGTCAGCGGTGAGCGCGGTGAACGTCACTTCCGGGTCAGGGCCTCGGAACAGCTCACGCACGCCGTCGCGCGAATACTCGAACAGCGTGGCCTTTTCGCCCCCGAGCACCCAAGTGCTCGCCGTCATGCGCTCGACGACTTTCAGCGAGCCGCGCGCCGGCAGGCCTTCCGCGGGCAGCGAGACCCAGCGCGTGCCGTCCCAATATTCCAGGCCGGTCGTGGTCGCCGCGAGCGCATGTCCCGCGGCGTTCCAGCCCACACTGAGCACGAGGCGGTCGTCGCCGGGCGGGTGACGCACCATCCAGTTGGTCTCGATCACCAGCTCACGCGAACGCAGCGGATCCATCGTCGAGACCCAGCGCCGGCTCGGACGCAGGGCGGCCGCCTCTGGCGAGATCCAGGGCAGCAAGCTGTCGGCGAAGCGTGCAGCGCTGCGCGGGCGCTGCCGCGGATCTTCGGCCGTGGCACGCGCGATCGCCAAATCAATGGCTTGGCAGGCAGCCTCGCGCTCCCGCAACTCATAGGGCAGAGTCGGTGCATCGAGCACGCTGCGCCGCTCCGGCGAGCGCGCGAGCAACAAAGCTTGCGTCGCCGTGCGCGCGCTAAACAGCGGATCACCCGTGAGCACGTAGTAAACGATGGCCGCGAAGCTGAAGATATCGGTCGCGGCGCTCAGCCCGGCTTCATGCGCCATGATCTGTTCGGGCGCGAGGTAACCCGGTGTGCCGACCAGCATGTTCCCGAACGTGGCCGAAAGCCCGATGGGTCGCGCGATGCCAAAGTCCGAGATCTTGAACAGCTCCGTCTCGCCGGCGCCACAACACAGCACATTGCCGGGGCTCAGATCGCGATGCACCACGCCCACCGCGTGAATTTCATCGAGCCCCTTCGCGAGCGCCTGAATCACGCGCACTGTGCGTTGCGGGTCGCACGAAAACCCCGACGCCCTGACGGAAAACTCCACACGCTCTTCCAACGTGGTGCCCTCAACGCCGCCGTGCACGTACTCCAGCGCGATGAAGGGTAGCTGGAGCGTGCGTCCCCGCGAGTGAAAGGGCAACGTACCGGTATCCAGCAGGCGCACGACGAACGGCGTGGGCGGCACACGCTCGTTCAACCGACCGAGCGCGACCGCCTCTTTCTTGATGATGGTGAGCGCGCGCTCATCCGACTCGGCTACGATTTGGGGCAGAATGATCTTGATTACGGCCTGCGACTCACCCACGCGCGACATGCGCCGCGCGAGGTACGCCGAAGCCGTGCCGCCCTCCCCGAGCTTCTTGTCGAGCCGGTAAGACACGCCCGGCTGGTAGGCGCTTTCGAGCACCTGCCCAACGAACAGATCACGCGGCTGGTCACTCGCCGAGGGCATGACAGGTGCCGAGCTTACCGCACGCAGCCGCCGCGGTCTGCACCCGAATCTCGCTGTGCCTGCTCAGCCGCCTGCCGACACCTGCCGCCACAGAAAGCGCAGCACCGCGAAACCCAGCAGCAAAGGCAACACCACTGCGGCGATCACCAGCGTGATGCCCATGCCCACGATTAGGTAATCTGTCACGCCCGGCGGCCGCGCGGGATCACGGTCATAGCGCCGCAGCAGCTCGAGGTTACGGCGATTCGAACGCCAAAACAGATCGAACACATCACCCACGAACGGGATCGAACCGAGCAGCGTATCGAGCGCGATGTTGAACACCATACGCAGCAGCACCACTCGTGGCACGCCCATTTGAAAGCCCAACACCAACAACGAAAGCGAACAGAGCCCTGTGGCCGCATCGCCAATGGTCGGCAAGAAGAAACCCAGGATGGCATCCAGCCCGATGCGCATGTGCGTACCCGGAATCGTGAACGCGTCGTCCAAGACGCGCGCTAAGCTGACCGCCCAGGGCGGGACGCGGTCGGGGGCGGTGCTTTCGGGCGGGGGTTGCGGCATGACTGATCTCTACGCTTGAACCGCGGCCCAGGCGAGGCAAGCCTCGCGGACGTATGCGAGCAGTCATCCAGCGCGTCAATCATGCGCAGGTTAGTGTCGAGGGCAGCACCGTCGGTCGCGTGGAGCTCGGGCTGTGTGTGTTCGTAGGTGTGGGGCGTGAGGACACCGAGCAGGACGCGGTCACGCTCGCCGACAAAGTGCTGGGTCTACGCATTTTCGAAGATGACGCCCAGAAAATGAACCTGAGCGTGCTCGAAGTAGGCGGCGCAGTGCTCGCTGTCTCACAATTTACGTTGTTCGGCGATGTGCGCAAAGGCAGGCGCCCGAGCTTCACCGCGGCCATGGAGCCCGCGCGCGCGCAGGCCCTGTTCGAGCTTTTCTGCGCCGAGTGCCGCACGCGCGGCGCGCGCACCGAAACCGGGCGCTTTCGTACCCACATGTTGGTCTCGCTCGAAAACGACGGCCCGGTGACGATCTTGGTCGACACGCAGCGAGCGTTTTGAGCGTGGGCGGCCGCCTTCTGAGTCTTGGGCTGTGCGCCGCGCTGAGCTGCACGCATTCGGCGCGCGCCGAACCGGTAACCGAGGTCGTGGTGAACGGGCACAAGAGCACGC
>JBDTYJ010000479.1:0-3175 GCA_040005755.1 Pseudomonadota bacterium
CCAGGCGGCGCTTATTACGGCGCGCCAGCGCCGCCACCACCCCAAGATCCGAACCAAGGCTTCAAGGTGCCAGAGATGTCAGTGCGCATCGATCCCTTCAACCTGCTGCTTGAGGGGCGGTTGGGACTGGAGCTCGAAACAGAGGTCTACAAATTCCTAACTTTGGAGCTGGTGCCGGTGTTCGTCACTGCCAAACAGCCGCCGACGCTCAACTACTCCACCTATGACTCGACCATCAATCAATCGTCGAATGGTATCGGTGCGATTTCCGGCGCCGCGATCGATGCCGGCTTCTGGTTTGGTCGCAAACCGCTGGAGGGCAACGTGCTGCGCGTGGGCTTGAGCAACTACGCTTACAAATACGAAGCCAAGGACAGCAGCGGCACGATCGATTCAGTGTCCCACACCGAGCGCGAGTTCTTCGTGATGTTCGGCCAGCACAGCCGCTGGGGCGCGTTCACCATCGCGGGCGGCATCGGGCTCGGTTACGAGCTCAACAAGCAGAACCGCTGCTTCGATGACTTGGGGAACGAGACCACGAGCTGCCCCAAAGACCAACTACTGATGAAGGTGGACCGCGCCGGTAACGTCGGCAACTTGGATAGCTTCCTGTATCCGTTCGATCTCTTGGCGCGCTTTTCCCTGGGCGTGGTGTTCTGATGGCGAACGGCGAAATCATCGTCACGGGCGCGAGTGGCGCGCTCGGATCCGGGTTGGTGCGGGCGCTGGCAGCGGCGGGGCAGCGGGTGATCGCCGTGGATCGCGATGCGGCGCGCGCTCAGCAAGCATTCGCAGAGCTGCCGGGGGTGCGCAGCCTGTCCTTCGACGTTGCCTCGAGCGCCGCCTGGGCAAGTGCACTCGGGGACTCGCCGATCGCGGGTGCCGTGCTCGTGGCCGGCACTTGGCAAGGGGGAAAGCGCATGTTCGAGGCTGGCGCGGACGTCATTTGGTCGACGCTGATGAGCGCGAACCTGGAGACCGCGCGCGTCAGTTTGCAGGCGTTATTGCCGCGCATGGTGGCTGCGAAATCGGGGAGCATCGTCGCTATTGGGTCGCGCATCGGCGTGCGGCCGTGGGATGGCGCGCAGGGCGCGGCATATGCCACCTCGAAAGCGGCGTTGCTCGCGTTGGTGCAGGCGAGCGCGGCCGAGGTACTGGCGGACGGCGTGCGCGTGAACGCGGTGCTGCCCAGCACGCTCGATACGCCCGCCAATCGGGCTGCGATGCCGAAGAGTGATGCCTCGCAATGGGTGAGCGTGGCGTCACTGAGCGGCGTGATCGCGTTCTTGCTTTCGGATGCCGCGCGCGACATCTCGGGCGCGGCCGTGCCGGTGTACGGGCGAACCGGGGTGTGACGCGCCGGCGTGGCGCGGGCCGCGGTGGCGGGAGGTGAGGTGCTGGGTGTGCCCAGCGATCGCCCACTCACCAATATTTTTCGGAAGTGATGTGACCGGGCGTGCGCACCCGGTGCTTACGTAAGCCGCGCGCCGTGAGCACCGCGGTGAGCTCGAGGATCATGTCTGGGTTGCCGCACAAGAGCAGGTGCGCGCGCTCGGGATCGAGGGACAAGCCGGCGCGCGCTTCGAGGCTGCCGTTTTCGAACGCGGTAGTGACGCGGCCGGGGAGCGAGTGACCGGGGGATCCGCCGCTGACCAACGTGGTATACGAGAGCCGGCCTGGGTGCGCGGCGGAGAGCGCGGCCAGCTCCTCCCCATAAGAGAGGTGCGAGGCCTCGCGGGCACCGTGCACGAGGCTGATGCGCTCGAAGCGCTGCCAAAGCTCGCCGCCACGGAGCATGGCCAGGAACGGCCCGAGGCCGGTGCCGGTCGCCACCAGCCAGAGCTCGTGGCACTGCGGCACGTAGCCGAGGGTGAAGAACCCTTGCGGTTTACGTTCGACGAGCACCCGCGAGCCGACGCCCAAGCGGGTGAGGCGGGGGGTGAGCGCACCGCCGACTACCTCTTTTAGGTAAAACTCGAGCGGCGCGCCTGGTGCCGAAGCGATGGAGTACGAGCGGCGCTCGAGCTCACCCCCTTCGGCCGGGAGCCCCAGGTTCACGAATTGCCCGGCAACGAAGGGCTCAATTGTGGCCTCGACAGTGAGCGTAATTAGGCCAGGCGCCCAGTCGCGGCGCGCGGCCACCCGACCTTCTACGAATCCGTTCATGACGAGCGTAGCCTAGCCGAAACGGAGCGGCGCACAGCGGGCGGTGTCGAGCCGCTGCAAGTTTGCACCCCGCTTGCCAAACTGCCGGAGCAAGACCCGCAAATTTGGGGCACGGCAAGCCGATCCGTGTACGCTAAAGCTCGGATGCCGTTTTCCATCACGTGCGCGGCTTGCCAGAAGACGTTCAGCATCGCGGACGACGTCTATGAGCGCAAGGTCAAGGACCGCGTCGTTACGATCAAATGTAAGCAGTGCCACGCAGGCATTCGCGTCGATGGCACGAAGGAGACACCGGTCTTCAGCTTGTCTGAGTCGGTGCGCCCGCCAGCGGTGGCCGCTACGCCGGCCGTTACTGCTCCGAAAAACGAGCGGGCTTCGGCGCCTGGCTTCACGAAGCCCGCGGAAGCCAGCAAGCCCGCAGCCGCTAAACCTGCACCCACCGCCACAGCGCCAGCGCCGACGGCAAAGGCTGCGCCCGCCCCGGCGGCGCCCAAGTCTGCGCCCAACCAGGCAGGAAGAGCCCAACCGTTTGGCGTGAAGCCGCCACCGGCCGCGCCCGCGGTGAAGGGCGGCCCAACGCTCGCCGCAACTCAGAGGGCCGCCGTTGTGGCCACGACGCCCAAGGCTCCGCCTGTTGGAGTGAGGCCTCCGCCAGCCGCACCGGCATTGAAAACGCCACCCGTTACGCCCATCGCTGCACCGGCGGAGGCGGAGGCCGCGTCCGCGGCGGTTCCGCCGTTCGCCGAAACGCTGTGGGCCGTCGATTATCCGGATGGCGAAGACCGCGAGCTCACGTTGCTGCAGATCCAGCAAGCGCTCGCCAGCGGCGCGATCGACCCGACCACCTTGGTTTGGCGTGAAGGCATGGCTGAGTGGCTTGAGGTCGGCCAGGTTGCGGAGCTGCAGTCGTTGGTTGAAGCGCCAAAACCGGCAGCACCCGCCCAGCGACCCCAAGCCGCCTCTGCGCCCGACTTACCGTTGCAGCGACCCAGGGCCGCCTCTGCGCCCG
>JBDTYJ010000480.1:0-3132 GCA_040005755.1 Pseudomonadota bacterium
TTCTTCAGTTGCGCGGGGAGGATTTGAACCTCCGACCTTCGGGTTATGAGCCCGACGAGCTACCAGGCTGCTCCACCGCGCGTCAGGGAGGCGTAAAGTACTCACGGCGCGCGTACTGTCAAGCGTTGCGGTTTGTTTTGTGATTTTGCTGAGTTGGGTGAGGAAAATGGCTGGAATTTGGGGGTTGGGGAAGTGGCTCGGCTTTGGGACCGAGCGGGCGAGGGCGGAGGAGTTTCGAGCGAGCGTTCGATGAGCACTCTGAACGCTCGGCGTGATGGCCTTCATTGGGCGACGGCGCGGCCCGTGGGCGGTGTGTCCGCACGGTGAGCGTGGTGGCCTCGTCGCGCTGCGTTCGCTCAGAGCGGCCCACAAAAATACCAGCCAAGCCAAGCCACCGATTGAGTTCCAATTGACGCGTTCGTTTCTTTGGCGTCGCGTGGGGGCAAGCAGGCGCACGCGCGGACCCTGCGTGCGTGCGCGCTACACGCCAAGGCGCGATTCGCCAGGCGCACAACAGGCGGATCGTGCCGACTGAGCGCTAGCGCCTCAAGCCCAGCGAATCCGCCGGCTAGGAGTGCGCAGGCACGGTTTTTAGCCCAAATCGTTAAAGATCGTGCTCGGCCCCAGCCTATCGGGTAAGTAGAGCTTGCTGGCGGCCGCATGCTCACCATGAAGACGAAATACGCGCTCAAGGCTTTGGCCTTGCTCGCGTCTGTCGACCAGACAGAGCCGATGCTGATCGCGGACATTGCCGAGCGCGAAGGCATTCCGAAGAAGTTCTTGGAGCTAATCCTGCGCGAGCTGAAGCAGCATGGCATCTTGGACAGCAAGAAGGGCCGCGGTGGCGGTTACCTTTTGCGTCGCCGTCCCGAGGACATCAACCTGGCGAGTATCATCCGCATCTTGGATGGGCCGATCGCGCCGGTGCCCTGCTTGAGCCAAACCGCCTACCGCCGCTGCGAGGGCTGCGAAGACGAACGCACGTGCGGCATTCGTCTGGTGCTGAAGGACATGCATCAATCCACGCTGAAGGTTCTAGAAGGCACCACCCTGGCGGATGTTGCCGCGCGCGTGCGTGAAGCCGCGGCCGGTAACAGGCCCGTGGCGCGCTACTCCATCTGACCTTGGATCTCGTCGCTTCGCCTCCGCCGCCCGACATCTGGGCCATGCCCGGATTTCGCGATTTCATGATCAGCATGATTTTGGTCACGCTGGCCAATCAGGTTCAGGGCACGGTCGTGGCGTATCAGATCTATGAATTGACGCACGATCCGCTGTCTTTGGGCGCGGTGGGGTTGGCAGAGGCGTTACCGTTCATCGCGCTGGCGCTGGTGGGCGGGCACATTGCTGATGCGCGCGACCGCCGACGCATCTCGCTGCACGTGCTGCTCGTGATGATGGCCATGTCGGCGCTGTTGTATGGCTGCACGCGGGAGCGCGCGTTCTTGGGGGCGGGCTGGCACAAGCTCGCGATTTACGCGGTGACGGTGGTGCTCGGAGCGTGCCGCAGCTTCTTGCAGCCGGCGCGCGCGGCGCTCAACGCGGAGCTCTTGCCGCAAGCTTTGTACGCGCGCGCAATCACGATTCGCACCGGCCTATTTCAGTTTGCAATGATCACTGGCCCCGCGGGTGGCGGTTTGCTGTACTCCGCACTCGGGCCCAAAGGTGCCTACCTGTGCTCGGGCGTGCTGCTCGTCGTTTCCTGGCTCGCGATGTACCGCATCCCGAAAGTGCGCAAAAAGGCCGAGGCCAAGCCGAGCCAATCCGTGGCACGCAGCATTCGTGAGGGCTTCAGCTACCTGGCCAGTGATCGCTTGCTCTTGGCGGCATTGCTCTTGGATTTGTTCAGCGTGTTATTCGCCGGAGCGACCGCCCTCTTGCCTGTGTTTGCCAACGAGATCTTGGCGGTGGGCTCCAGGGGTTTTGGTTTGCTACGCGCGGCGCCGGCAATCGGCGCCCTAGCGGGCTCGCTGGTGCTCGCTTCCCGCCCGTTGAAGAAGGCGGGGCCCGCCTTGATGTACGCATCCGTGGTGTTTGGATTGTCGACGATTGCGTTCGGTCTTTCGAGGAGCTTTTGGCTTTCAATTGCGCTGCTGTTCGTTGGCGGCGTGGCGGACATGATCAGCATCGTGGTCCGCAGCACGCTGCTACAGTTGCGCGTGCCGGGACACTTGCTCGGGCGCGTGGCCTCGATCAATCAGATCTTCATCGGCTCTTCGAACGAAATTGGGGCGTTCGAATCTGGGGTCGCCGCGCGTCTGATGGGCGTGGTCCCGTCCGTGGTCTTCGGCGGTGTGATGACTTTGCTGGTTACCAGCGTGGCGGCTTTCCGAGCCCCGGAGCTGCGCACGCTGGGGCGGCTCGATCAAGCCTCGAAGTGAGCGCGGAGCGCGCTGGGTTTTACAGTGCACGCGGATGGCGGTTTTCGCGCCACTGTGCGAAGATGCCGGCCGATGTCGTCACCCTCCGGGATTGCCCCAGCTGATTTGGCGGCTTTGCCGATTTTTCCGCTGCCCAACGTCGTGCTTTTCCCGGGCGCGTTGCTGCCGCTGCACATCTTCGAGCCGCGCTACCGCGAGCTCACCAAAGAAGTGCTGGCCGGCAAGCAATTGATGGGCGTTGTGCGCCTCAAGCCGGGCTTCGAGCAAGACTATGAGGGCCGCCCGCCGGTGTTCGATATCTGCGGGGTGGGTTCGGTCATCGAATCGGTCGCTCATGGAGATGGCCGGTACGACATTACGCTGCGCGGTCTGGCCGTCGCGCGCATCATCAAGGAGCTGCCCGCGGATCGGCCCTTTCGCCGCATGCAGGTGGAAGAGGTGCTGGATGCAGCAGCTGACCCGGCGGTCACCAGCGCCTGGCAACGGAAGCTGATCTCCCTGTGGGCTCAACTCGGGCCGCATCTGCCTGAAGGCGTTCGGGATCTGCGCGCGCTTACCCGGGGCGCTGAGGGCGCAGGCGCTTATGCCAATCGCTTGGCGGGCGCGTTAGTCGGCGATCCGGATGCCAGCCAGCGCTTGCTGGCAGAGCCAGACCCCGCCGAACGCTTGCGTCTCTTGACGGAGCGTCTGCAAGCGGTGTTGGATCGCGTGGCCCCGAGCGCGGGCCGTAGCAACGAGCTGAATTAAACGC
>JBDTYJ010000481.1:0-3125 GCA_040005755.1 Pseudomonadota bacterium
AACACCACGACGATGATCAAGATCATGCTCGAGATCAGCGCGCCCATGATGTTGAGCACGGTCACGAGCTGTAGCACCTGGGCCACGATGTACAGCACGAACACCATCGCCAGGCCCACGCCGACCTGCATCGCGCGCGTCCCGCGCAGCACGAGCAGCGCGCGATACACGATGTAGTAAACGAGGAAGATATCCAGTGCGTCGCGCAGGCATTGCACGAAGGTCAGCCCGCTGAAGAAAGTGAGCAGGCTATCCTGCATGGGCTGCTCCCAGGCTGGCGGGCTGAGCCACGCCCAGGGTGCTTTCGCAATCCGCAGAATCAGCACAATTAGCGCGGTCTGCGCGCTCCACTGCGGCCGCTAAACGCAAAGCTTGGCGCACTTCACGCACGTCGTGCACGCGCAGGATCCCAGCGCCGCGAGCGGCCGCTAGCAGGCAGGCTGCAACGCTGCCGCCCAAGCGCTCGTTCGGCGCCGTGCCATCCAACGCGCCGATGAACGATTTACGGCTCGGCCCCACGACGATGAGCCCCTCTTGCTGAAAGCGCGCGAGCCCAGCCAGCAGCGCGTACGACTGCTGCGCGTTCTTGGCGAAGCCCAGGCCCGGATCGAAAAACACGTCCTCCGCCGCCATGCCGGCCGCGACAGCGCGCTCGCGCGCCGCGCGCCATTCACGGCGCACGTCTTCAATCACGTTTGCGTAGGCGTCGTCCGGGTAAACAGAGAAGCCAGCCATGGTGGCAGCAGGCCCACGCGCGTGCATGATGATGAGCGGCGCTCCGTGGTCGGCACAGGCCCCCGCTAGTGCCGGCTCAGCCAAACAGGATACATCGTTAATCAAGTGCGCGCCCAGCTCGAGCGCGTGGCGCGCGACCGCGGGGCTCGCCGTATCGACGGAAACCAGCAGCCCGGTGCCGAGCGCATAGCGCAGCGCGGGCGTGAGCCGCGCGATCTGCTCTGCTGCCAAAATTGCGGGCGCGCCCGGCCGCGTGGATTCAGCACCAATGTCGATCAGATCCGCGCCCTCTTGCACGAGTTGATCGATGCGCTGTGTGGCCGCAGCGACGCTTTCATGACGACCGCCGTCGAAGAACGAATCCGGAGTGACGTTGAGCACGCCCATGAGCAACGCACCGCGCTCACGGCGCAGATCTTGGATGCGTGTCGAGGCAAGTCCCACCACTATGCGGTAGCAAGATGTGCGCCGTCGCGCAAGCATTGGAAACTTGAATACAATCAGGCGTGTAGCGGGTAACCCGGGGCGGGGCAGGGGCATTCAGACCGCGTCTGGATCAAACCGAGCGCCGCCCAACCTTGAAACCACGCGCCTAGGTATTCCTCGCTGCTCGTGGCCCGCGTCGGGACGGCACGCTGCGCCTCGATGCGTGCGGGTAGCCGACGGACGCGGCGCGTCAGAGCGCTGAGTAGCGCGTAAGCGCCTTCGCTTTTCGTGGCCGCTCCTCTGGCCTCGGTGCGAAAGCGTTGCGGGCTCGAGCACCGAGCACCGCAAGCCGGAGCCGCCTGATTCGGCGTAGACTGGCCGCAATGATCGCGCCCAGTACCGTTCCTTCCGTGTTTGCTGCTCGTCGAAAGCGCCTTTGTGCGGCGTTTGCGAGTCCGGCGCTGTTCGTCTCCGGGTTGTCCCGCCCACGCAACTTCGCGGGCAATCGCTATCCATTCCGCGCAGAAAGCCACTTTCTGTATTTCGTGGGGCGCCCCATCGAGGGTGCGGCGCTGCTGCTAAACGATGGCGAAGCCACGCTGTTCGCTCCGCGCCCCGACCCTGAGGCCGAGCTGTGGTCGGGCCGTCAGCCGCGCCTGGATGATCTGTCGCGCGACCTCGAAATTGCCGTGCGCCCGATCGACGAGCTGGAAGCGCCGGAGGGCGTCGCCACGCTGCCCGCGCAGGATGCCGAGAGCTCCATTTGGCAGAGTGAGCTCGTGGGCCGTGACGTGATTCATGGCTCGGGCTTCGAGCTGGAAGGCGCGGACCGCGCGCTCGGCGATGCGGTGATCGATCTTCGCCTGGAGAACGACGCGGCTGCCATCGCGCAAATGCGCTTCGCAGCTGACGTTGCGGACCGGGCACATCGTGCTGGCATGCGTGGCACGCGACCAGGACAGCGCGAGTTTCAAGTGCGCGCCGAGATGGAGAGCGCGATCATCGCCTCAGGCTGCTCTTGTTCGTACAACTCTATCGTCACTGTGCACGGTGAGGTGCTGCACAATGAGCGCCACGACGGCTTGCTCATGAGCGATGACCTGCTCTTGGCGGACGTGGGCGCGGAAACGCCGGAGGGCTGGGCCTCGGACGTGACGCGGGTTTGGCCTGCGCGCGGCAAATTCTCGAGCACGCAGCGTGAACTGTACAATGTGGTCTTGGCGTCCCAGCTCGCGGCCATCGCTGCCGTGGCGCCGGGCGTGCGCTACCTGGCTGTGCATCGCGCGGCTGGCCTTGCGCTGCTGCGCGGCCTGTTGGAATTAGGCATTTTCAAGGGTGATTTGCAGGACTTATACGCGCGCGGGGCAGCCGCGTTGTTCTTCCCGCACGGCATCGGACACCTGCTCGGGCTGGACGTGCACGATATGGAAGACTTGGGGGATCGCGCCGGCTACGCACCCGACCGCGTGCGCAGCAAGAGCGCGGGCGATCGCTACCTGCGCTTGGATCGTGATCTGCGCCCGGGCATGGTCGTGACGATTGAGCCCGGCTTCTATCAGATCCCCGCGTTGCTCTCGAATACGCTGGAAGTTGGCGGGCTCGAATCTGCGTTGAACAGAAAGCGCTTGAGTGAGTTCGCCGACGTTCGCGGCATCCGCATCGAGGACGACGTGCTCGTGACCAGCACGGGCAGTGACGTGCTCACCGCGGCGGTCCCGAAGACCGCGGACGCCGTGGAGGCTGCGGTTGGTACCACTTGATCCGCTGGTGGAGTTCCATCAAAGATCGGTGATCGCGTAGTCTTTGATTTTGTAGAGCAGCGCGCGGTGGCTAATTTCCAGCACTTCCGCCGCGCGCGTGCGATTGCCTTTTGTGCGTTGCAACGCGCGTCGAATCAAGATTTCCTCGACGATGCGCATGGTTTTTTTCACGCTCAGCTCGCCGCTGGCCAGCTGCATTTGGAC
>JBDTYJ010000482.1:0-3121 GCA_040005755.1 Pseudomonadota bacterium
TGCGGCGCGACCTCACGCACGACCTCACCCGTCGACGTCGTGACTTTGCGCACCAGCAGCGGCTCCATCAGTTCGCCGCCGTTAGCGATAGCCGCGGCTGCCATCGCCATCTGCACGTTGCTCACGCCAATGCCTTGACCAAACGCGGCTGATGCGGTCTCCACCGGCACCCAGGGTCGCGAACGCGGCCGCAACGTGCCTTGCGCCTCACCCGGGAACGGCAGGCCAGATTCCTGCCCGAAGCCGAAGCGGCGGAAAGCCTCGTACAGCTTGGCCTCCCCCATGCCAAGCCCAATCTTGGCGGCGCAAATATTCGATGAAATGGCCAAAATTTGCGAGATCGTCAACCACTCCGAAGGGTGGGTGTCGCGGATCGTGACGTTGTCGATCTGCATCACGCCCTTCTCGCAGTACAGCTTCTGCGTGGGCGTGATCACGCCGTCGGCCAAGCCCGCGGCGACCGTGAACATTTTCATGGTCGAGCCGGGCTCGAACACGTCGCCCACGGCACGGTCGCGTCGTTGCTCGGGTTGGCTGTCCGTGTAGTCGTTCGGGTTGAAGGTGGGGAAGCTGGCCAGTGCCAGGATCTCACCGGTGCTCGGGTTCACCACCACGACCGAGCCACCCGCCGCTTCGAAGGTGCGCGCCGCCGCTTGCAGCTCGTGCTCCGCGACGTACTGAATGCCCTGGTCGATGGTCAGGTACAGGTTGTGACCAGCAAACGCGCGGTCATCCTCAATTCCGTCCGAGAACAACAGCCGCCCGGAGCGATCGCGCAGACCTTTGAGCTGCTCGGCGTTGCCCTTCAAATCGTCGTTCAGCGCGTACTCGAGACCGTCTTTGCCTTCGCCGTCCGGGGCCACGAAGCCCAAGAGCGGGCCTGCTAGCTCGCGGCGCGGATAGTAACGGCGCCCCTCACCTTCCACCACCAAACCGCGAATGCGCTTTTCTTCGGCGGCGTCCTCGGAAAGGGCGCGGATTTTGTCGGCTTCTTCGGCCGAAATCTGGCGTTTGAGCCAGGCGAAGCGACGCTTGGCCAAAATGCGGCGCTCGACTTGAGCGGCGTCGATCCCGAGCACCGCTGCGATGCGATTGGCCGCGTCACGAGCCACCACCGGTACCTGTTGCGAGGGCACGGAGCGGAGCAGCTCGACCGCATCCATGCTCACGCTCGGCACTTCCACGCTGACGGCCAGCGCGCTGCCGTTTCGGTCGTAAACGCCGCCGCGCTTGGGAGCGACGTGCAAGCGGCGCTGACGTTGGCTCTCCGCCAGCTCCCGCCAAGCCGCGCCGTCACCGATCATCAAGTCCCAGCCGCCGGACACCACGAGCCCGAGGCTCAACGCGAGCAGGCCGCACAGAATACCCATGCGTAAGCGCACCCAGCGGCGGCGCTTTTCGTCGCTCACCGGCACGGGCAGCGGCGCGGGCTTACTGGCGCGAACGTTCACGGTTCCTCCTGAATTGGAGCCTTGCCGCTGTCGTCTTCAGGCTTCTTGCCCGCAGACAGGATGCGATCCGAGGTCGGCTCACTCATGCCCAACAGGGAGCGGGCCACGAAATCCACACGCTCCGGTGTCTTGTGGCTGGCGAGCTCCAGCTCCAAGACGTGTTTGACTTCACGCAGGCGTTCCACGCGGGCATGCGCGCGCCCGAGCTCGTAGCCCAATTCGACCGATTTTACGCGCAAGCCCAAATGCAGGATGAACGCGGAGGTTGCCGCCAACACGGCGAGCGTCCACAGGATCAGAAATACGCGTTCGCTCCTCATTGCGCATCCTCGTCCCAGCCGGGTTCGCTGTCCGGCGCTTGTTCCTCGATGCGCCGGGCCACGCGAAGCTTGGCGCTGCGCGCGCGAGGGTTCTGAGCAAGCTCGGTTTCACCGGCCAAAATCGGCTTCTTGCTCAGGCGCTGCCAAAACTGCCGCTCGACGAACGCGCGCTTAACCAAGCGGTCTTCGAGCGAGTGAAAGCTGATGATCGCTGCAATGCCGCCGGGAGCGAGCGCGCCCTTGGCGAAATCCAGCAGCGCGCTGATCTGGTCCAGCTCCGAATTGACGGCAATGCGCAAGGCCTGAAAGGTTTTGGTGGCCGGGTCGACGCCGCCCAAACGGCGCGGCCCAACTGCACGCACCACTGCGCGCCGAAGCTCCAGCGTGTCCTTGAGCTCGCCGGCCTCGAGCGCCTGCTTGATGCAACGAGCAACGCGACGCGAACGGCGTTCCTCGCCCAGCTCGTAGATCACATTCGCGAGCTCGTCCTGCGAAAGGCGCACGATGAGGTCGAGCGCCGTTTCACCGCGCGTGGGATCCATGCGCATGTCGAGCGGGCCGCTGGAGCGGAAGCTCATGCCGCGCTCGGCGTCGGCAAGCTGCTGTGAACTCAGCCCGAGATCGGCGAGCAGGCCGTCAATCTGCTTGATGCCCGCTTCGGCGAGGCGCTCGCCGATCTGATCGAAGGAGGCATGCACCACCAGCGCTCGCTCTCCGAATTGCGCGAGGCGCGCTTGGGCAGTTCGCACGGCGAGCGGATCGCGATCACAGGCGACCAGGCGCAAGTTTGGTGATGCCGCGAGCAGCGCCGCGGAGTGCCCGGCGCCGCCCGCTGTTGCATCGACGAACACCCCGCCGCGCGTGGGCTCGAGCGCAGCAACGACCTCGCCCAGCATCACCGAGACGTGAGCAAAAGTGGGCTCTGCTTCGAATTCGCTGGCGGCCATGGTCATATCTTGATCTGCTCCATGGCAACCCGGAAGCTGTCCATGTCGCTAGGCGACAGGGTCAGCGCAGCGTCCCAACGCGCGCGCGACCAGAGCTCGAGGATGCGGCCCATACCGGCCCAAAGTGCTTCGCTCTTGTCCAGCTCAGCACGCTCACGCAAGTGCGGGGGTACGAGCACGCGGCCGGCCTTGTCGAGCTCACACTCGACCGCAGCCGAGACGTACATGCGCCGAAACCGCACCGCGTTGGGATCAAGGCTCGGCAGCTCAGAGACCTTCTGCTCGAACTCCTCCCAGGCACTCATCGGGTACAGGTGCAGGCACGGGTCGAAGAGCGCGGGAGTGAGAACGAAGCGCGCATCCTTGTCCGCGAGCAGTACGTCGCGAAAACGGGCCGGCAAGC
>JBDTYJ010000483.1:0-3051 GCA_040005755.1 Pseudomonadota bacterium
GACCATCGTTTCCGGGGGGTTGCCGGCTCGCTGCGGCTTCGTTCGAACGGCGAACGCGCATCGAACACTGGAGCGAGAACGTCTTGAGTTTGAAAATTGACCATCGCCAAACAGATTCACCGGGCCGCGCGCTGACGCAAAAAGCGCCTGAAACCGCGGATGCAAAGGTTGCGCGCCGCTTGCTACTGCGCGGGCAAAACGAGTTCGATCAACGTAGAAGCAGTGTACGCATCCGAGGTCTTAGCATTTCGCGCTACTCACAGCGGAGACCGCAATGAGGCGTCAGAAAGCGCCGCTGCGCGTCAATTTGTCGCGCCTCGGCCGCGCAGCCTCGGTGCCGCCGGGGACGACGCGGGGGCGCGCGTGCTCGCCGCCTGAGAAATAGCGCCGCAAATAGAGCGCAGTGCGGCTGTGCGGAGAACGCGCGACTTCACGCGGCGTGCCCGCAACAACAATGTTCCCGCCCTCGTCACCCGCGCCGGGGCCCAGATCGATCACCCAGTCGCTGTTCGCGATCACTCGCAAATCATGCTCGACGACGATCACCGTTGCCCCTGACGACACGAGCCGTTCGAGTTGCGCGAGCAAGCGCTCCACGTCCGCCGGGTGCAGGCCGGTAGTCGGCTCATCCAACACATACAGCGTGCCTGCGCGCTGGGCTCGTTGCAGTTCGGTCGCGAGCTTGATGCGTTGCGCCTCGCCGCCGGACAGCTCGGTCGCGGGTTGGCCCAAGCGCAAGTAACCCAGGCCGACTTCACGCAGCGTTTCCAGCGCGCGGCGCAAGGCTGGCTCTGACCCGAAGAATGCCCACGCGGCGTCCACCGTGAGCTCCAACACCTGCGCGATGTTCAAGTCACGATAGGTGACTTCGAGCGTCTTCGCATTGTAGCGCGCGCCCTGGCAAACCGAACAGGGCGCGTACACGCTAGGCAAGAACAAGAGCTCGACCATTACCGAGCCCTCACCCTGGCAGTTCTCGCACCGGCCTTTGGCGACATTGAAGGAGAAGCGCCCGGCGTCGTACTTGCGAGCTTTCGCCATTTTGGTCGCCGCAAAAAGCTTGCGCACCTGGTCGAAAAGACCGGTGTACGTAGCCAGGTTCGAACGCGGAGTGCGCCCGATTGGACGTTGATCGACCTGCACGAGCCGTTTGATGTCGGCCATGCCGCCCGTAATGCGACCTGCCATCGCGCCGGGCCTGGCGCGTTCGAGCTCCTCACCTGCGCTGTCTTCTTCTGGCGCCTCGGCGCCCAGCTCAGCCGCAAGCAACGTCACCAGCACCTGACTCACTAAAGTGGACTTTCCAGAGCCCGACACACCGGTCACGCTGGTGAGTACGCCCAGCGGGAAGGAAACGCGAAGATCTCGCAAGTTGTGACAGGTCACGCCACTCAGCGGCAATGTTCCGTTCGCTTCGCGCGTGGTCTCGCGGGCCAGCTGCTCCTGATCGAACAGGTAGCGGCGCGTCACCGACGCTTCAACCTGCTGCAGGCCTGCGAGTGGACCGCTATACAGCACCTCCCCGCCTTCTGTACCGGCGCCCGGCCCCACGTCCACGACCCAATCCGCGTGGCGAATCACGTCGACCTCGTGCTCGACCACGAACAGCGAATTTCCGGACGCCTTCAGGCCATCCAACGCGCGGAGCAGCGCCTCGGTGTCCGCTGGGTGCAAGCCCGCGGACGGCTCGTCCAGCACGTACACGACACCGAACAGGTTCGAACGCACCTGCGTGGCCAGCCGCAAGCGCTGCAATTCCCCCGGTGAAAGCGTGGGCGTGCTGCGTTCCAGGCTCAGGTAACCGAGCCCCAAGTCCAACAAGACCGCGAGCCGCTCACCCATGTCTTGCGCAATGCGTTGCGCGACAATAGCCTGCTCCGGATGCGCCGCGCGCTTCTGCACGCTCGCTGCGCCTTGCGCGTATGGCCGTAGGGTGACCGCCAATTGCTTGAGCGGGAGCCGAGTAATGTCTGCAATGTCAAAGCCCGCGAACGTGACGCTCAGCGCTTCGCGACGCAGGCGCTTGCCCTGGCACTCGGGGCAATCCGTACCGATCATGTATTGCGAAACGCGCCGCTTCATCAACGCGCTCTGCGAAGTGGAGAACGTTTGCAGCACGTAGCGCCGAGCACCGGTGAACGTGCCCTGGTAGCTCGGTTCCGCCTTGCGTTTGAGGGCGTGCTTCACCTCCGCCAGGCTGAAGCCGGCGTACACTGGCACCGTCGGTTGCTCGTCCGTGAATAGGATCCAATCCCGGGTTTTCTTCGGCAAATCCTGCCAGGGAACGTCCACGTCGTGGCCGAGTGTGGTCAGAATATCGCGCAGGTTTTGGCCTTGCCAAGCAGTGGGCCAAGCGGCGACCGCGCGCTCCCGAATCGTGAGCGAAGGGTCGGGCACCATCGAGGCCTCAGTCACTTCATAGATGCGTCCGAGCCCGTGACATTTCGGACACGCACCCTCGGGGGTATTTGCCGAAAACGACTCCGCGTACAGCAGCGCCTGCTTGGGCGGATAGTCGCCCGCCCGCGAATACAACATGCGCAGCAGGTTGGAGAGCGTGGTCACGCTGCCGACCGATGAACGGGTGGTCGGCGTGCCGCGCTGTTGCTGCAGCGCAACCGCGGGCGGCAAGCCTTCAATGTCGTCGACCTGCGGCACTTCCATTTGATGGAACAAGCGACGCGCGTAGGGCGAAACCGATTCCAGGTAGCGTCGCTGCGCCTCGGCATAAATGGTCCCGAAAGCGAGTGAAGACTTCCCCGAACCCGACACCCCCGTGAACACGACCAAGCAGTCGCGGGATGTGCACATTCACTCCCTTCAGGTTGTGCTCGCGCGCCCCACGCACGTGCACGAAGCCTGGACGATCGGCCGAGGGTGGAGACTTCACTCCCGTCCGCAGTGCAACAGCGGTGCCAACCGTCGCGGTGCCCCGAAGCCGGAGCGTCGCCGAATAGCCCTCAATCAGCGCAGGGGTAGGTAAAATCCATGGGCGCCCAGGCAGGGTTTCGCTCCCTGGCCACGCCCTCGGCGTGCTGGGAGACCTTCAGG
>JBDTYJ010000484.1:0-3034 GCA_040005755.1 Pseudomonadota bacterium
GCGTCGAAGACGCAATTCACGACAAGTTCTGCGCGGGCCTTGGTCAGCTCCCCTCGAGCGGCAATGGCCTCGATGAGCTCACTTTTGGTCATCTGCTCGGAGCCTCCCTCTGCGCGTTAATCAACCGATCGTCTTCTCTAACGCCTCAATTGTCAACGCCTTTTCAGGAAGTCGCCAAGCACACGTTGTGCGCTAGATGCGGCCTCTAGCGCGGCGCGCGGGGCGAGGGGTCGGTCCGGAGCTCCGCGAGCACGGCCCGCGGCCGGACACGCGCGCTGCAGCTCAGGGCCGAACGTCCAGGTAGTCGAAGATGCCCGGCTGCGAGGCCTCGAGCCGGATCTGCTGTCGTACCGCGGGCAGAACGACTGCGCCGAGGTCGGCCTCCTGGCAGTCCGGCGAGCCTGCCGGAATGACGGCGCCACGGCTGAACCCTGGTCCGGACAGGCGCAACACGGTCTCCGGGCCGGCTTGGCGTACCCAACCGATGCGGAGTGCGTGGGGTGAGCCATCGCCGACAGGGAGCTCGAGAGTGAGGGCGGCGCCGGCCCCTGGACCGGTCGTGTGCAGCCGCAACCCTCGCCCGCCCGAGGCGCAAGGGTAGAAATCGGGTTGGACCCAGCCGCTCTGAATCCCGAGCGGGGGCCACTCGGCCTCGGCCTCGAAGCGCTGGGACTCGAGCGGCGCGTAGGGCAACACGCTCACCGCGGCCCCGCCCGCCGTTGCGCTGAATACGTAATGATAACTGGCCGGGCGATGCAGGCGATTCCAGAGTAGCCAGTCGTGCGCGTCGTGTTGATAGCGCGCGACGATCACGTGATCTGCCGCGTCGAATTGGCCCGGATCGTGGCCGAGATTGAAGCCGTGATCCGTGTCGATGAAGACCAGGCCGCGCGACACACCCGCGCGCGCGAGCTCACGCGCGTCGAACAGGGGCCGGCCGCCGTCGCGCTCCGCGAGCGCCCGATGCGCGAAGCTCACGTGCACGGCAAACCCGACGAGTGACAACGGCAACGCGACGCCCAGCAGGCGCAAACGCACGATCGCGACGGCCAAGAGGACGTGCTCGAGCGGTAGTAGCTCTGCGAACAAACGCGCACCGCCACCCGGGTAGCTGGCGTCGAAATAGAATGGTGCGTAAGCGCAGATAAGGCCCAAGCAACCCAAGAAAATGGCCCACACGCCGCGAGCGCGTCGCCCAAACCAAGCCCCGAGCGGGACTAGCAACGCGAGCGGCGCGGCATTGGCGATGTCCATGCAGTGGATCGCAAGACGGCGGATGGTTACCGAAGCGGCCTCGCGCAGGCCGTAACCGTGCGCTAAACGCGCGCGCACGTACTCCCCATGCTCGTACAAACAGCCGATCCCATGGCCAAAACCATAGCGAAAGCAGCCCGGGGGCCCGTCCGCGAGGGCGTAGTAACTGAGCTGAGTCGAGTGCCAGTAACTGCCGGTGGCGGCGTGTTGGTACAGTAATAAGAGCGATAGACCGGGGATGAGGCCAGCCGCAAACAGCGACCAAGCGCGCGGCCCGCGTGGGAGCAAGGCGCACGCGAGCAGCACACCGATGCCGCCCGTAATTGGCCGCGTAGCGATGAGCCAGCCGATTGCCAACCCGCACAGCAGCGCATCCCAGGCTCGTGCACGCAGCGCAAGCCAAGCGCCCGTGCACAACAAGAGCGCGCACAGACCGTGCGACATGGTGTCGGCCGTGTGGTAGCGCAGCGCGGCGCACAGCGTGGACAACGCCGCGGCGACAATCGCGATGTCGTCACGATCACTGAGCTCCTTGGCCAGTGCGTATGTTGCTGCGACGAGCGCGCCCGCCAAGAGCGGCCCCGTCGCCATTGGCGCGCGCGCCAAGAAACCCAAGGCCAGCAGCGCGGCATACCCTGGCGGAAAAATTACCGACAACGAGTGAGTCGTGTTTTCCAGCAAGAATCGCCCGCGAAAGGCGCCGCTCGGCGCCAACACGGGGAACGCGAAATCGCCTCGCGCGAGCGCGCGTGCTTGCAGGTAATAACTCGTCGCGTCGATGATGCGCGGCCCACCCCGCAAGTAGTAGAGGACGTAGCCTGCAGATAGCAGCGTTGCGGTCACGACCAACGCGGCCAAGGGCACGCGCGCAGGGACGAGCGCACCCAGTGCCCGCCGCGTGCGCTCGTGCAGCATCGGCACGAGTGCGCCGGCAGCCGCGAGCGCAGCCCAGGCCACGCCATCCGGCGGCAAGCCGAACGTCGTGTACGGTGAGCTCAAGGCGCGGCTACCGCCCAGACTTGAAACAGCGCGCGCTCGCTCGTGCCCGGAGCAAAGCTCAGCGCGACGCTGCTCGCGTGTGTTGCCGGCAGCGTGACGCGCGTTTCTACCCAGCCGTCGTGCGGGTGCAGGCGCACGTGACCGAGCACCTTACCGGCCATCGTGACGTCGAACTCGGTGGCTGCCGTGGGCGCGCTGCGCACGATGAGCGTTAGCGGTTTTTCTGGTTCCAGGTGCGAAAGCCGGAACGTTTCAGCCACGCCCGGTGGCACGAGGCGTGCCGCATCCCACAGATCTTCACGTGGCCGGCTCGGGTTCTCCAGGAGCTTCATGAATACGAAGCCGATGTTCTTCTGGGAGAGCGCGTAGGCGTGCTCCTTTTCACTGACCAGGTCGGCTTGGTCCAGCGAATCGAGCACGCGTTCGCCGGGTTGTAACGAGAACGGCACGCCACTGCGGTCGAGCGGCTCCCAGCGTGGGCGGTACAAGACCTTGCTCACGCCGCCGCAAATCACGTTGCCGCGTACCGGCACCTCAGCGACGCGCGTGCCGAACCAGAGCGGAAAATCCGACCACCAGCCCGGGTAGAGCGCGAGCAAATCAGGGCGTTCTGCGGGCGGGATGCGCTCAATGAGCTCGATGGCTGCGGCGATGTTGGTGCGCGTGGCGCGGGCGAATGGCAAGCCGCGATAGCCGCCCAAACCGATCACGTCCAAGGCCGGCACGTCCGAGGCGTAAGGAATGGCGCCCGCATCGCCGACGAGCACGCGTTTGGCGTGCA
>JBDTYJ010000485.1:0-2992 GCA_040005755.1 Pseudomonadota bacterium
GCGGTAGACCTCGAAGCCTTCGGCGAGCAGGAGTTTTTTCAGCTCACTTGAGGTTAATGAAGACATCTATCGCCAGCAGAAAGCTCTTGGAACGTACGCGGATCCCGTACCAAGCGTCAAGATCGACCCGCGCTTGGTCAACGCGCGGCTCTGTTGCGGCATTACCCGTTGGCAGTGCTAGCCTCTGCTCTCGTCTTTCACTTCGGGCCGTTTCCTTCGGCCTGGCTCTGGAAGGGCGGTTTTTGACCGTGACGCGCGAAAAGCCACGAGCATCCAACCCCGACAATGAGCTGCGAGCGCCACGTCGCCACGCAGGCGGCGCGCGGCGTGAAGCCTCGGAGCGCGTGCTCGTGAGGTCAGCGGGCTTCGAAACGCATGGCTGGACCCTGAATGTGAGCCGCGGCGGCGTGCGTGCCGTTGTGGAAGATCCGTTGCTCCAGGGCATCGAATATCAGGTCATCGTGGGCGACGAAGAGTCGGTTGCTGCCCGCCGCGCCAGCGTGGTTTGGCTGCAGGACGAGTCAGATGGACAGATCGTCGGGCTGAAGTACCTCGACGGCGAAGACAGCTCGATGCCTGCGAAGGACGGCTAGTCGTAAGCAAGCATGGCTTCCGCCGCAGAGCTACTGGGCCCCGACGGGCCCTTGGCCCGCAGCCTGCCCGCGTATGAAGCGCGCCCGGCGCAGCTCCAAATGGCGAGCGCGGTGGAAGATGCGCTGCGCTCCGACCGCGTGCTGATCTGCGAGGCGGGCACGGGTACCGGTAAGAGCCTCGCGTACTTGGTGCCGGCGCTGTTGAGCGGCAAGAAAGTGATCGTTTCCACGGCCACGCGGGCGCTGGAAGAGCAAATCTTTTGGAAGGACTTGCCGCTCATCGAGCGGGCGTTGGGCGTACCCGTCAAAGCCGCACTGATGAAGGGCATCTCCAACTACGTGTGCCGGCGGCGCTTGGCTGAATTTCGAGCCGGTGAAGACGCGCGACCGAAGTATGCGCGCTCTCTGGCTATGTTGGATAGCTGGCTCAGAGACACGGAGTCGGGTGATTTGGCGGAGCTTGCCGGCGTGCGCGAGGACGATCCGCTGCGCCGTGAAGTGAACTCGTCTAGTGACACGCGCATCGGTGCGGGGTGCGTGTACTTCGACGAATGTTACGTCACGCGCATGCGGCGCGCGGCGGAGGCCGCGCAGCTCGTGGTCGTCAATCACCACTTGTTTTTTGCGGATTTGGCGTTGCGTGGCCCGCACCCCGCCCGCGTGATCCCCGACTACGACGCGGTGATTTTCGACGAAGCGCACCAGCTAGAAGACATCGCCACGAACTTTTTTGGAATGCGGGTGTCACGCGCGCGCGTCGAGCGTTTACTGAGCGACGCAGAGCGCGCGATGACGATGGCAGGGGCCGGCGATCCGCTTTTCGCCGTGGGCCAGAAGTCGGCAACATTGGCCAATGCGCGTGTCGCCGCCGAGGCGTTGTGGGCCGAGCTCGGTCGGCGCGCTCGCGGCGAAGAAGCCCGGTTAACCCTCGAGCGCGACGTCTGGGTCGGCGCGTTGCAAGATCGTTACCACGCGCTCGACAATGCGCTGGAAGCCGTCGGCGCAGCCGCGAACGTTGCGACCGGGCGCATCGTGGTCGCGAGCCCGACGCGCTCCAAAAACACAGTGCAAGCCAGCGAGGCGCTGAAGGTACTGGAAACGCGGGCAGAATTGCTGCGGGAGGAGCTCGCCGCCATCGTTTCTGGCGCGCCCGGACGCATCACCTGGTTTGACATGGGCGGGCAGAGCGCGGCGCTGAGCTCGACTCCGGTCGATCTTTCGCACGTGTTTCGGGTACGCATTTTCGAGAGTGTGCCGTCAGTGGTGCTGACTAGCGCGACGCTTTCGACGGCTCCTTCCAAGACGGATCCGAGCGCAAGCCCGTTTTCATTTTTTCGATCGCGCATCGGCCTCAGCGGAGACGCGGTGCCAGTGACGGAGCTCGTACTCGAGTCACCGTTCGACTTCGCTCGGAACGCGCTCTTGTACATGCCCAAGGATTTGCCTGCGCCCGGCGCGCAAGAGTTCGCGGAAAGCGCCGGCAAGCGCATCGCTGAGTTGGTCGAGATCACGCGAGGCGGCGCGTTCGTGTTGACTACGTCGCTGCGCTCGATGAATGCGCTGCACAAGATTTTGTCGCGCAGCCTGCCCGGCCGTCGCATTTTCGTGCAAGGCGCAGCGCCGAAGGCCGCGCTGATCAGCGCGTTTCGCGCTGCCGGCGACGCGGTGCTCGTGGCCACGATGAGCTTCTGGGAAGGCGTGGACGTGCCCGGAAGAGCGCTGCGGCTCGTGGTGCTAGAGAAGATTCCATTCTTGGTCCCGAGTGATCCAGTGGTGCAGGCGCGCTCTCAGGAGCTCGAACGCGCGGGCGAGAATCCGTTTATGAAGCTGCACGTGCCGGCTGCCGCGATCACGTTGAAGCAAGGCTTCGGTCGTTTGATTCGGACACGTGAGGACGCGGGCATCGTGGCGTTGCTCGACCCGCGTATTCATCAAAAAGGATACGGCGCGCGCTTACTCGCCGCGTTGCCGCCCGCCGGGCGCACCACGGAGTTATCCGAGGTGCGCCAATTCTGGGCGCAGGTGCCCGCGCACACGCGTGGCGCGGACTAGCGCTTCTTCGCGGGTTTGGCCGCGGGTTTGGCTGGCTTGGGCGCGGTTTTAACAGGCGCTTTCGGCACCGGTTTGGGAGATTTCGGCGCGGGCTTGGCCGCTTTGGCGGCGGGTTTGGTCGCCGCCGTTGGCGCGCCATTTTGCACAATCTTTGCGGGCACCTTTTTAGCAGTGGCTTGAGGCACTGCTTTTGCTGCGGGCTTGGTTGCCTTGGGTGCGGGCTTGGTTGCCTTGGGCGCGGGCTTGGTTGCCTTGGGTGCGGGCTTCGCTGCTTTGGGCGCGGGCTTGGCTGCTTTGGGCGCGGGCTTGGCTGCCTTGGGCGCGGGCTTGGCTGCCTTGGGCGCGGG
>JBDTYJ010000486.1:0-2942 GCA_040005755.1 Pseudomonadota bacterium
GGTTTCTCGCACGTCACCGCGCCTTTTGCGGGCACGGTGACCTCGCGCACCACTGAGCGCGGCTCACTCGTCAGCGCGGGCAACGCCACTCCGCTGTTCAAGGTGGCCTCGGTCGATCCGGTTCGCGTGCTGGTGCAGGTGCCGCAAGACGTCGCCAGCGGCGTGAAAACGGGTTTGGACGCGAAGGTGACGACGCGGGAGTATCCCAACCGCGCGTTCCTGGGCAAGGTGGCGCACACGTCGGGCGCCCTCGATTCGAACACGCGCACGATGTTGACCGAGGTGCGCGTCCCGAACCCGAACAACGAGCTGTTGAGCGGAATGTACGCGGAGGTCGCGCTGACCTTGCCATCGGCGCATCAAGTGTTCGAGATCCCCGCGACCGCCCTGCTCAATGATGCACGGGGGCTGCGAGTGGCGATCGTGGATGCCGAAAACACGTTGCGCTTGGTGCCGATCGCCATCGAGCGAGATACGGGCGCCACGGTTCAGATCGCCAGCGGCATCACGGCCGACGCGCGAGTCGTGAAGCTGGCCAGCGCCGATATGACCGACGGTAAGCGGGTTCAAGTCCGGCAATAGCGGGTTTTGTCCCGCTTGATCGTTAGTACTTGGGGCTCCGCCGGGACCCGACAACAATGCCGTGAGTGACCACTACTCGGCGGGTGACGCTCGCCCAAACCTTCGTGCTGGCGGCTTTGGCGATAGGCCTGACCGTCGGCGCCTCGTTTTGGTTGTTTCTGCAGCACTCGCGCGCGTCCATCCTCGCGTACTCGGAGCGGCTCCGACAAACCGCGGCACAGCGCGTGGAGCTCAATGTTGCCCGCGCGCTCGGGACCGCTTCAGACGCTTTGGCCAACGGCGTGCGCAGTATTCACTCCGGAGCGGTGAGCTCGGAGGATGCCGCCGCGCTCGAGGTGATGCTGTACAACGCGCTTGCAAACTCTCCGCGCCTAGCTGAGCTGACGTTCACGCATGCCAGCGTGCTCGGCTATGACGACCACGGCGAGGCTCGGTTAGATCTTGCGGAGCGCTTTCAGATCTCTGCCTTTCGCCGTCCAGACGGCGGAATCGTCACACGCGTCACGAGGCGAGGGAAGCCTGGCTTCATCGTGCAGTCGCGTGCGCGTGCGGTAGGCGGCGCGTTCGATAGCGTGCCCTTCACTTTCCAGACAATCGGCATCGACCCGACCGAGGTGCCCACCTTCAGCGTGCCCATCGCCCGGCGAAATAGCGGAAAGGCGCTGTGGAGCGATCTGCACTATGCGGAGCTCGACCAGGGGCAAGCGAGCCCGCGCGTGGTGCTCAGCGTGCAGCAAGCCGTGCCCGCCGAAGACGGAAAAGTCGTCGGTGTACTGCGTGTGGCGCTGTTGACCACGGATTTGGACGCTATTGCGCGGCTCAGAGTGGACGACGCGGATCCGGCGGACCCGCACCGCATCGCGCTGCTTGCGGTGGACGCCAAGCGCGACGCGCGCCTCGTGGCGCGCATCGGTCCGCAAGATCGCATCGAGCTCGTCGGTGACGACTTGCGCATTGCGCCAGACCACCCGCCTGCCGAGATCGCCGCCCTCTTGGCGAGCCCGTTGGTCCATGGTCTGGATCCGCAGCATCCGAACGCCGGTGGCGTGCTGCTCGTGGGCGGGGAACGGTACCTGGCGACGCTGCGCGAGCTCTCCGTAGCCCAGGGTGGTACCGCGGGTTGGTTGGTCGCTGTGTTGGTGCCGGAGGCGCATTACACCAAGGATTTGCGTCGGTTCGAGCGCTTGTTCCTAGCAGTTTTTGGCGCCACTTTGGCTGCGGTGCTGCTGATTGGTGTGCTCGCGTTGCGCGTGCTGCAGCAGGGGTTGCAGCGCGCGGTGCGCACCACGGCGCGCATGCGCGGCTTCGATTTTGCGCCCGAACCTGCGCGGAGCCGCGTGCGTGACATTGATGACGTGATCTTGGGCCTGGAACGCGCGAAAACGGTCGTGCGCGCGATGGGCAAATACATTCCGCTAGGCGTGGTGCGGCGCCTGTACGAGCACAATGAGGAACCACAGTTGGGTGGCGAGCTTCGCACAGTAACCTTGATGTTTACGGACATCGAGGGTTTCACGACTCTGTCCGAGCAGCTTCCACCCGATCAACTTGCGCGTCACTTGGGCGACTACCTGGAGGCGATGACCTCCGCTGTCGAGGCGACCGGCGGCACGATCGATAAGTACATCGGCGACGCGGTCATGGCCTTCTGGAACGCGCCGCTAGCGGTTCAGGAGCACGCACAGCGCGCGTGCGAGGCCGTGCTCGCCTGCAAAGAAGCAACTGCCGCGCTGTACGCTTCCGCCGCGTGGCAAGGCCTGCCGCCGCTGGTAACGCGCTTTGGCCTGCATACGGCCGAGGTGCTAGTCGGGCACTTCGGAGCGCGCTCGCGCTTCAACTACACCGCCTTGGGTGACGGCGTGAACCTTGCTGCCCGCTTGGAACCGCTGTGCAAGCAGTACGGCGTGACAGCGCTAGTGAGCGAGGCGGTCGCGGCCGCAGTCCGAGATCGGTTCGTGTTCCGCCGCATTGACCGCGTAGCCGTGAAGGGCAAATCACAGGCTATCGACGTTTACGAGCTGCTCGGTCGCGTGGGTGCCGAGCTCGCCAATCACGCGCAAATTGAACGCTATGAAGCCGCTTTCGCCGCGTACCTGGCGCGTGATTTCACAGCCGCCGTCAGGTTGCTCGAAGGCGTCACGGGGGACCCGCCCTGCGCGGTGCTGCACGCGCGCTGCCAGGAGCTGCAGCGCAAGCCGCCGCCGCCCGACTGGGATGGCGTGCACGTAGCCCATTCGAAGTGACCCGCCCATGCGCAGCCCCGGCGTCGGCGCCACTCTCGCCGATCGCCAATCCAGCTGAACTTTAGTCGGGGTGAGAGGATTTGAACCTCCAACAGCCGGCACCCAAAGCCGGCCCTC
>JBDTYJ010000487.1:0-2941 GCA_040005755.1 Pseudomonadota bacterium
GAGTCGATCACCTCACCATCGTCGGCTGTAAGCGTGTAGTTCAAGACGACAACGAGGCCGTCCGCGATGAGCAGTTTTTCGGACATCGGCCACGCACTAATCTGGCCCGGAGCCCATTGCCACGGCAAACTGCTTTTGCTTAAGATTGCTTAAGAAAGCCGGCGAACACGGCGCGTTTGCGCGGGTCCGGCCGTACATCGCGCCCGCACGGCCGAGCGTCAAGTAGCAACGGTGTTCCGGTGCGTCCGTTCACTGGTACAATCCCTGCTGCGGCGTGTTCCTGCATTCTTGGCTGGGCGAATTTTGGTTGGTGCGTGCGCTGCTCCAGCGCGGGCTGGCTGCGGTCTATTGGGTCGCCTTCTTGAATGTTGTGCTGCAGTTTCGCCCGCTGTTGGGCGAGCACGGGCTGTTGCCGGTACCCGCTTACTTGAAGCGAGTGACCTTCGCGGAAGCGCCCAGCATTTTTCAGCTGCACTATTCCGATCGCCTGGCGGGAGCGGTGGGCTGGCTGGGGCTCGCGCTTTCCGCGGCAGCAGCGATGGGCGCGGTGGACAGCGGCCCGTTGTGGGTATCTGTAACGGTCTGGTTACTGCTTTACCTGCTTTACCTCTCAATCGTGAACGTGGGGCAAACCTTCTACTCCTTCGGTTGGGAGTCGATGCTCTTGGAAGCGGGCTTCTTCGCGGTGTTTCTGGGGCCGCGCGGCATGGTGCCCTCTGCGCTGCCTGTGTTAGCGCTGCGCTGGATGCTCTTTCGCGTAGAGCTCGGCGCAGGGCTGATCAAGCTGCGTGGAGATAGCTGTTGGCGCGACTTGACGTGCCTCTACTACCACCATGAAACGCAGCCGCTGCCGAATCCACTCAGCGCCTACTTTCACCATTTACCGAAGCGGATCCAGCGCGCAAGCGTCGTCTTTAGCCACCTCGTTCAATTGGTAGTCCCGTTTGGTTTGTGGGGGCCAAAGTGGGTTGCCGCTGGCGCCGGCACCGTGCTCATCCTGCACCAACTGCTTTTGATCGTGAGCGGGAACTACGCTTGGCTCAATTGGCTCACCGTGGTGCTCGGCTTCAGCGCATTCAGTGATGAAGTGCTGTGCTGGGTGATGCCCGTGACCGCTTCGCCACTCGGGCCGCGACCGCTGCTGTTCAATTGGGTTCTGTACGCGCTCGCCGCTATCACCGTGCTCTTGAGTATCAGGCCGACTTTGAACTTGTTTTCGAAGCAGCAAACGATGAACGCGAGCTACAACCCGCTGCACCTCGTCGGCAGTTACGGCGCGTTCGGCTCGGTGACGCGCAAGCGCTACGAAATCGTGCTGGAGGCCAGCCTCGATGAACAGCTTTCGGACGCCACCGCCTGGCGAGCCTACGAATTCAAGGGCAAGCCCGGTGAGCCGAAGCGCTGGCCTGCGCAGTGGGCACCGTACCACCTGCGGCTCGACTGGTTGATGTGGTTCCTGCCCTTGCGCACCGTGGTGACTCGAACGGGTGTCTCGAGCCGCGGTTACCCGGTGTGGTTCATGCGTTTGGTGCGCCAGTTACTGAGCGCTGACCGTGGAACATTGGCAATGCTCCGCGCGAGCCCGTTTGGCGAGCAAGCACCGAATTACATTCGGGCAAGCTTTTACTTGTATGAAATGGCAACGGCCATTGAGCGGCGCCAAACCGGCGCCTATTGGAAGCGCACGTACATCGGCGAATACTTAGCGCCCGTCGGCCGCCTCGCAAACGATCATCTGCTGAGTCAAACGTGACGGCTTTGCACTCGGGGAAAGCGCCCAGGGCGGCTGACTTGCCACGGTCTGTGAGCAGACACAGCGCGGAAGCGCGCGAAATTCGGGGCAGCGGAAGTTCCGCCGCATGGAATGGCACTTGCTACCGATAGCCCTGCACCATGGCTCATTGGGAGAACAGCGAAGCCGATCATCGGTACAACGAGATCAGCGACAACGACGAGTTGTGGGGGCCTTTAATCGTGTTTCGGCCGGCGAAGAACCAGCACTTCAGCAGCTCCCGGGCGCTCGCCTTGTTTGCGGCGTTCGCCAGCGTGTACGGCATGCTGCTCAACGTCGCGATCGCGATCGCGGCGCATCATCGGCATTTGCCCAGGCCGTACATCGTGCCCACTACGCTGACGCTGATCACGTTCGCAATCTTTCAGCTCACGCTGGGGCCGGCCTGGAATCGACGCGCCTTCTTGCTGGCGCGCCGCGAACGTTACTTAGCGCAAACGCGCGAAACGCCGGGTTGAGCATGGCTCCGGCGCAAGATATCGCGACCACGGTGCAAGCCCTCATTGGCGCAGACAAGGGTCTGCTCGCCATGGATGAGAGCACGCCGACTTGCAACGCGCGCTTTGCCAAGTTGGGCATTCCTCAAACGGTGGAGGCGCGTCGCGCTTATCGAGAACTAATCGTCACGACTCCACACCTTGGCGAAGCCGTCAGCGGCGCCATCCTATACGACGAGACGATTCGCCAAAGCACCAAGGGCGGCGTGCCTTTTCTGGAATGTCGGAAGGAAAGCGGCATTGTTCCCGGCATCAAGGCAGACGCAGGAACGGTTGAGCTGGCGGCTCACCCCGCCGAAAAAGTGACGGAGGGGTTGGACGGCCTGCGTGAGCGTCTGATTGAGTATCGGCAGCTCGGCGCGCGCTTCGCCAAGTGGCGCGGCGTGTTCAGCGTCGGCCTTGAGACGCCCAGTCAGGGGTGCATCTCGGCGAACGCAAACGCCCTCGCGCGCTATGCCGCGCTCTGTCAGGAAGCTGGCCTCGTTCCCATCGTCGAACCAGAGGTGTTGATGGACGGCGCGCATTCACTCGAGCGCTGCGCGGAAGTGACCGAGCGCGTGTTACGAGCCGTATTCGCAGAGCTCGCCGCGCAGCGAGTAAGCCTCGAAGGGCTGATTTTGAAGCCAAACATGGTACTGCCGGGCGCTGATTG
>JBDTYJ010000488.1:0-2929 GCA_040005755.1 Pseudomonadota bacterium
GTACGCTTACGATGGCTTGGACGAGAGCTTCGAGCTCGTCGTGCACGACAAGCTCCTGCGCCCGCTCGAAATCGGCGGTGAGGCGAGACCGGACGATGACCAATTCTACGGTGATTTGTTCGTCGACATCGTGCCGGGCGTACCCGTGCGTGTCCCGAGCGTCGGGCCCGGCGCACGGGTGCTCGTAGCCCGTGCAGAGCCTCCGCTTCGTTTCGACCTGCAAAAAGACGGCGCGGACAACTGGTTCATCGTGGGCGACGTTCGCAAACGCGTCCGCTTGGTGCTGGAGCTCGCGATCGCGCGCCGCACTTTCGGCTCGGAATTCGGCGAGGCTTCTTGGGGCGAGCTCGCGCGTGCCGTGCCGGCTCTGCCGCCCAGCGCGCGCGCCTCTGCCAATGAGGTGCTGGGCGCTATCGGTATTTCTCAAGCTCAGCGCCCGCGCGACGCAGTGCGCGCTTTGGTGAACTACTTTCGTACCTTCTCGCCCTCGGATGACGCGCCGCACGCCGCCTCCGGCAGCGCGCTGTACTCGGAGCTCGCGCTCTCGAAGAAGGGGGTGTGCCGGCACCGGGCTTATGCCTTCGTGGTTTCGGCGCTCGCGCTCGGCTTGCCTGCGCGCCTGGTGCGCAACGAAGCGCATGCTTGGGTTGAAGTTTCTGATGGCTTGCAATGGCACCGGGTCGACCTGGGCGGCGCAGCGAGCCACATCGACTACGAACAGCATTCCAGCGAGCACCAACACCAGCCCCCTGCTGACCCCTACCAATGGCCCCCTGGCAGTGAGAGCGCAGAGGACCTGACCAGCCAAGCGTCAAATAGCGGGCCTACGCGCGCTGGCGCGCCGGGGCCCGCGGCGAGCAATATCACCAGCGCTCCTGCGCCGCACGCTCCGAGCCCACCCGCTTCTGGCGCCGCTCAATCGCCCAGTCCGGGCGATGACTCGCGCGCGCAAAGTGAAGTTTCCGTCACCAGCGACGAGCATGAGCTCCGCCGCGGCGCGCGCTTCCACGTCTCGGGGCTCTCGCTCACTGATCGGGATGTATGTCCTTACTCACGTGTCGATATCTCCCTGCGCGACAAAGCCGGCGTGGAACATTGGCTTGGTGCGCTAGCCACGGATCGAGACGGCAAGTACGACGGCCGCGTTGCCCTGCCCTTCGATCTGGAAGTGGGGGATTACGCCGTCGTGGCAACGACGCCGGGTTCGGCTCAGTGCCGCAAGAGCGCGCACTGAGCGGTCAGCGCGCCTTCACGCCGCGCGTGCGCCACGCTTGATTGGCTTCGAGACGGTGATCACGCTGTTCCAGCACATGCGGCCCAACCCGGGAAACGCCTTCAGGATGCGCTCGTCAATGGCCTTCAGCGGACTGAAGAAGCCGCGCAGCTCGTTTGCGTCCGTGTAGATCTTCTTCCAGTACCGTTCTTTATTCGGATTCACGCGGTCCCAAAGATAGAACTTCAGGAACACGGCCAACGCGGTGAGCCAAAATTCACGGTGCGTGACTGAGCCGAAATCACGGGCGAAACCCTCGATTTGTCGGAACGAGATGGGATGTTCGTCTTCAGTGCGAACCGACGCGGCGATCTTTCGGTAGGCGTTGATCAGCGGGTTGTAGGGAATGGGCTCGATGAAACAAGCTTTGCCGTCGGGCTTCAGGATGCGCGCGAGCTCGGGCATCGCGCTGTCTACCGGCACGTGGTGCAAGACGCCATTGCCATAAATGCGATCGAATTCGTTGTCGGCCGCCGGGATGCGGTCGCTGTTCACGATGCGGGTCTCAATCTCCACGCCGTGATGTTTTGCCAGCTTCTGCGCGAGCTCCAGCATGCCGGGCGAGACGTCGATTGCGACGACCTTGGCGCCGAGCTTCGCTAAATAAATGCCGCCCTCGGCCGCGCCGCAGCCGTAGTCCAAGACAGTCAAGCCGCGCACGTCGCCGAACTGCTCTAGGATGTGCTGATTCTCGAGGGCGGTGACCGAGGTGAAGGTCTCGTCCACCAATGTTTCGGAGACCTGAACGTCTGCCGCCCACTGGTCGTGGAAATCAGCCTCTTTTTGGCGGCGAATGTCGCGGGGGGCGGGCGTGCTCATGTCCGGCTGTTCCTAGACCGCGCGGGGCATCTCTGCAAGTCAGCGCGTGAATTGCGCAGTTCGTGGCCGGCGCTGGCGAGCGGGCTAGCCCGATAACCCGAGCCGGCGCACGGTTTCCCGGGTGGCTTCGGTCTCGGTGCCGCGCTTGAACAGGTAGAACTCACCGGCGCTCGCGAGCAAACCATAACGGTGCGTGGCGAACGCTGCAGTCAACAACGCGCTCGAGCTACCGGGCAGTTCGCGCGCACTCAGGAACACGTATTGCGGCTCCCCGAAAGGGCGTTGCACGTTGAACGCATCCGGGCGATTGGACACGTGAGAGAGCATGAACGTCGTGGCAGCCACGCTCGCGTCGGGGGGAATGCGGCTCACGATCCGTTGCAAATCCGCGTAGCGTTGGTTGCCCTCTGCGGTGATTTGGAATTGCAGGTCCGAGCTGTTGCCTCCGAAGGCGTCGGTGCTCAAGAAGGCGCCGTAGTCGTAGCTGTGGCTGAGTAAAGTGACGGTGAGCGTGGCGACGGAGGCTAAGTACAGCGGCCGCTGCGCAGGGGCGTTGCGCAGCCGGTGCAGCAGAAAGAGCACCGCTAGGATGCAGCCAGGGATCCAAACCATTGCGAATGGATAAGCGGAGTGCCCGTTGGGCCAGAACTCGGCGTTGGAAGACGTGAACAGCACGCCCGGTATGAGCAGCGCTAGCCCGCTCAGCGTCGAAAGCGGTAGCAACGCGAGCGGCGCGAGCGCGTGCAGCATGGAGCACACCCTTGCCGCCCGTGCGAGGTCGAGCGTGAAGTGCTTGCCGAGCTCCATCTCTTCCGCGACGTCGACGAACGGTTTGTT
>JBDTYJ010000489.1:0-2921 GCA_040005755.1 Pseudomonadota bacterium
GCTTGCCTGTGCTACAGCCGGACGCGAAGGGCGCTCGCAGCCCCGCCGCGGAATGAATTGAGCGCTTAAAACCCTCCGGGTTGATTCAAAGTCGAGAGTGAGCAGTCGTGGGAAAAATCACAGGATTCCTTGAAATTGAACGGGTCGATCCGTCCAAGCGCCCCGTTCGCGAGCGCGTCAAAGATTATCGCGAATTCGAGCTACCGATCCTGCAGGAGCAGGTTTCGGCGCAGGGCGCGCGTTGCATGGATTGCGGGATCCCGTTCTGTAATACCGGCTGCCCGCTCGGCAACTTGATCCCGGACTGGAACGATCACGCGTACAAGAACAAGCCGGCCCTGGCGATCGCGGCGCTGCACGCGACCAACAATTTCCCGGAGTTCACCGGACGCGTTTGCCCTGCACCGTGCGAAGCCGCGTGCGTGCTCGGCATCAACGAGGAACCGGTCAGCATCAAGCTGATCGAGCGCTCGATCATCGACCGCGCCTTCGAAGAGGGCCTCGTCAAACCGGTTCTTGCCAAGAGCAAGACTGGCAAGAAGATCGCGGTAATTGGCTCGGGGCCCGCCGGCATGGCAGCGGCCCAACAATTGGCGCGCGCCGGGCATGACGTAACGCTCTTCGAACGTGACGATCGCATCGGCGGGCTGCTCACCTACGGCATCCCTGATTTCAAGATGGAAAAGTCGCTCGTTGAGCGGCGCGTGACGCAAATGGCCGCAGAAGGCGTCACTTTTAAGACCGCCGTGAACGTCGGCAAAGACGTCACCGCGACCGACCTAAAAAAAGACTTCGACGCCACGATCTTGGCGATCGGTTCACGTAAACCGCGCGATCTGGAGGTTCCTGGTCGTGAACTGCCGGGCACCTACTTCGCGATGGATTTTCTGACGCAGCAGAATCGCCGGGTGGCCGGTTTGCCCGTTGCAGATTCGGAAGCGATCCTTGCCACCGGCAAGCACGTGATCGTGATCGGCGGCGGCGATACGGGCAGTGACTGCATCGGCACCTCTCATCGTCAAGGCGCCGCCAGCGTCACGAGCTTCGAGATCATGCCGCGCCCGCCAGAGGAGCGCGCCAGCTCAACGCCGTGGCCGCTTTGGCCGCTGCAGCTGCGCACCTCTTCATCACATGAAGAGGGCGGCAAGCGTGATTGGAGCATCTCGACGGAGCGCGTGAGCGGCGACGGTCGAGTTCAAAAGCTGCATTGCGTGCGCGTCGAATTCAAGGCCGGGCGCTTCGAACGAATGCCGGGCACCGAGTTCGAGCTGCCCGCGGATCTGGTGCTGCTGGCCATGGGTTTCGTTCACCCCGAACACCCCGGCATCGTGACCGATCTGGGCCTGAAGCTCGATCGCCGCGGCAACGTCGAAGTCGACGCGGAATTCATGACCAGCGTGCCCGGTGTGTTCGCGGCTGGTGACTGTCAGCGCGGGCAATCGCTCGTGGTTTGGGCGATCGCGGAGGGGCGGAAGGCCGCTCGTAATGTCGACCAATTCCTGATGGGCCGCACTGAGCTGCCCTGAGCCCGGATAGCCGCTGCACGGCGGAGTCGATCGCGTCGACGTGACGGTGGACCGTGCGCGGCAATGCGGTGGTCCGCATTGGCTGCGCAGGATGACGGAGCTCAGCTCGCGAGCCCGCTAGCGATAGCTTGTCTGACCGCATCCACCAGCGCGTCGTCCACCGCAGCGCCGAAGTCGGCCGGGTTCACGGGAGCGTGCACGATGACGCGCACGTGCGCGCCCGGCACGACGTGCGCGCCTTTTGCAGGCAGAATCCGATTCGCGCCGATGACAGTCACGGGCAAAATACGCGCACCGGCACCGACCGCGAGGTGGAAACCGCCCAGCTTGAAAGCGCCCAACGTGCCATCGCGGCTGCGGGTTCCCTCGGGCGCGATCCAGATGCTGATGCCCTGCGCCAGCGCAGTCCGTGCCCGATCTAAACTGCGGATTGCGCGCTCGCGCGCCGAACGGTCGAGCTCGATGAAACCCGCCGCACGCATGGCATGAGCCCAAATCGGGATGCGAAACAGCTCTGCCTTGGCAACCATGCGCAGGCGCAACGGAAGCGCCTGATACAGCGCTGGAATATCATACAAGGACTGGTGGTTCGACATCACCACAAAGGCTTCCTTGCCTTCGAGGTGAGCAACTCCGCTCACCTCGAGCGAAACCTTGGCGTTCTTCAGCAGTCGCCGCGACCACCAAGCCAGCCTTTCGTCACATACCCGTTCACTCAACCGACCTCGCATCGAGTCGAAGATCGTCGGCACGCTGACACGCAGCGTGGCGTACACGGCTTGCAATAGCTGGCTGAAAGACATGCCCCGACCGAAGTGTGTCAGCCTTTTGCTCGAACCGCACACGCAGTCAGCCCAAGGCCGACCGAAATGCGCGTGCGATTGCGGGAGACCACGCCGTACAGCACATTAGCCAGGCCCGCGAGCCCCGGCACGCGCAACCACCAGGCGAAGAGCACCCCGAGCGGTAGTGCGCGCAGCACCTCGAACACCGCGCGGCCCTCTGTTACCCATTGGCCATTGGGCAGCAGCACGACCACGGTGCGCTCGAGTAGCTCAGAGTCGATTGATTCGGGGAAACACTCGCGATCCCGATTCGCAATGAACGTGAGCCGGTGGCAGCGATCCAGACGTTGCACCAGGCTGCACAGATAGGTGCAAATGCCGCAGTCTGCGTCGAACAACACTCGGCGGGCGCGCCGCGCCTCTGCGCCAGGGAAGGCTACCATGGTTTGCACACTGTGGGTATCGGATCGCGAGTATGCAACCTCAAAGGGGCGTGGTAATTCTAGGGCTCTGGGTCTTTGGAGGCGCCGCGAACAGCGAGCGTTGGGCTTGAGCGATGAATGTGACGTGTACCGGGTGTCCGGCGAAATATGCGGTGCCGGACGAAAAA
>JBDTYJ010000490.1:0-2917 GCA_040005755.1 Pseudomonadota bacterium
GGGCGCGTACACGTCCAGGTTCCACTCCCAGGCGTTCCCCGCCATATCCATCTGCCCCCAGTTGCTGCTGCCAGGTTGGCCCTTCGAGCCAACACGCTGCAGTGAGGTGGGCTGAAACACGGCCCGCGATATGTCGACCGAGGCATTGCCCCAGGGGTAGGGCCGCTCTTCATTGCCGGCGGCCGCGACGTAGTTCCACTCTGCTTCCGTGGGCAAACGCCCACCGTCCCAAGCGCAGAACGCGAAGGCCTCGTACCAAGTCAGGCAGGTCATTGGCAAGCTCTCGTGGGCGCCGGGCTCCGCGGTATAGGTAAACGTCGCGCCGCAGCTGGCAGAAGTAACGGCGTTCACCAAAGCGCCAGCCGTCGTCGGCAACCTCGGATTCCAGTCCGTGTTCCAACCCGAGTCCACACCCCCGTTCGGGTTCTTGCCGGCTCCGGCGACGGTCATGTTTAGCGTGTAAGCCTGCACGAAATTGCGGAATCTGCCGACGGAAACTTCATAGAGGTCCAGCGCGAAGTCGCTCACTGTTGCCGGGGCAGCCGTTTGATTGCTGCGATCGTAAACACCGCCAAGCACGAGTGACGCCGAGCAACAGTTTGAGCTACCGTCGGGCCCGCAGCTATTAGCCAGCCCTTCGCAGGAAGGGGGTGTGCCGGTGAGCAGCACGATTGGAGTGCCCCCGCTGCCGCCCGTGCCGCTAGTCGCGACCGCGCCCGAGGTGCCGCCAGAAGTTAGGATGACGGACGCGCCGCCCGCATCCGCTCCGGCTGCGCTGACGCCACCGACGGCGGCATCACCGGCGACCGCGCCGCGTGACGTGCCGGGATCAGGCTCATCCATCGTGCTGCCCGCCGCGCCCACGTCCGCGCCTGATGCGCCCGCGTCCCCCGATTCCAAGTGGTAACCGGTGAAGTCGGTCGTGCAAGCACCGACAACGAAGACTGCGCCGAGCAGCGCGCTGATCGCCACACGATTGCTGAACACTCACCAGCTCCGGTTGAGTGAGAGTTGTCCGCCGGTTGGCGTCGGCGCCAAGGCCAGTGTCGTACTCGGCTTGTCCCTCGTATTGCTGGTAAGCAGAAGGTACGCGCCAGCACCGAGCGCCGCGGCACCCACGACCCAGCCAACGTTCGAGACCGCCTGCAGCGTGTGCGCCGAATGTGCCGCAGCCAGGCCTGCCTTCGTGCATGACTTATCAGGATGGCACTCGTCATTCACCGCGTTCTTCTGACCGAGCATCAATACGCCAGCGACCGCGCCAACGCTAACACCGCCAATGCCCACCCCACCGAGCGCGAAGCCCAGCGTGCGCGTGCCGGCACGACCGCTCGAGCTTTCACGCGGCGTGCTCGATGGGAGGGGCACTGCTGCGGGCTGTACCTGCTTCAGCGGCGCACCAGGCAACACGGTCAGTTCGCGACTTTCGCCCTCGGCGAGGCGCAGCGAAAACAGGCGCGGCACGAACCCCGGCGCCGAAACGAGGAGCTCGTGGGCTCCCGGGTCCATCGGCAGGGGCAGGCCGAAAGTGGCGGCATCGAACTCCACGCCGCCCTCGCGAAACGTGCTGCTGGGCGGCGCGCCTGGCGCAAGCCTCACCGTCAAACGAGGCACGCGCCCTTGCAGCGCCTGGGCGCGGGCGTGCGCAACGGGAAGCCGCTCGTCATTGGCGCTCAACTTTTCCTCAACAGTGCGAAACAATTCCCAGGCGCCCGCCAGCCGCCCGCGTTTCTCTTCACAGTCAGCCAAGTTCAGCTCGGTACCAGAAGCGGGATCGAGCTTGTCGCTGGCTTTGAATTGCTCGCAGGCGCGCTCGAAGTCACCTTTCGCCATGGCCGCGCGTGCGCTGTCGAACAGTGCGTCCGCCGCGGCCTCTTGCGCGTGGGCCCGACCTGCCGCCGCGAGCATCGTAAGCATGACCGGTAGTGATTGTGCAGGCATCTTCATGGCACACGAACTTGCTCAGTGTCGTTTGAGGAATGGATCGATTGCCACTTTAGCGGCGTGAGGCTTGGATTGGGCAAGTGCCGTAATGCCACCCACGCGCGGCGCACGGTTGAGTCTTGCGGGGATTTCCCGGACCTGTTGGGGTGCCCCAGAACTGGCGAGGTCCAGCGGAGCAGGGGCCGCCACGGTCACCACGCTCGCCGGCGCCTCGGGCCGCACGAGCAACGCGAGCTCCGAAGGAGCGCCCGCGCGCGTCGCCTCGAGATACGGCCCGTGCTTGACCTCGCTGCGCACGAGGCGCGTCGCGAGGAAACCGAGGCCGCACAGCGCTGCGAGCCCGAACAAGAACAGCGAGGTCTTGGAGCGCTGGCTCGTGCTCGCACTGGAGGCGGCGTGAGCCGACCGAACGGATGCGGCCACTCCGCCGCCCATGGTCACACTGGCGGCACTGGGTTCAGCTAGCGACCCGCGGCTCGCGTGCGGTGCCGCCAGCACCAACAACGACTCTTCTCCGCCGGTCGCTAAGTGTACGGCACGCAGCGCGGCGCGAAACTCCGCTGCCGTCTGAAAACGCAGCTCACGCTCGTAGGCGAGCGCTTTGTCGACCACCTCGGCCAGCATGGGATGAATATCGGGGGCGATCTGAGCCGAGGAAGGCGCGCGCTGCGTGGCCGCCATCACCAGAGTTTCGTTGACGGTCTCGGCTTGATGCACGAATCGTCCGCAAAAAAGCGTAAACATCGTCGCACCCAGAGCCCAGAGGTCGCTCCTTCCGTCGACGTCCTGCCAGCGGCCGCGTGCTTGCTCGGGGGCCATAAAAGAAGGAGTACCCATCACGCCGAGCGTCTGCGATGGCGTGCCGGCGCTTTCTTCCAGCCGCGCAATCCCGAAGTCGAGCACCTTCAACACACCCTCCCGCGTGACGAACAAGTTCTCCGGCTTGAGGTCTCGGTGAACGATGCCTCGCGCG
>JBDTYJ010000491.1:0-2914 GCA_040005755.1 Pseudomonadota bacterium
GACCGCGGTGCTTGCACCATCAACTCCTCATGACGTGAGCACCCCGCCCGCGTCGCATTCCTTTTTGCACACCTTGGCCGTCACGGGAATGAGCGCCGGCGAAGCAAAAAAAACAACTATGCCCTGCAACGGCTGCGCAGGTTTCCACAGGCTTTCGTGCACGCCGAGTGGCCTTCGTTAGCGCGACCTCCCGCTTCGGCGCGCTCGCTGCGGAGGCACTGAGTGCAGATGTAATACGAAACGATGTCCGAGGCGCGGCCTCGACATCGGTTACTTGGGCGCATCACGACATCGTTATTGCGTTCGCCACACTGCCGCGTTTGGCCGTCACCTGTGTTCGCAGAGCGCAACCGCCGGATCGCGCGTCCGTTCGGCATCGGTTTAGCCGTCTGTCGCCCGCAATCGTCAACACGCGAGTCGTAAACAGCAATAGAGCACACGCCGCGGAAGCAAACGCAATTACCGTAAAATTCCAGTGTGCCGACTCCCCATCGCCAGAATCTTAAGGCGCGCCCGCCCGCCAAGTTCGGAGTTTTGGCGAGCACCGGAGCGGAGCGTACTCTTGTACGTCGCGCTCCACGAGCCGCGTACGCCCACCGGAGCGCAGCCAAAACCAAGCCAAAACCGAAATCGCCGGGCGTGATTGATACTTAAGATACCAGGCACGGCCGACTCCCTCCCACATGGGAGGCGATGTAATTGACCCTCGTCAAACGGCAGGTCGGTCTTAAGCGCGTCGCAATTCGGCTCGTTATTCGTGGCAACATGAAGAGGATGGCGCGTAAAGGCTCGGGGGTCGTGACGGTGTTGTTCTTGGTGCTGCCTGCATGCGGCGGGGGCGCGGGCGACAAGAACGCGACCTCAGAGAGCAGCGCGGGTTTCGGTGGTACGTCCACTTCGAGTGCGGGCGCGCTCGCTAATGGTGGAGGAGCCTCTGGCGCAAGCACACTCGGCGGAAGCACGAGCGGAGGAACGTTCGGCGCTGCAGGCACCAGCAACGGAGGCACTGCTACTGGCGGCACATCGAGTGCTGGCGCTGCCGCCGGAGGCTCGGCAGGAAGAGGCTCGGCGGGTGCAGGCTCGGCAGGCGGAGGCTCGGCAGGAGCGCCTCCTATGCCGCCGCACATGGTCGGCGCGTGCGATAAACTTGGCAGCGCGGGCGTCTTGGAGAACATCACGCCCGCGGCGCTGCACTTCGAGAATTGGTGCAACCCGGGCTCGGACGCGTGCAAAGCTCCCGGCGCCATTTCGACTTATGGCGCGCATGGCTTGGCTGCGGATCCGAACAACGCAGGCACGCTTTACCTGGGCACTCACGGCATGGGATTTTGGAAGACGACCGACTGCGGCTCTACGTGGGTGAAGATCGACACGGGCGCCCATCAAAAAGAGATCGATAGCGGTCGCAATTGGACGATTGTAATCGACCCGACTGATTCGAAGGTGATCTACACGACACCCGGCTATGGCGATGAAGGCTTGTACAAGTCCGTCAACGGCGGGGTGGATTGGCAGCAGATGTTCACGGCGGATATCCTGCCCTCGCTCCAATACGGTGGTTTCATCGAGACCATTGCCATGGACCCGACCAACAACAAGCACTTGGTGGTGAGCTTTCACATCGATTGCAAGAACGGGCCGAACGGCGGGGACTGGGCGTGTTTTGCGGAAACCCCCGACGCGGGTGCAACCTGGAAGTTGATTCCGGCTGCGCAACACTGGAGTGAAGGCGACGGCCAAACGCTCATTGACGCGAAGACGTGGTTCTTTAGCAACGGCGCGGACGGCATTTGGCGGACCACGAACGCCGGCGCGAAGTGGGACAAGGTTTACAGCGGCAAAGCCAGCGGGCACGTCTTCATCGGAGGAGACGGAAAGTTTTACGTCGCGGGTCAGCCCATGGTGCAGAGCACTGACGGCGTGACCTGGAAGCCGCTGTCAGGTTCACCAGATGGTTCGTCGGTCAACGGCTCGAACCCGATCGCGAGTGACGGAAAGACGCTGTTTTCATCCGGCGGCCAGTACGGGGGCGGTGAACCCGCAAACGGTTGGTACGCCTCCGCCCCGCTCAGCGATCCGAGCAAGTGGACTCCTCTTTTCAAACCCGTAACCATGAGCAACGGCGGTTCGTCAATTGTTTACGATTCGGACCACAAGGTCATGTACTCCGCGAACCTAATGGCCGGACTGTGGCGCGGTCGCATCGAGTAAGCGCTCCTGGAGCTCAACCTTGCGCGGGCCGAACCGCCGCGCGCGTCCCGAATTGAAACCCGCGGCGCACGCAGCGCGGCACTTTTGGCGTTCCGCCCACTCGGCCGATGAGGCAAAGTCGCGCGTCGGGGTGTTAACGCGATTTATTATCGTCAACGCGAACGATCTTGAGCGGACGCGGGATTGCGTTTGGACGTGCATGACCAAATGAACGCCGATGGGACGGATCGAGCTCGGCGTACTTGGTTTGCTTTTGGCTCTGCCCGCATGCGGCGAAAATCCTGGCGACAAGCACGCGAGTGCTGAGCCCAACGGCGCGCCGCATGGCTTGTCTGACGGAGCGGGCACGCCCCTCGGCCGAAGCATGGCCGCGGAGAGCAACTCGCTTGAAAGCACGCCCTCTGACGGCGGTGGGGCCGATGGCGGCGTGACCGAAAGCGCGACTGCTGATGGCGGCGCGCCTGATGGCATGACCGATGGCGGCGCGACTGGCATGACTGAAGACGCGAGCGACGGCGGCACCAGCGATGGCGGCGCGCTCGCAGCGCGCTCGTCTAGCGGCGGCTCGTCTAATGGAGGCACCGCGGGCGCGGTCCCAGCTGGTGGTGGCTCCGCCGGCGCGGGCACGGGTGACTGGCAGGCATTCGGCGGCGGCACGTCTGCCGGCGGCACGTCTACCGGCGGCACGTCTGCCGGCGGCACG
>JBDTYJ010000492.1:0-2884 GCA_040005755.1 Pseudomonadota bacterium
GGTCTGATCCGTCATTCACCCTTTCGCGCGGCTGACTTCACCCCGAACAGTTTGCGTCTCGTCACCTGTTTTCAAACCATCGAGCACGTGTACGATCCGCTCGCGTTGGCTAAGGATAGTTTCGAGCTGCTCAAGCCTGGCGGGGCCTTTTTCATCGTTTGCCACAACCGGCGCGCCCTGCTCGCGCGCGCCATGGGCCTCAAATCGCCGATCTTCGACATCGAACACCTTCAGCTGTTCTCACCGGAGAGCATCAAACGGCTGTTCGAGCGGGCTGGCTTCTCCAGCGTCGTCGTGCACACGGTCGTGAACAGCTACCCGATAAATTACTGGGCACGCTTGTTCCCGTTCCCATCCAAGTTGAAGCCGCAAGCCCTCGAGCTCTTGCAGAAGAGCGGGCTCGGTCGCCTGAAGCTGGCCGCGCCGGTCGGCAATTTAGCGGCAATCGGCTACAAATGACGCCCGCTCAAGCCGGCGTTGCCGCGCCGTCCAACCGTGGCGGGGCACGAAAATACGCGCCGCAAGGTTTCAAGCGCTTGGCGCGTCCGGCGCACAGCGCGTGGTCGACGGCCTGCTGTTGACCATAGAGCGCGCGCCAAGCTCGCTAACCCCGACCGGTGGCCTTGGTGCAGCGGGTATCCCCACGAATTGTGCCATGAACCAGCGGGAAAAATAGCCGATTGGGGATCGACTTGCATGAAGGCCTCTGACCGGGGCTCGTACAATACGAGTCGCGCTCGCGGCGCCGTCGATTGCACGGCGCTGACGTACGCGGCCGACATATCCATCGTCACTACCTCGAGTTTCGCCGCGCGCTGAGAGCTGAAAGGTATCGAAGCTGGGATCGAAGCACGGGCGGGGCGTGGAGCTCGCAGCCGGAGCGTAAGCGCATTTTTTCCCGAATAGAGCCTTGCCTGCCGGCCGGCGAGCTCGCATCAAACGGCTTTTTCGACAGCGCCCGTGTTTCATGGCGCAATCTGCGAGTTTCGGCGGCGACTTTCGGCGCGCCGAAAGCCCGGCAACGAAGTATGGTCCGTGTTGATGGCAAGCTTATGGGCGCAACTGCGTCGGGAACCGTTCACGGGGTTGGCGGCAGTCCTCACCTGGCTACGCCGAGATTGGCTGGCCGCGGCAGCGGCCGTGTGCTGGCTAGTTGGTGTGCTGGTCGCGCGCCAGCGCTTGCCGTACGGCGTGAACCACACGGACGAAGCCTACTATAGCGCGCTGTCCTATGAATTTTTGATCGGCAACCGCCCATACCTCGACGAAATAGCCATTCACCAAAACGCGGGGCTGCTGCTGGTGCCGTTTTTCTGGGTCTACCTCGCGATCAACAAAACCGCGGACGGCATCGTTCTATTCAACCGTTACCTGTACTGGGCGTACGTCATCGTGTGCTCGTTGTTGGCATTTCGATTGCTGAGGCGCCTGATGGGAGTGGCCGTGGCGTGCGCCGCGGGTGCGCTCATTGTCACGTTTTCTTACGCAAACCTGCTCACGCTCAGCTACAACACGTTCGGGGCCCTGGGCTTTTTCTGTGGTGTGGTTTGCAGCGCAACCGGCGTACTGCGGCCGCGTCCCGGTCCGTTCTTGTTCGCGGGTTGCTTGTTCTTCTTGTCAGCCGCGTTCGCCTACCCTGGGCTGACGCCCGTCGTGCCAGTGTATGAACTGGTGGTGCTGGGCTGGCTGTATTGGCGAGCTCCGCGCGCTGCGCTGCGAAGCAGCCTGTTCGGGCTCGCCGCCGGCGCGGCCGTCGGCGTGGTCGTGATGGGTCCAATCGCGCTCTGGCTTGGCCTATCGGGGCTGCACCGCATGCTCGCCTACATGCAAAGCGCGGGCATCGCGACAACGAGCTCGTTCGGCAAACTGAATGTCGTCAACGTCGCCGTGTTCCCCGTGCATTGGCGCAAAATCAGCCTCGAAGTGGGCGGTCTGTGTGCACTATTGCCCATCACCTGCTGGTTACTGCCGCGCACGGCGTGGCTATTGGCTCCGGTGTTTGCCTACGTTGCGCACCGCCTTTATGATTTGGCGTGGCTCACCGGCAACACGCCGGTCTCGCTGTGGCAGATGGCGCTGCTCTTGTTGGCGCCCCTGTGCGTGTTACTGAACAGGCAATGGCGCGACGGGCACTTCCTGCTGGCCCTGGTCTGGTTCCCCTCCTTCTTGGAAATGCTGGATGTGGTGGTCACCAGCTCCAATGGCTACTGGGCAATGTCGCTTGGCTCACTGGGCGCGACCGTGGCCGGCGTCGCTAGCTTCGTGGCCTTGCTCCAGCAGCTGGCACGGCGTGAGCCGCGCGGCCGCCTGGGACTCTTGGTGGTCGGCCTCACTGCTTACTGTCTGCTTTTTGGCGCACAGCTGGACAGCCTGTTCAGCGCTCTGTACGACGCGGACACGACTTTCGCCACGCACAACACACCCGTTAGCGTCGGCCCATTTCAGGGCGCAATTGCTACCGCCTCCGAAGCGGCATTCCTAAAATTGATCGACGAGGACCTGAAGAGCCTGGAGGGCAAAGGCAAGACGCTGACCGTTTTCGATGACTTTGCGACCGGTTATTTGTCGACGCGTCTCCGGCCGCGCACGTTCACGCCTTGGGTCTATTGGGGGTTGGAAGCGCATTACATGGCGCGACTGATGGACGCCACCTTCGGCAGGCCAGACCAGCTGCCTGACTTCGTGCTCAAGATCCATTTGGGAGCGGTCACTCAGGCCGTTTGGTCCAAGTACGAGCGTGACTTGTACCGGCCGATCATCAACCGCCCCCAGTACAAGTACGGCATTTTTCAGCGAGTTGCGCTACCGCCGGGCCCGCCACCCGAAATGCTTCCTTAGCGCGGGTCTCTGGCGCGACCTAACCTAGCGCTCTACGTCCACCGCC
>JBDTYJ010000493.1:0-2841 GCA_040005755.1 Pseudomonadota bacterium
GGCTTGTCATCGCCGCCGCCACAGCCCGCCACACCCACCGCGACTAGCAACGCCCCGAAAGCAGTCCAACCTACGCGCCCCGACCCATTGAACAAACCCATGATTGACCTCCAAAGTTTAACGCACACCATCTCATACTTGCCCGTGTACGCTCAAGAGCCATCAATCTTCCCCGCGTCGCTTTTCAGTTCTACTCAGCAAGAACGTTCAACACGATAGGACTCGTGAGCTTCCGCGAAGCGGATTTGTAGGCGAATTCAGCCTGAAACCTGGCACTCGAAATCAGAGTCAGGCGGCCGGGAGCCCAGCGCGTCCATTTCATGCGATCTCGAAGCGCCACCGAATTGACAGGCTCAGAGGCTCCGAATTTACGATACGGAGTAAGCGGTTACGGGAATTGGCAACTCGCTATTCCGCTTGAACCCACTCTTCACCACACTCGAACACTCGAACGAGCCGGACCGGCAACGTAACGATACGGCCGAATGCTCAGCGCGATGCGTTTTCGCGGGCGAGGATCGTGCACGCAACGTCGGTGCGTAGGCTCGCGTCGTCGTCTGCGAGCGCAGTCGCCGCAGGCGAGTAGTCACCGAGGACGGCCAGCGCGTGCGCCGCGTGCCAGCGCGTTTGCAGGTCCGGGCTGTGCAAATCCTTCACGAGCGCGCTGCTCACACTCGCATCGCCGGCTTGCGCGAGCGCTGTCTGGGCGGCAGCGCGCGTGCGCAACTCCGCTTCCGAGTTCGCAGAAGCATTGGCCAACTCACGCAGCGCGCTCAGCGACTCACGGCGGCGTTCGGGTACCGCGCTGAGCCGAGCAAGCGCCACCACGCGCAACTCAGCGCTGGCTTTTTTCGAAGCCTCTACGATAGCGGCTTCATTATCGCCGCCGAATGGTGTCACGTTCAGGGCCAGGCGCTTCTCGTCGTCCGTGCCTTCCAGGATGGCGTGCCTGAGGTGGGCGCCCGCTGGCCCTGCCTCAGCACCTCCCGCGCGCACGAGCGCATACGCCGCGCTGACCGCCGCTACTCCGCCGCTGTCCTGCGCGACTGAAAGCTCGCGCTCGCCCCCTGCCACGAAGGAAGCGCGCTCCGTCCAAGCGTCCACGATGGCTATCTTCCGCGCATCGTCGCCTTGGGCCCACAAATCCTTGAGCCCGAGCACGGCGCGTTCACCGCCAATGGCGCCCGCCGCGCGAGCCGCCAGGGTTTGCGCCTGGCCATCCGGATCCACGCGCGCAGCCTCCAGCAGCGCCTCGAGCTCGCCCGGATCTTTCGCTTCGTAGGCCGCGCCGAACGCCGCGCGCCGGACGCGCTGGTCCGGATCAGTAAAGAAGCGTTTGCGCAGGTCGGTGTCGATGCCGCGCACCGCGGCGCGCGCCGCCACCGCGCGAAAGCCCGCGCTATCCGAGCCTGCATAGCGATTCACGAGTGCGCTTCGCTCCAGCGCGTGGCTCTCGAGCAAAATGAGCGTCAGCTCCGCGGCGACGTCATCCGCGGCGTTGGCGCGCTTTTCCATCGCGCTCCGTAACGGCAATGCGCAGCTGCGCAAGGTGCGCACGCGCAAGGCGCCGTATTTGCCCTCTGCCGAAGCCACTTCACGCTCGCCCACGGCCTCCGCAAGTTTCACCGCCAGGTGATGATCCAGCCGATTGCTTTGCTGTGCGATCTGGATATCCCGCTTGAGTGAAGCAAGATCCCCCTGCAAAGCGGTGCGCACCGGCGGCTGCGGGCCACACGAAGCCAGCAGCAGCAGCGCAGGAACCCACCGCTTACAGCCTTGCATGATCAGCGCTGGTCTCCCCTAAAGTGCTCGTGTCCGCGCCGGAAAATCCGACCACGCGTCAATTGACGGTTGAGGATGACTCGGTTTGCGCGGCTTCAGTGCGCGCGGATGCTGCGATCTCATCCCGGCGCTGTTTCGCCGCGGCGACGAAGCCCTGGAACAGCGGGTGGGCGAGCAGCGGCCGGCTCTTGAACTCGGGATGGAACTGACAGCCGAGAAAGAAGCGGTGCTCCGGCAACTCGACGATTTCGACCAAGCGATCATCGGGGCTCGTGCCGCTCAGAACGAGACCGGCGCGCGTGAGCTGCTCCCGGTAATCGTTGTTGAACTCGAAGCGATGCCGATGGCGCTCGGAAATCTCTTCCTTCTTGTACAGGTCCAGCGCGTGGGAGCCGGGCTTGAGGGTGCAGGGGTATGCGCCGAGGCGCATGGTGCCACCCTTGTCCTTCACGCCGCGTTGATCCGGCATCAAGTCGATCAGCGGGTTCGCGCAGTCCTTCTGAAACTCCGTGGAGCTCACGCCTTTCAGGCCGCACACGTTGCGCGCAAATTCGATCACCGCCAGCTGCATGCCGAGGCAAATGCCGAAGAACGGCACGCCCTGCTCACGCGCGAAGCGAATGGCCGAAATTTTGCCCTCGATACCGCGGTCGCCGAAGCCTCCGGGCACCAAAATGGCATCTAAACCGGCGAGCAAAGCTGGCGCGCTGCCGCGCTCAATCTGCTCGGAATCAATGTATTCGAGCGACACGCCGATGTCGTTGGCCAGGCCACCGTGAACCAGCGCCTCATTCAAGGACTTGTAACTGTCCTTGAGATGCACGTACTTGCCGACCACGCCGATGCGCACGCTGCCGTTGGCGGGCTTCTTGAAGCGCTCCACGGTGCGGATCCAATGGGTAAGGTCCGGTTGGCGCGACCAAATATTGAGGCGCTCGGCGATCTGCGCATCCAGGCCTTCGGCATGCAGCACGAGCGGTAACTCATAAATGCACGAAACATCCACCGCCGAGATCACGCTGCCGACCGCGACATTGGAGAACAGCGCGATCTTCTCTT
>JBDTYJ010000494.1:0-2823 GCA_040005755.1 Pseudomonadota bacterium
TGGTTCCTGGCCTCGCTCAGCGCGTACCTGGGCGGCTTCAACCTGCTGCCCTTCCCGGCGTTGGACGGCGGTCGCTTGGCCTTTCTCTCCTATGAAGCAGTCACGCGCCGCAAGCCGAACGCGCGTGTCGAAGCGAACATCCACGCCTTCGGCTTGATGCTGCTCTTGGCGCTGATCACCGTCGTGACATTCCGCGGTAATTAATTTTTGGTGGGTTCGCGCTTCGACACAATTTGGCCCGCGGCAAGCGTCCAAATTTCGTCCGCCAGCTCGTGCGCCAAGGCATGCTCGTGCGTTACGAGCAAAACCGTCAGCCCTGCGCCCCCCGAGTCGTGCGCGCCGCGCGCCACGCGGCGCAACACCTCACGCACCTCTTCGCGCAGGTCCGGATCGAGCGCGCTGGTCGGTTCGTCCAAGAGCAACACACGCACGCCTTGCGCGAGCGCGCGCGCAATGGCAACGCGCTGCTTTTGCCCCCCGGATAGCTGACGCGGCATGGCGTCAGCGCGCTCGGCCAAGCCTACCTGAGCGAGCAGTGTCCGCGCTCGTGCTTCAGCCTCCGCGCGTGGCGTGCGGCGCACAACGCGCTGGGCGAGCGTGACGTTGTCCAGCACGCTCAGGTGTGAAAACAGGTGAAATTCCTGAAATACCATGCCCACTTTGCCCCGCAGCGCTTGCAATAGGCGTGGCTCATGGCTGCCCGGCTCGAGCTTGAAACCGTCAATCTCCACGCTCCCGGCATCGAATGTTTCTAGACCGTTCAAGCAGCGCAAGAGGGTGCTCTTGCCAGACCCAGAAGCACCAAGCAGCGCGACGATTTTTCCGTCTGCTACGCTCGCGTCAACACCGGCCAACACAGGCGTGCCGGCGAAGGATTTGTGCAAGCCAGTGATGCGGATCATGCGCCCTGGTACCTGCGCTCGAGCCACAACGACAACCGTGACAGGGGAAAGCTCATCGCGAAGTACAGGCTCGCGCACAAGAGCCCTGGCACCACCCAATCCCGCGCTTCGACCGCTACGATGGTCATGCGCTTCGTGAGCTCAACCACCGTGATCACGCTCACCAAAGAAGAGTCCTTGAGCAGCGCGACGAAGTCGTTGGTAAGCGCCGGCAGCGCAATGCGCACGGACTGCGGCAAGAGCACGTGCCAGAGCACCTGCAAGCGCGACAAGCCGAGCGAGCTCGCGGCTTCGGCCTGGCCGCGCGGCAACGCGCCCAGCGCCCCGCGATGCACCTCCGCCTCGTACGCGGCGTAATTCATGCCCAGACCCAAGATCGCGGCCACGATGGGACCCAGCCGAACCACTGACGACAGCCCATAATACAGCACGTACAGCTGCAGCAGCACCGGCGTACCGCGAAAGACCTCCACGTAGGCGGTCGCACAAAAGCGCGCGACCGGCCCGGCGTGCAGGCGTACCACCGCGAGCAGAATGCCCAGGGGGAGCGCGAAGCCGAACGCACACACCGAGATCAATATCGTGAGCAACGCGCCCTGGAAGAATAAGCCCAGCTGCGCCGCGCTCAGCTGGCGCGCAGCCCCGTTCGCCGCCAGCGCCGTAGCGCGTTGCGCGGCTGACCCCTGCGCCGCCGCTGAGGCTGGTTTGCCACGAACGTCGAGTTCATCCTGGCGTGAGTCCCACAGCTGCCAATGTTCCAGAATGGCGCGCAGCTCACCCCTTTCGATGAGCCGCGACAGCGCCGCGTCCACGCGCGCGGCAAGCTCAGCTTCCTGCGGCCGGATGCCGATGACGTAGCTGCCACGAGCCAAATCCTGCTCCAAACAGCGCAAACCCGGCAGCTTGCAACCATAGCGATCGGCGATCACGTGATCGAGGAGCACGCCTTCGATGCGACCGTGGGACAAATCCAAGTACGGCTCTTGTTGTCCTTCGTACAACACGACTTCCGCCTGATTTGCGCTCAGGAGCTGCTGGGCAACGGTTTGATTGAGCGTGCCGATGCGATGGCCGTTCAAATCGGACATGCTCCGCAGCGCGGAGCCCTGACGCACAGTCAAAGTCTCACCGTAGACGAAGTACGGACGGCTCAAGCGCAGTCGCGCGCGGCGCGCCGGGGTGTCCTCCAGCCCGTTCAGGATGATGTCGAAATCACCTCGCTCGAGCGACGGGATCAGGTTCGACCAATCATTCTGATGAAATTTGGCGCGCAACCCCAGATCGCGGGCGAGTGCTTGGGCGATCTCGACTTCGAAACCAACGATGACGCCGGGCTGCGTCGGGCTCTCGTAAACATACGGCTCCCCGCCTTGTAGATCGCCTCCCCAAGCGAGCTCCCCGCGGGCGTGCACATGAGCCCAATCCGCCTGCGCAGCTCGAGGCATGAGCAAGCACAATATCACGCAAAATAAGGTCCAAGCGCGCACGCGAGCCGAGCGTACCACGGCGTTGCAGCGTTTCTCCCGCGGTCCCGGATTGGGGCACAAGCGCGGGCACGCTTGCGGCGGTAAGGGAGGAGGCCCAAGTCACCGGCGAAATATTTCACCTCAAGCCTCGTGCACTGCACTACCCTTCAGTCCGTGCGTGCCACGAAATTCGCTTCGGTTGGAGTCGTCGCGTTGGCCGTGCTGGGCGCGTCACTCTTGCCTGCTTGCCGCACCACCACCGTGGGTCTGGACGAAGGCCCGCGCGAGTACGTGGCTTCAGACTATGAAAGCGTGCTGAAAGCTTGGACGCGCACGGAACAGCTCACCACCGTGAACGCAATGGACAACGTGTTCACGGTGACCGCCACTTACGAGTCCTGGGATTTTCGCTGGGCGTACACCGTGCGCTACGCGGAGGACTATCGGCTCACCGT
>JBDTYJ010000495.1:0-2816 GCA_040005755.1 Pseudomonadota bacterium
ATCATCGACGCGGCCCAGAAAAAGCATCTCGAACTGAGCGTCGAGATGCCCGAGCCCGTCACCGAGCCGGAGACGCACGAAGCCGAACGGCTGCGCGATGTCGTTTCCGGACCGGCGGCGCGTGGGCCTGCCGGCGGGCGCTCCGTGTGGCCAGCGGTGCACGAACGCCTGGTGGCGCTCGTTCGAGCGCATCGCACCACCATGATCTTCGTCAACAGCCGTCGGCTTGCTGAGCGCTTAGCCTCCGCGCTCAATGATCTCGCCGGTGAGGAAATCGCGCTCGCACATCACGGCTCGGTCGCCCGTGAAAAGCGACAGGTGATCGAAGAACGCTTAAAAGCCGGCCTATTACCCGCCATCGTGGCAACGTCTTCGCTCGAGCTCGGGCTCGACATTGGTGCGGTCGACCTAGTCGTGCAAATCGAGGCGCCGCCGTCCATCGCTTCCGGCTTGCAGCGCATCGGTCGCGCGCACCACCACGTGGGCGGCACGCCGCAAGGCGTGATCTTGCCCAAACACAAAAGCGACCTACTGGCCACCGCCGCGGCCACCCGCGCCATGCTCCAGGGCGACGTCGAGGCCACGTTTTATCCGAGAAATCCGCTTGATGTGCTGGCGCAGCAACTAGTCGCAATGTGCGCCGTGCAGCCTTACGACGTCGATGCCTTGTACCGCGCGGTGCGGCAAGCCGCGCCGTTCGCCGAGTTGCCCCGTTCGGCCTTCGACGGCGTGCTGGACATGCTTTCGGGTCGCTATCCGAGCGATGAGTTTCCGGATCTACGCCCGCGCCTGGTCTGGGATCGCGTGAGCGGCAACGTGCGTGCCCGCTCGTTCGCCCTGCGCCTCGCCGTCACCAACGCCGGCACGATCCCGGACCGCGGTCTGTACGGAGTATTCCTGGCCGGTGAAGAAGGCCCCAAAGGCGGGCGGCGCGTTGGGGAGCTCGACGAGGAAATGGTTTTCGAGCTCCGTGAGGGCGAGGTGTTTCTGCTGGGCGCGAGCTCCTGGCGAGCCGAGCAGATCACGCACGACCGCGTGCTGGTCACTCCGGCTGCAGGTGAACCTGGAAAAATGCCGTTTTGGCACGGCGATCGCCCCGGACGACCAGTCGAGTTTGGCAAAGCGGTGGGCGCGCTGACCCGCACTCTCTCACAGACCGAGCGTCCGGAAGCGGAAGCACTCTTGCGCGAACGGCACCACTTGGATGCCGCGTCCGCCCGCGCGCTCACCGAGTACGTACACGAGCAGCTGACAGCGGCTGGCGACGTGCCGAGCGATCGCATGATCATCATTGAGCGTTTTTTGGACGAGGTGGGCGATCATCGCGTATGCGTGCTAACGCCGTTTGGTTCGCGCGTGCACGCGCCCTGGGCCACCGCAGTAACGGCCTTCCTTCGCACCCGGCGCGTGGGGGATGTCGATAGCGTGTGGTCGGACGACGGCATGGTTTTCCGCATTCCGGCCTCCGACGACCCTCCGCCGAGCGAATGGTTCTTACCGCCGGCGGCTGACGTAGAAAGCCGGGTCAGCCACGCTTTGGAAGGAACGTCGCTGTTTGCGGCACGTTTTCGCGAGGCGGCGGCTCGCGCCTTGCTTCTGCCGCGCCGTCACCCCACGCGCCGCCAACCGCTCTGGGCGCAGCGCAAACGCGCAGCTGATTTGCTCGCGGTTGCCGCCCGCCATCCCTCATTCCCGATCGTGCTCGAGACCTATCGCGAGTGCCTACGCGACGTGTTCGACTTACCCGGCTTGGTCGCGTTGCTCACGGACGTCGAAAAAAGGCGCGTGCGTGTGCGCACCATCGACACCGTGGCGCCGTCGCCGTTTGCAGCTTCGTTGTTGTTTAATTTCGTAGCGAATTTCGTGTACGAGGGTGATGCACCGCTCGCGGAGCGGCGCGCGCAAGCCCTGACCATCGACCACGAGCGACTGCGCGAGTTGCTGGGCGAGACCGAGTTGCGCAGCTTGCTCGATCCCGAAATCATCGCGGACCACGAGCGTTTCTTGCAGCGCCTCGCCTACCCTGCAAAAGACGCAGATGGCCTATGCGACGTGCTGCGCGGGCTCGGGGACCTGACGCTGGCCGAGCTTGGTGAGCGGGCCACGAGCGCCGCCGAAGCGGAGCAATGGATCTCGCGACTGCAGCGCGAACACCGCGTCTATCAGGTGCGCATCCAGCGTGAAACCCGGTATCTGGCGGCGGAAGACGCCGGACGCTATCGCGATGCACTGGGCATCGTGCCGGCGCCCGGCATCCCGAACGCGTTCCTAGAGCCCGTGCCCGACGCGTTGAGCCAGATCATCAGCCGTTACGCGCGCAACCATGGGCCGTTCCCCGAGGGAGCGTTAATCACACGCTATGGCCTCTCATCGCAAAGCACCGCGGAGGTCGTGACGCGGCTCCGCCAGAGCGGGCGGCTGGTGTCCGGTGCTTTTTTGGCCGGTGGGCAGAGTGAAGAGTTGTGTGACGCCGAGGTGCTTCGCACCTTGCGTCAGCGTTCGCTCGCGCACCTGCGCCGTGAAGTCGAGCCCGTCGAACCGGTCGTGCTGTGTCGTTTTCTCGTGGAGTACCAGGGCACGACCCATCCGCGTCGAGGCGATGCCGCTCTTCTGGATGCGGTGGGACAACTCGAGGGATGCCCCTTACCCGCTTCCGCGCTGCTCGGGGACATTCTACCAGCCCGTGTGCGCGGAATGGTGCCCCGCGATCTGGACGCGCTTTGCGGCAGCGGTGAAGTGGTGTGGGCCGGAGTCGAGCCATTGGGCAGCCACGACGGGCGAATAGCGCTGTACTTGGCCGAACACGAAGCGCTCTT
>JBDTYJ010000496.1:0-2809 GCA_040005755.1 Pseudomonadota bacterium
CTCAACATGGCGCGCAACATGCGGCGCGCCATGAAGAGCGGCAAAATGCAGGACATGATGCAGAATATGGGCGGCATGGGCGGCGGCATGCCCGGCCTCGGTGGTATGCCCGGCATGCCGGGTATGGGTTTTCCGGGGATGCCGGGCTTCGCAGAAGCTGCGGCCCCCAAAATGCGGGTCTTGTCCAAGGGGGAGAAGAACGCACGCAAGAATTCGCGCAAACGAGAACGTGATGCGCGCAAGAAGAGCAAGGGTAAGAAATGACTTCGCGTACGATATGGGCACTGTCCACCTTTTCGCTGCTGACCGCGTGCGTCGGCAGCCCCTCCAAAGACAAAGAGAAAGAGAAAGACAAGGAGCCGGCTGAGGTCGCCGCGCCCCATGACGCCAAGAAGGCCGCCGAGCGCCTGAAGGAGTTCATTCTCGATGCCCCGCCCGCGGACATGGGCACCAAGCTGGACATCAACCTCGACAACAGCGTGACCATTTTGGGCTCGACTATCCAGGCGCCCAGCCCGGCAAAGCCCGGCGACAAAGTGAAAGTCACGACCTACTGGGCTGTGCAGAGGAAGCTCGAGCCCGGTTGGAAAATGTTCACGCACATCATGGACGGCAGCGGTCAGCGCGTGACCAACATCGACAACATCGGCCCGTTGCGTGAAATCCGCGACGGCTCGCAGTCCCTACCGCCCGGTGATTGGGAAGTGGGCAAAGTTTATGTCGACGAGCAGGTGTTCAAGATCCCGAACAAGGTGAAATCGGACACGCTGCAAATCATGACCGGCGTATGGCGCTCGCACGAGCGCATGAAGGTCGTGTCCGGGCCACACGATACGGCGAACCGCGCAATCATTGGCACCCTGCCGTTGAGCGGCAAACCGGGCCTACAGGGCGGGCACCTCCCGACCCTACGCGTGGATAAGCTGGATTCCTCGGTCAAAATCAAGCTGGATGGAAAGCTGGACGAGCCGGCGTGGGCGACGGCGCCCACCACAGGCCCGCTGGTGGATGCGGGCACCGGCCAAGCCTCCAAGGGTCCGGTGAACGGCGACGTGAAAGTGCTCTGGAACGACGACGGCATTTACGTCGGCTTCTCCGTCGCGGACACGGACATCATTGGCGGCTTCAAGAAGACCGACAAAGACCCGCAACTGTGGACCAAGGACACGGTCGAAATGATGGTCGACCCCGAGGGCGACGGCGACAACAAGGACTACTACGAGATCCAGATCAACCCGCAGAACCTGGTGTTCGACTCCCAGTTCGACGATTACAATCAGCCGAAGGTGGAGCCCAACGGTCCGTTCGGTCACCAAGAGTGGTCCGCGAATCTGAAGAGCGCCGTTACGCTGGACGGCACAGTCGACAAGAGCAACGATGAAGATCGCGGCTACACCGTGGAAGCGTTTATTCCCTGGAAATCCTTCAGCAAGGCCAAGAAGCTGCCCCCGGAGCTCGGATCTACCTGGCGCGTGAACTTCTACGCGATGAAGAACAACGGCGGCGTCGCCTGGTCACCGATTTTGGGCCAGGGCAATTTCCACCGCGCCCCGCGCTTCGGTCGCATCACGTGGAGCAAGAAGGGCGCTCCAGATGCAGTTGGCAGCGCGCAACCGAGTGCGTCCGGCGCGCCAGCGGCTTCCGGCGCACCAGCGGGCTCTGCCTCTGCGGCCGTCAAAGCCGCGACAGCACCCACGGCCGTCAAAGCCGCGACGCCCCCCGCGGCGTCCGTCGCGACCCCGCACTGAGCCTGAAAAAGAAGGGGGCGCTCACGAGCCAGCAACGCAGCTCAGTGAGCGCCTCGCTTCCCGCAGCAGAGCGGCCGTCACGAGACGCCGAAGGCTACGCCGTCGAAGGTGAGCCGCGTGACCATCAAAAAAAATCCGAAAACGAGGTGTGAGTTCCAACCTCGTTTTCGGATTTTGAAGGGCCCGCCACTCAGCGGCGTGCTCCATCCTGGGCCACGCTACGCGTAGGTCCGCCGCTCGAACACGTTACGGCTTGTACTTGCGCTGCGCTGCGCCTTCCTCGTCCGCGCAGCGCCCGAGCAGCGGCGCGGCCTGTTTGAGGGCACGCTGTGCTGAGTCCAGCGCTAGTGCGGCTTCGCTGTCTTGGTTGCCGGCGGCAAGCAAGGATTTGGCGCGCGCAGTTTCGCTCAGGCCGCGCAGGTGCTGCTCGTAGCCTTGCGCGCACAGCTGCTTCAACGCGCACAAATCCGGACTCGCGCAGGGCGCGTTCTGCAACGCCTGGAACAGAAGAGGCTTCTGCGCGTTGGGCGCGTCACGCAGCACGTCCAGTGCGCGACACAGCGTGCCTGCTTCGCCTTTTTCACTCGCGGACGGGCCGAACGAGCAGCCACTCAGTAACGCGAGCAGCGACAGAAAAAAGAGCGAAGAGCGGCTCAGTCCGCGGCTTTCGGAGGGGGACCCATCTGAATGCGCTCGCCGATATACGCGCCAATCAGCGTGAAGAGCACGCCCAGCGCCGCATACAGCACGTACATGAAAGCCGGCATCGTTTTCACGGTCTGGTTCACGTACAGCAAGAACGCAGTCGGGATGGCCACTAAGAACACGGCCACCATCGGCTCAATGAAGGTCTTTCCGGGCGAGATCAGCCCGATCAACATTCCGCCGAGGAACCAAACCGGGATCGAGATGCGCATCCCGGCGGAGCCTTCGAAATCGAACGCGGGCACCACCATGGGCAGACCCATGACCAGCGCAGCGGTGATGACGGCCATGATCGCGATCGAGACGCCGAACCAGAGCAGGCTGAAGCCCTCCTGCTGGTAACGCCGCTCGAGCTC
>JBDTYJ010000497.1:0-2790 GCA_040005755.1 Pseudomonadota bacterium
GCGACGATCTTCGCCGTTTCGGCGTCGAGCGTGCTGTTGATGTTCACGCCGGTCATGCCGAGCCGCATGAGCTTCATCAAGACCTCGGTCGCTTTCGCGCCGATCTTCGCGGCCAGGCCCTGCAGCCCGATCGATTCCTCGATGCGCACAATCTTCTTGTGCGCGGAACGCTCCTGCGTGACGACGGCGCCGCTGATTTTGCCCTTAGGCATCGAGCCGATGCCACGAGGGCGCATGCCGCCGCGACCGGCCGGACCGCGGTTCCCGCCCATTTGCGGCGGCCCACCGGGCCGCGGGCGGCCCTGCACGGCGCCAGGCGCTTTCGCGTCGTATTGCACGCGCCGCGGCATCGGGCCGCGCGGAACCTGAGGCGGCATGGGCACGCCGGGGCGGCCCTCCCAAACATCGATCCCCGTTTTCGGCGCGGTCGAAGGCCGCGGCACCGGCGCGGATGTGGCGACGGCCACGGGCGCGGGTGGCGGCGGAGGCGGTGCAGCTGGAGGCGGCGCAGCCGCTGCGCGCGGAGCCTCAGGAGCCGGAGCTGCGGCCACCGGCGCAGGCGCGGGCTCTGGTTCGCGTGCCTGAACCGGTGCTGGTGGTGCAGGCGGAGTAGCGACGACGGGCGCCGCCGCTTCCGGACGCGCTTCGCCCCGCGGTGGCTCGACACGCGGTGCGTCCGCGCCCGGTGCTTCCACGCGCGGCGCTTCCACCCGTGGTGCCTCGACGACTACGGGCGGTGCCGGCGGCGGCGCTTCGACCTGAGGCTCGCGCGCCTGAGCGACCGGCGGCGGCTCGGGCTCCCGAACCGTGGGAGTCGGGCGTGCAGGCTCCTCTTGATGCGCGCGCGGCGCAGCGCGATGCGGCGTTTCCTCCCGCAGCACGGGGGCGGGCGCGGGCGGAGCCGCGTGTGTGGGAGCGGATGCCTCGCGCGCAACGGCGCGACGCTTCACGACGGTAGGACGAATGCGCTCTTCCACGACGGTCGGCTGCCTTTGCTTTTCCAGGTGTCGCTTGACGCGCTCAACCCCCTCGGGCGAGACCGCGCTCATGTGATTCTTCACGTCCGGCACGCCGGCGGCCTGAAGCAAGGCCACGAGCGCCTTGTTCTCCATGCCCAAATCTTTAGCCACTTCATAAACACGCAGCTTGATGCTCATCCAACCTCCGACACCAGGCTGGTGGCGCTCAACTGAGGAGCGCTCACCGGCCTGAGCTCTGCAACATTCAGCGTGTGCATGAGCGCAGTAGTAATTCCGTCATCTAAGATCGCGATGACGCCCGTGTCCGGGCGTCCGATCACGCGGCCGAGCAGCTCTTTCGAGCCGAAGGCGCGTGCTTTCCCGCTGGCCACCAGTGCGTCCACCCAGGGGGTTTCGGCGGCAGCGCGGGCGTCAGTAGCAACCAGCACGAGCAAAACCTGCCCGGCTGCGAAGGCATCGCGCACGGCGGTAGAACCCGCCGCGGCTTTGCGCGCTCGAAACGCCGAGCCAATCAGCGAGTAAGCTCGCCGTTCGGCCTGTGCGCGGAGCGCGGAAACGAACTCGGCGACACTGGTGGTCACCGTGCCCTTCATGCTCTTGGAGAACCCTCGAGGTAAGGCTTTGGCGATACACGCTTCACGTGGGTGAACCCACGCGCCGCGCCCGAACCCACTGCCGGACAAATCCGGGACGGCTTCGCCCGAAGGGCCAAGCACGACACGCACGAGGCGATCCAGACTCTCAACACGAGCGTCTGTAACCTCTCGACAGCCAGCACAGGTACGGAGCATCTCGCCTTTCACGCCTTTCAGACTTCTCCCGAGGTGGCAGGTTGAGCGGCTGCGGCTGCGGCTGCGGCTGCGGCCGTGGCATGGCGCCGCGCCTCTTCGATCTCACGAGCCTCCGTGCTGAGGAAGTAGCTGGCGCCGACCTGAATTTGCCGCGCTTTCTTGATGCCCAAGCCGGTACGAATGGCCAGACGGTCGGCATCTTCACGGGCCAGATCCTGGACCGTGCGATAGCCGGCTTCTTCGAGGAGTTGCACCGTGCGGGTGCCCACGCCTGGGACGAAGCGCAGTTTGTCGCGCTCGGAAAGCGGCTCCACCTGGGAAGACGCGCGATGAATGCGATCCCGACGCAAGCGCTCCATGGTGCGCTCGGCCGCGAGCTTGAGCTCTTGCGCGCGCTCCTCGGAGGTAACGCCCTCGATGGTGACGAGCTCCTCGGTGGCCGCTTCGGCGATCTCTTCCAAGGCGCGGAAGCCCAGGCGGTACATCGCCTTGGCGAGCTCCTCGTCCACGTCGTCGATTTCCTTGAGCACGACCAGGGCTTCGTCCTCCATCTGCTTGAACTTGCTCTCGCTGATGATGTCGAGCTTCCAGCCCGTAAGCTGCGAGGCAAGCCGCACGTTTTGGCCCTTGCGGCCGATGGCGAGCGACAGCTTCTCGTCCGGAACGACGAGTTCCATGCGGTGGTCGGCTTCGTCGACGATAACCTTGTTCACTTCGGCCGGCTGGATGGCGTTGATGATGTAACGGGCCGGGTCACGGTCGAACGGCACGATGTCGATCTTCTCGCCGCGCAGCTCCTGGACGACCGCCTGCACGCGCGAGCCCTTGATACCGACGCAAGCGCCGACCGGATCCACGTCCGAATCACGGGTCGTGACGGCGATCTTGCTGCGCGAGCCGGGCTCCCGAGCCACACCCACAATCTTAACGATTCCCTCGTAAATTTCGGGCACCTCAGCTTCGAACAGCTTCTCGACCAGGTTCGGTTGGCTGCGGCTCAGGATGATCATCGGGCCGCG
>JBDTYJ010000498.1:0-2785 GCA_040005755.1 Pseudomonadota bacterium
ACGCATTCACGATTCGCTCCCGCAAAGGGCGTGATCTGCGCGGCATGAAGGTCGCCATCTGCGGCGATATCACGCACAGCCGCGTGGCACGTTCCAACGCACTCTTGCTCCGCATGCTCGGCGCCGACGTCGCTCTGGCCGGCCCCCGCACGCTGCTGCCCAGCGCAGTGGAGTCGTTCGGCTGCCGCGTGTACGACCGCCTCGAACCCGCGTTGGAAGGGGCCGACGTGGTGATGATGCTGCGCATTCAACGCGAGCGCCTCGGCGCGCCGCTCTTGCCAGCGCTACGCGAGTACGCGCGCGTGTTCGGGTTGAACGCGACGCGCCTTCGGTTGGCGAGCCCTGGCGCGCTCGTCATGCATCCCGGGCCAATGAATCGCGGCGTCGAGATCTCTGAAGAAGTTGCCGACGGCGAGCAAAGCTCGATCTTGAATCAAGTCGAAGCGGGCGTGGCCGTGCGCATGGCCGTTTTGTACATGGCCGCGAGCGAGCCAGGCGCCGCGACCGACGGCTGATTCACGCGGGAGCTCCGCGTCACTTCGCGAGCAAGTCCACTTGCGTGGCGTGGCTCGCGTCAGCGCCCAAAAAGCGCCCTGCAACCGTTGAAAAGCTGGCCGGCAGGTCGGTCACGAGCAGCTCCAGTTGCTCGCCGTGCCGGGGCACGCTCGAGCTCGGCGCCAAGCGCTCATCGGCGATCCATTCGGCCACAACTGCCGCGGTCGCTTCCGCACTGTCGACGATGGGCACCGGGTGACCTGCGAATTCTTGTGCCACCTCCGCGATGATGCTCTTCAAGAGCGGGAAATGCGTGCAGCCGAGTACGATCACCGACGCCCCCGCCGCGATCAGCGGTTCCACATAACGCCGCACGACCAAACGCGGCACCTCGCCCTCGATCCAGCCCTCCTCCGTCAGCGGCACGAGCAGGGGCGCCGCATGCGCAACCACTTCATAGCGCGTCGAGAGCTGCCCGACCGCGCGCGGATAGGCACCCGAGGCGACCGTGCCCGTGGTGCCGAGCACGCCGATTTTCGGCGTTTTAGCGCTTGATTTGACGAGCGCGTTCACCGCCGCGAGCGCGGCTCGCGCGCCCGGCTCGATCACGCCAATGATCGGCAAATCGAATTCCGCGCGTAAGATGTCGATCGCAACTGCGCTCACCGTGTTGCACGCCACCACGATGCCCTTCACGCCGCGATCGAGCAGTAACTCCGAGCAGCCACGCGCGTAGCGCACTACGGTCTGCGCCGAGCGCGTTCCGTATGGAACGCGGGCCGTGTCGCCCAGGTAAATGATGCGCTCATTGGGCAACGCCTGCAGCAGCGCGCGCGCAACGGTCAGCCCACCCAGGCCAGAGTCGAAGACGCCCAGTGGCGCGGCGGCATCGCGAGGGCCCGGCTGGTACGGCCGCCCACTGACTAGCGTGCCCGTCAGACGTCCTCGATGCGGATCATGCGCGGCGTGCCCTTCAAAAACGCTTTGTTTTGGATGGCTTTCACCGCGCGGCGGACGGCGCCTTCCTGGCAGCGATGGGTAATGATGCACACAGGCACTGCATCCTCAGCCTCGAGCGCGCGGCCCTCTTGGACCATTTGCTCGATACTGACGCTCTCCGCGCCCAAGGCGGAAGCAATGTGACCGAGCACGCCCGGATGGTCGCCCACGGCGAAGCGCAAGTAATAGCGTGTTTCGATCTCCTCGATCGGCATGACCGCGCGTTGCTTGAGCTGTATCCCGCGCGTGGCGAGGCCCGGCTGGCCCTCAATGCGCGAACGCGCGACATCCACGATGTCGGCCACCACGCTGACGGCGGTCGGCATGTCGCCCGCGCCGCGGCCGACGAGCAGGCACGGCCCGAGCGCGCGGCCTTCGACGAACACGCCGTTGAGCACGCCGTCTACGTTGGCCAACACGCTATTTTTGCGCACCAAAGCCGGGTGCGCACGCAACTCCACCCGCTCGCCGCGGTCGTAGCCGACGACCAAGTGCTTGATGCGATAGCCGAAGCGGTCCGCAAATTGTAGATCCACCTCTTCGAGCTCGGTGATGCCTTCGACCATGATGTCCGCGGCATTCACGCTGGCCCCGAAGGCCAGCATGCTCATCACGACCAGCTTTTGTGCGGCATCATGGCCGCCCACGTCCAGCGAGGGATCGGCTTCGGCGTAGCCGAGCTCCTGGGCTTGCTGCAGCGCGGTGGCGTATGCCATGCCCTCGCGCATGCGGGTGAGGATGTAGTTGCAGGTGCCGTTCAAGATACCGTGCACGCTAGCGACCGAGTCACTCGCCAGCGCTTCACGCAGCGTGCGAATGATGGGAATGCCGCCGCCGACAGAGGCCTCGAAAGCCAGATCGACGCGATTCTTAATGGCCTGCTCGACTAAGCGCGGACCATGCTTGGCGATCAAGAGCTTGTTCGCCGTGACCACGCCCTTCCCGGCGGAGATCGCGCGCTCAATGTACTCGCTCGCCGGATGTTCGCCGCCCATCACTTCCACGACCAAGTCGACCCGAGGATCGGCGAGGATCACCTCCGGATCCGTCGTTAGCCATTCCTTCTTGCACTCGGGCACGCGCGGCTTGTTCGGGCTCTTGACCAAAACGTGCGTGACTTCAATCTCGCCGCCCACACGCAGGCTCAAAAAGTCTTTGTTTTCCTGCAACAGCCGCAGCACCCCGCCGCCCACGGTCCCGCAACCGAGCAAGCTGATTCGTACCGGGGATTTTTCACGTTCCTGAGTCACCAGAGCCTCCGATTTCAGAGCCGGGACAGTCGCGCGACTCG
>JBDTYJ010000499.1:0-2747 GCA_040005755.1 Pseudomonadota bacterium
TTGGCCGTGGCCGCGTTCGGCCCCCGCGCAGGCCAACACAATGCAAAAGCCACGGGCGGGGACGGTAAAACCCAAGTCACCGTGAGCGTTTTTCAAAGCAACGCTTGGGCAAAACCGAGCAGCGTGACGATCCCCTTCGAGCGCGGCATCGAATCCGATCTGGTGTGCACGAAAACAGGCGCCAGCCTCGGCTACGCTCAAGCCATCGACGGCGGCGTGCTCGTGGGCCGTGTGGATTGCGACAGCAACGGTTGCAAAGTCAACGAAACCAAGCTTCCTGGCATTGAGAGTAAGTGGTGGTGGGCCGTGGGACCGCTCGGCGACAAGCTGCTCGTGATGTGGCGCTCGAGCTTGGGCGAAACGCGCTTCCGCCTCGCGCCGCTGAGCGCGCTGCCCTCCGCCAAAGACGTGATCGCCTTCGACGCGCCCGACTTCAACGGCCCAAACGCCGGTGAGCTCAGCGCCCTGTACTCCGAAGACGGCGCGCTGTTGGTATTTCGAGGCGAGAAACCGGTCGCCGTCCACGTTGCGCCCGAAGGCTCGCTGCGCGTCGTCACACCCTGAACTTGGAGAGGGGGTGGGGCTAGCGGGCAGAGCGCGCTGGGCGCGCCTCAAAGCTCGTTTTGCCGCTTTTCAGCGCACTTTGCGGCGATACGCGGTCGCTAGCGCGTCGGCGTATTCATTCCAGCGGTTGCCCGAATGCGCGGCAATCCAACGCAGTTCCAGCTCGGGGCGCCGCTTGCAGATCCCATACAGCTCCTGCACGAGCTCCAGGTTCTTGATCTCCCCGCCCTTACGCTTCCAGCCGCGCGCTTCCCAGCTTTTGGCCCACTCGTTCACCGTGCTCACGCACAGCTGCGAGTCCGTGTAGAGCACGGCCTTCGTGCCCGGAGGCACTAACGCAGTCGCGTTGATGAGCGCGCTCAGCTCCATGCGATTGTTGGTGGTGTGCGGCTCGTGACCCCAGCGCTCGTCCAGCACTTGATTGTTGGCAACGTACACACAGCCCCACCCGCCAGGCCCCGGGTTGGGCTCGGCAGCGCCGTCCGTGAACACGCCATCCTGCGGACCCGCCGCGTACTTGGCCAAAACTTCGGCCACGGTCAGGTTTTCTTCACGTGAGCCAACACTGGAGCGTGCTGGGCGCGCGGGCTTCTTTCTCGCAGTGGTCGGCGCAGGCGCGCTCAGCTTCTTGCAGCTCATGCATACCTTCGGCTGCCAACCTGGGTACTTCGCCAACGTGGCATCGGGAACCGTGAACTCTTTGCTGCACGTTTGGCAGGAGAAGCTGGGCACGACCGCGGGTGTAGCACAGCGCCGCGTGCGCAAAAATCCTGGCCGCTCAACGAACCCTGACCCGAAGGCGCTGGGCGCGAGCCGATTTGCGCCCCGGCTGCCGTTTGAATCATTCAACGGTAGAGGTCCATGCTTTGCTTCTTATGCCGTCACGCACCCCCAAGTACGAGTGAGCTCGTCGATCAAAAACTGACGGAAGGCGGTCACCGCTGCCGCTTGAAAACGGCTCGGGGGGGACACAATGTGGATGTTAGCGCTAGCGCTTTCATACTCGGGGAGCAGGCGTACGGGGGCGGGCAAGGCTTTGCGAGCGGCGGCCAAACGCACGCCGAGCGCGGGCAATAGTCCGATGCCCAGCCCCGCCGCCACCGCCTGTTGCGCAAAGGACATCTCATCCACTGCGAGCGGGCCGCGCACGGTCACTCGCTCTTCACCATTGGGCCCGCTGAGCCGCCACTCAGCCTTGCCCTGCTTGCCGTGAAACAGCACGCACTCGTGCTCCGCCAGCTCAGCGAATGATTTGGGCCGGCCGCGACGGCGCAGGTACGCGGCCGAAGCGTAGAGCCCAAGCGCATCCGTGCCGATGCGACGAGCAACCAGCGTCGAATCACGCAGCTTGCCGGCGCGGATCGCGAGATCGAAGCCCTCCGCAACCAGATCCACGTAGCGTGAGGTCAGCGCCATATCAATGTGCACGAGCGGATACTTGCGAATGAAACGCATGACCGTATCCGCCAAGCCGAGCATACCGAAATCAGTGGGCGCCGTGACGCGCACCGTACCGCGCGGCTCGGCGCCCAGATTGCTCACCGCAGCCGCCGCTTCCTCCAAGCCGCCGAGCGCGAGGCGTGCGCGTTCGTAATAAGCGTGGCCTGCCTCGGTCAGGTGCAGCTGGCGCGTCGTGCGTTGCAGCAAACGCACTCCCAGCTCTTCTTCTAAACGCGTCACCGTGCGGCTTACGGAGGACTTGGGCAGCCCCAGCTGGTTCGCAGCGGCCGTAAAGCTCTCCAATTCGACGACGCGCGCAAACACCGCCACGTGGTTTAGGTCCATTGTTGCTATTTTGACAACTATCCGTTGCACTTGCCAGGACTACCGCTTCCCTGAGCAACAGTTACATCCTCTTCTACGAGGAACAGATCATCATGACCAACATCACCAGCAAGCTGCCATCCGTCGCCCGAGTCCTGCTCGGCCTCACCTTCTTCGTTTTCGGCCTGAACGGGTTCCTGCATTTCATCCCGCAGCCCGCTCCGCCGCCAGCGGCAGGCGCCTTCGCCGGCGCCATGATGGCCACCGGCTACTTCTTCCCCCTGCTCAAGGCGACTGAGGTGCTGGCAGGCGCACTGCTGCTCGGTAACCGGTACGTTCCGCTTGCCCTGGCGGTGCTGGCACCGGTGATCATCAATATCGTGGCTTTCCACCTGTTCTTGGAGCCACCGACGACGCTC
>JBDTYJ010000500.1:0-2713 GCA_040005755.1 Pseudomonadota bacterium
GTGTAATCGTCGCGGACGAGGTGAACGACCGTCTTGCTCGCTTGGTCGTCCTCAATCGTCAGCTTCCACATCGTTGCGCCCACAGACCTCGTCACGGTGTAACGTGCTCAAACGGCGCTCGCCGCGCAAGGCCGTCCGCAAATTTGTCATGCTTCTGCGCGGGTTTAAAGGCCCTTCCCGCGTTTTCACAGCTGATAGGCAAAGAGCGCGTCGTTAACCAGCGGTCGCGCCGCCCGAATTCGTGAATTGTTCCGCGTCGGACAGACGCGGTTCGTGAGCAGAACCAGCACGCGATCCGCGTCGGGATCGCACCACAAGCTGGTCCCGGTGAAGCCCAGGTGCCCGAAAGTACGCGGCCCGGCCAGCGCGCCCACCGAAGACTGGTCGGCCGATTTACCGTCAAAACCAGCGCGCAGGGTTCCGCCCGCGCGCTCTTGCAGCAGGGCAATCAAAGTTCGGGTGTCCAGCCAGGCCTCGGAGCGACCATGCCACACGTCGAGCAGTGCCGCGCCGAAACGCGCCACGGCGAGTGCCGTGCCGAACATGCCGGCATGGCCCGACAGCCCGTGGCCCGACAGCGCCCAGGCGTTCTCGTCGTGTACGACCCCGCACAGCTCGCCACCACGATTGGGCACCGTTTCGCTCGCGATGCAGCGCGCCGCGAAATCGCTAGTCCGAGCTCGAAGCAGCCGCACGGAGCCCGCTTCCAAGCCGAGCGGCGCACACACTTCCCGATGGATGAGTTGATCCAACGGCAGCCCTTCCAACCGTTCCAAGGCTAAACCCACGAGTACAAACCCGAGGTCGCTGTACACGGGTGCATAGCCGTAGCTCGGCGCCGGACCGGAGCATTCCGGCCTGCGTGCGCCCAGTGCGGTGTCGATGGCCGCGCGCCGATCGAAAGGTAGCCCGGCGAGCAGCGGCGCGAACAGGGGGCGGTGGGCCTCCAGCCCCGCGCGGTGTGCCAACAGCAAGTCCAAGCGGAGCGCGCCGGTCGGGCTCGCGTGCGCTTCCGCAAGTAGTTCACGAAGCGGCGTGTCCAGGGACAGCCGCCCGCGTCGCGCCAGACGCGCGACCGTCAGCGCGACAAAAGGCTTGCTGACCGACGCCAAGTCGAAGAACGCGCTCGGGCCGGGATTCGTCCCTGAACAGGCAAAAGCTGCGTCCGCCGCGAATTGTTGGCCAGCGACGCCGTGCTGAGCGATGGCAACCGCCGCTGCCGGAGCGACCTCGGGTTCGATCACGAATTGACGTGCAATTTCAGCTAGGGGGCGATGTGGCATCATGTGAGTAGGCAGCGCTGGTGGCGCCCCCGGCAACCTAGGCGACTGGACAGAGGCCCTCGAAATCTGAGCATTTTGACCAGTCGGGAGCTGCACCGCTATCCTGACGCTGCCGTAGAGGAATTGGAAGGCGAGAAACGATGGCCGAGTTTACCTGGGAAGCGCGTGGCCGCACCGGTGACATCCGCAAGGGCGTCATGGAGGCCGAGAGCGAAGACGCGGTGAACGCGCGTCTTCGCCAGCAGCAGCTTGCGCCGGTCAAGGTGAAGAAGAAGGGACGCTTCACCGACTTCAAGTTCGGTGGCGGCAGCGTCAAGACCAAGGATCTGGTGACCTTCACCCGCTTGTTCGCGACGATGATCGATGCGGGCTTGCCGCTCGTGCAGTGCTTGGAAATCTTGGGGTCACAGCAGACGAACCCTGCGTTCGGCGCTGTGTTGAAGGACGTGCGTAGCGCGGTCGAGCAGGGCGCGACCTTCAGTGAAGCGCTCAAACGCCACCCCAAAGTATTCGACGACCTGTTCACCAACCTAGTTAACGCCGGCGAAGTCGGCGGTATTTTGGATGGCATCATGAGCCGGCTCTCCGTGTACCTCGAGAAGCGGCAAAAATTGATTCGTCAGGTGCGTGGCGCGCTGGTCTATCCATCGTTGGTCGGTGTGATCGCCGTTGGCGTGATGACCGTGCTGCTGATCTTCGTGATCCCGGCCTTCGAATCGATGTTCAAGGATTTCGGTGGTGGCGCACAGAACCTGCCAGCCTTGACGTTGTTCATGGTGGGGCTTTCCCATAACTTCGTCAGCTACTTCCCGTTCATTGCGGCGGCGGGCATCGCGCTCGTCGTCGGCTTCGGGTACATGAATCGCACTCCGGGCGGCAAAGCGTTCGTACACAAAACGATCCTGAAGCTGCCCATCATGGGCCCGGTGTTGCGCAAGATTGCCGTTGCTCGTTTTACGCGAACGCTCGGCACGTTATTGCAATCCGGCGTGCCTATCCTTGATTCGCTCCAGATTTGCGCGGTGACTTCAGGGAATGTGGTGATCGAGGGCGCCGTGATGCACGTGCGCCAAAGCATCAGTGAAGGCAAGAACATGGCCGAGCCGCTGACCGAGACCAAGGTCTTCCCGGACATGGTGGTGCAGATGATCGCGGTCGGTGAGCAGACTGGCGCGCTCGATCAAATGCTCAACAAAATCGCGGATTTTTACGAAGAAGAGACCGACGTTGCGGTCGCAGCGCTGACGTCCGCGCTCGAGCCGATCATGATGGTCGGCGTAGGCGGCATGGTCGGCGTGGTGCTCATCTCCATGTATCTTCCAGTGTTCTCGCTCGCGGGCAATATCAAGGCCGACTAGCGCGAATCAGCTTTGGTACGATCACCGCGCAGCATTCCAGAGCCTCGCCGATTCCCATGCGACTGAAGCTCG
>JBDTYJ010000501.1:0-2705 GCA_040005755.1 Pseudomonadota bacterium
ATTTGGTCCACGATGGCCCTCGCGCTGATCGCGGCGCTCGACTACGGCTGGTCGTGGTGGCGCCACGAGCAGTCGATCAAGATGAGTCGGCAGGAGCTCAAGGACGAGCATCACCAGCAAGAAGGCAGCCCGCAGATCCGTCAGCGTCAGCGCGCCCGAGCGCGCGAAATGCTGCGTCGCGGGCTGCGCAAGGGCGTGAAGGAAGCCACCGTGATCGTGGCCAACCCAACGCACGTTGCCGTTGCCTTACGCTACAAGCAGCACGAGGGGGCGCCCATCGTGACCACGAAAGGCTATGACGAGATTGCCCTGCAAATCAAAAAAATCGCAAAAGAAGAGGGCATTCCGATCATCGAGAACCGACCTTTGGCGCGCGGCCTGGCCGAGCGGGTGCGCGTGGGTCGCGTCATTCCGGCAGATATGTACGTGGCGGTCGCCGAACTGCTCGCCATGGTCTACCGCCTCAAAAATCGCGGTCGTCGCGCCTAGTAGCGCGCTCCTCGTCGCCGCGTGACCGCGGCCCGGAAATCCGGCCCCGTGCGGCTGGAAAAGGGCTTGTTCGCACAGCCTTGCGTTGACGCACGAGATCGGAGATAAACCCGCCGTGCTGAAAATCGACCTGACTGGACGCCGCGCGTTCGTCGTCGGAATCGCGGATGACGGCGGCTTCGGCTTCGCAATCGCCAAAGCACTCGCGGAAGCGGGCGCAAGCGTCATCGCTGGAACGTGGCCGCCCGCTATGGGCATCTTCGAAAAGCTCCTCGAGCGGGGCAAGCTCGACGCGTCGCGTAAGATGTCCGACGGCTCGCTACTGAAGTTCGAGGCGGTGTACCCGGTCGATGCGGCCTTCGACACCTTCGAGGACGCGCCGCAGGCGTTGCGTGAGAGCAAGCGCTACGCAAGTCGCGGGGACTTCAGTGTGGCCGGCGCGGGCGAGCGCCTCGTCAAAGATTTTGGCGACAAGCCGCTCGACATCGTGATCCATTGTTTGGCCAACGGTCCGGAAGTTCACCTGCCGCTTCTGAAGACCAGCCGTGCCGGTTATCTTGCCGCGGTCGGTGTCAGCGCGTACTCGCTGGTGTCCATGGTGCAGCGCTACGCTCCTTTGATGCGTCCGGGCGGCTCGTTCTTGTCGCTCACTTATCTTGCGAGCGAAAGGGTGATCCCGGGCTACGGCGGCGGCATGCATGCGGCCAAGGCGGCGCTGGAAAGCGACACGCGCGTGCTCGCGTATGAAGCGGGCCGTCAATACGGCGTGCGCGTGAATACCATTTCGGCCGGCCCGTACGCCTCGCGCGCGGCCAGCGTAACGGGCATCATCGACGACGTGGTGGCCTACTACGAGCGGAACGCGCCCATTCAAGAGAAGCTGACTACGGTAGAAGTGGCCAATACCGCCGCATTTTTGTCCAGCTCGCTCGCCACCGGAATTACCGGCGCGACGATGTACGTGGACAAGGGCTACCACGCCATGGGCAAAGGCGCCGATCCGGATAAACCGGCGAAGCCCGAAAATCCCGAGCACTGAGCCCCGTGAGCGAGCCGCTGTTCACGCTGCCCGCTCGCCATTACTCGGGCTTCATTTTCGACTGCGACGGCACGTTGGCGGACACCATGCCGCTGCATCAGCAAGCTTGGCTGCACGCGCTGCGCAAGCACGGCGCACAGTTCGAGTTTGGCTGGGGCTTGTTCATGAGTCGAGCCGGCAAAACGGTCGAGCTGACGGTGCAGGAGCTCAACGAGCAATTCGGCCTGAAGCTGGATCCCGCGTTGGTGGCGGCCGAGCAACGCGCGCACTTCGACACCCTTGCGTCGGGTGTGCTGGCGCTCCACTCCGTGGTCGCCTTTGCACGCGAACGCGCCGCCGCGGGCTACCCAGTCAGCGTCGCCTCTGGTGGCGATCTCGCTACCGTGCGTCGTACTTTGGCTACCATTGGCGTCACGGACTTGTTCCCAGTCGTCGTCACCGCCGAAGACGTCGCGCACGGCAAACCCGCACCGGATTTGTTTCTTCTCGCCGCCCAGCGTATGGGCGTAGCAGCAGCGGATTGCCTGGTATTCGAGGACAGCCTGCTGGGCATCGAAGCTGCCAACCGGGCGGGTATGGGCTCAGTGTTGGTGGCGTCGCGCGATCCCGCGGCTTGAGCGCGCGGAAGCTGACGTTGGGATGCCAACGTCGATTTCAGTACCCAACTCGTCAGTGCGGGAAAGCTAGCGGGCGGGCAGCTCTCGTGAATGAGAGGTTTGAGCTCAAACGTCGAATGCGCTTTCTTTTTTAGTCACGGCGAGGTTGCAGCTCGGTCGGTACCGTACGGCCGCGGAATGAAGGCGTGTTTTGGGGTGCGCTGCGGGGATGCGGGCGCCCATCATTCGGAGCGAGGCGCGTCAACGGTTTGACGTGTCAGCGCATTGACTGGCGGCGCGTGTTCAGGTGTCAAAGCCTCAGCATGGGCTGAGTTCGGCGCGCGCCAGGTCGCCAAAATCAGCGGTTTTTTGGGAGCAAAACGGGGATTTTTGCTGGCATGTTTCTAGCAGTGCGGGGGTCGTGGCGTCACCACCATCAGCGACCGATTCTGCTCACCCGCAGCAGAGCTTCATCTCCGAGTTGACGATTCCGGTCGCCATCATCGGCATCGTGTTGATGATGGTGTTGCCCCTGCCGGGCTTCCTGATCGACGTGCTGCTCGCGATCAGCTTGGCGGTGT
>JBDTYJ010000502.1:0-2705 GCA_040005755.1 Pseudomonadota bacterium
GGAACTCCGAGAAGTTCGCGCTGTGCATCGGGTAGTAACAGAGGAACGCGAGCGCAACGGCGGCGGCCATCCACTCCGAAACATGGCGACGCGCAAAGCCGTACAGCGGCAAAGCGCTCGCCCCGAGCAGCACCGACTGCAGCACCAGCAGCGTTTCCGGCCGCGGCCACAGCGCATAGATCGGCAAGAACAGGTACGTCCCGAACTTGGCATGGTTCGCCAGGTACATGCCCGGGTCGGACGGGAACACCACGGTGCTCTGCAAGAACCGACCGTGCAGCCCGCCAAAGATCAGGTTGTTATTGATCGAGAGATCGAAGTTGTGCGTGCGCAGCTTGTAGTGCCAGCGCACGAAGAAAAAGCTCATGAACAGCGCGTAGCCAAGCGCACACGCCGTCACGAGCGCACGCGGGCCCAAACGCCGCACCTTTTCCGGGACCTGCTCGCCGAGCCCGTCCCACCACTCCTGCACCGGCGGAGGCACGGCGGCGAACGCGCGCGAAAGCAGCGTTTCCACCAGCAACGAGCCGAACAGCACCACGATCAGCAGCGCTTGATGGCGGTTCTGCCAAGGCTTGTAGCGAAACGCGATGGGCAGAATCGGCAGCGCAATCAGCGGGCACAGAAACCAAGCCCATGTTTCGGCAAACGCCCAAGCTTGCTTCTTCTGCCACAGCCGCCACAACCACAAGGCCCCCGCAGCGCCCCCGAGCCCCAGCCCGGCGACGAAACCGGCGATCAAATTCGTCCGCTGCAGGGGAGACTCGAGCGTGTTGCTCTCCAGGAAGTCCGCAATCCAGCGCGACTTGAAGGCAAACTGCGCCCAAACCGCGATCGCACACCCCAAGAGCGCGAACAGCGCGATCACACGGCTGCCGACTCCGTAATGATCTTCATCGGGCCGCGGCTGGTCGTCCGCCACGGGTGGGGGCGGCTCGCTGCTGTCGCGCTCCGGATCTTCAGAATCAGGCGATAGGTCCGCGGCTTCGCGTTCCTCTCGTTCTTCACCCGCTTCTGGCGCTTCGTTTTCCGGCTTGGACCCGGTCATGCGCGCAGGGGTGTAGCACGAGATTACGAGGCAATCCTATCTCGATAGGGGGGCAACTCTTGGCGCCCGCGCGCGGCCGGCTGGCGCCTCCGGCGACCCGCGCGTACTCTATTACTAGTGAGCCTCCGCTTCGTCGCCCGGGTCTGGCCGGTCGCCTTACTGCTCTTCGCCGGGCACTCGGCGCACGCGCAATTCAACCCTCAGGGACGGAGCAAGAAGCCAAAACCGGCCGCGCATCCCGCGCTGCGCTCGCCCCAGCCGGCCCCGGTGAAGGCCAGCAAGCCCGCGTCGCCCAGCCCTGTTTCCAGCTCCGCTGTCTCGCCCGCCCCGGGCGCCCCGCCGAGCCCAGCGGCAGCGGCAAAGGCGGAGAGCAAAGGCCCAAACAGCGAGGCGCTGATCCAACGCTACACGGGCATCGTGCTCGCCCAGCCCGGTGCGGACTTCCCGCTGCAGCGCCTGCTCGAATTGTACCGCGAGCGTGATGGCAAGCTCGATGCTCTCCTGGTTGATTTGGCCAAGCGGGCAGAGGCCGGCGGCGCCACGGGCTACGCCGCGCTCGTCGCGGAAGCCGGTCTCGAAAAGCTCGAAGGCCGTCCCGAGAAAGCCCAGAGCGCCTACGAACGCGCGATTGGCGAAGATCCGCAAAATCCAATCGCGGTCGTGGCGCTCGCCCGCATGCTGAATGAACGCGGCGATAAGAGCGCCGCGCGCGCGCGCTTCGAGCAAGCGCTGCTAACGTTGAAAGACGACGCGGATCGCGAGCAGGTGCTGCGCACGTTGCTCGGTCTGTGTTTGGACCTGAAAGACTACGACGCAGCGAAGCGGTTCCACGATCAGCTGGTAAAACGAGCCGGCGGCTCGTTCTTCGTGCGCGCGGAGCTCGGCCGTGAACTATTGGCGCGCGGCGCCTACGAGCGCGCTGCAGCAGAATACAAAACTGTAGTCAAAGCCGCCACGGGCGATAACCGGGTGCTCGCTCCTGCCTTGCGTGATTACGGCAAGGCGCTGGAAAAGCTGGGCAAAACCGAGGAAGCGCTGGTGCAGTTTCGGCGCGCGCTGGAGATCGCGGGTGAGTCGGGTGTGCGGCGCGAGATCGAAGCCGCTATCGTTGATTCGTATCGCCAGCAGGATCGCCTGCCCGTGCTCATTACCGAGCTGGAAAAACGCGCCAGCGCGCGCGCCGACGACCTGCGCACGCTGGGCGCCTTGTATGAAGAAACGGGTCAGGTCGACAAGGCGCTCGCCAGCTATCGCCGCGCGCTCGCCGCCGACAATAAGGATTTGGCGACGCACCTCAAAGTGGTGCACTTGCTCGAGGTACGCGGGGATCTCGAGCAAGCCATCACTGAATATGACGCGTTGATCCGCGCCGCGCCGCGCAACCCAGACTTCGTGTTCCAGCTCGCCGAAGCGCTCATCTCCCGCGGGGACCGCAAGAAAGCGCTGTCACGCCTGCAAGAACTCGAAGCGCGCTCCGGCAATGACGAAGAAACGCTCGCGGCTCTGGTGGATTTCTACGAGCGCGTTGATGAAAAAGAGCGCGCCTTGGCGCTCTTGCAGCGCCTCGCGGGCAGCGCCGCGGCGGATCCGGAGCACCTGGTGGAGCTCGGGGCTCGCTATTGGCAAGAGGGCGACAAGAAAAAGGCGCTCGCCACTT
>JBDTYJ010000503.1:0-2681 GCA_040005755.1 Pseudomonadota bacterium
CGCGTTCGCGTTCGCGTTCGCGTTCGCGTTTGCGTTTGCGTTTGCGTTTGCGTTTGCGGGCGAAGACGCAGGCGCGTTCGCGGGGTCGGCGCGTGCAGCCGCCACGCCGAGCAGGCTGAATGCAACCAGGGAGAAAAATGCGGTGGGCTTCAAAAGATCCCCATCAAGCCGAGGCCGCCTGCGCTCGGTACGACCATGACCCGTACGCGGTTGGCGCTATGCTGGTCGCCCGTGCGGTGGATCTCACGATGATAGTGTAGCAGCGGCACACCGTAGCCCACCGCCGTGCCCACGAGCGCGCCCAGGATCACGTCACTTGCATAGTGCACGTCGCTCACGACTCGAAACGTGGCCGTGGTCGCCGCCACGGCGTAACCGCCAGCGCAGCTCAGCGCATCCCACGGCGCGCCCAATAAATCATTTTCGAAATGGTGCACGCAGATCAAGGCTGCGCTCGTAAAGCTAAACGTGGCATGCCCGCTGAAAAAGCTTCGATAGTGTTGCCCGCTCCGGCAATCGATGGCGTTTTCAGGCAATTGCGTGCTGCCGCAATCACGCCCGTAGGGCCGTTCGCGGCTTGCGAGCACGTCGGTCGCACCTTGCGCTGCGCCCGCTACGGCGAGCGTTTCCAAGTCAATCAGTGCCATTTGCTCGGAAACGTCGCGGCTACCGCGGTACCACCACGCGGTCGTTAGCGAATCCGCAAAAAACGGCCATGTCACGGTGAGCGACAAGCCCACGTCGGACGCATCACGAAACTGATAACGAGCTTGTAGGCTGTGCGCACGCAGCGCGTTGCGGGCCGCTTCGTCGAACAGGATGCCACCGGAAATCGTATGCACCGACCGCGGCTGGACGATGGCAGCTGTCAGGGTTAACGCGCCGCCTGCGCCGGCCACGAAATAATCGGCTGTGCTAAAGCGCGCCCATTTCCAAAGTAGTGGAGGGGTCGCCAAGGCCTCATCTTGTCCGATCAGCACCTCCGCTTTGGGTACGCCGCCCAACACGAGCGGGCTCGGGTTGGGGACGGCGGGCAATTGGCCGACCTCGTTGTTCGGGATCGGCACAGCTTCCGGCTCTGGCGGAGGCGGCTCTTCGGCACCTGCTTGCAAGGCAAAGCAAAGGAGTGCTGCTGACGGCGCTGCGAACAAGGCACGGCGAAGGCCACCGATCATCGGTCGCACCATAACTCGAAGCGGCAAAGGACGCTCAAACATGGGCTCTTGTGCTCACGCCTGGCCAGAGACATGGGGGCTACAGATCGTAGCGTGCGTCCACGCCGTCGCGCCCGGGTGCTGGCGGGATTCGAACGGTTGAGGACGGCGCCGGATCTCGGAACGGCAATGGTGGCGCTGAACCCAGATCGAGCGGCGGCGGGGATGGAACTGGATACAGCGGGTGGGCCGCGGACTCCGGGTGGGACGGCCACGATGGCTGGTAGCGTAACGGGGGTTTCGCGGCGGTGCTCAGGGCCGAAGGGCCATGCACGGCGGCATCGGGAGGCGGGGGTGCTGCCGCGCTGGCCGCGGCAACGCTGACCGGAACTGCTTCGGGCGCGCCCTCGGGCGGGGCTTTGTGGCGTCGCGCAGCCGTTTCGGTTTCCGCAGCGGCGGCGCTGGTGCCAAACCAACGCGCCCACTCACTCTGCCCCTGCATCCGCCAGAACACTACGCCCGCGACGGCGAGCAGGGCGCTCACCGTCAGCAGCGCGAGCGCGCTCGCGAAACGGCGCGGCTTTTGAACCTCCTGCTCCAACGTTGCGAGCTCCGCGGCGGCCGCGCCGCGTTGCGCGGCATCGAACTCGCGCAGCGCACTGGCCAACTCGCTGGCGCTCTGAAAGCGCTCCTCGGGCTCTTTTTGAAGGCAGCGTTGAATGATGGCGTCGAGCCCGGCGGGGGCGTTGCTATCGAAATCGCGTAGCGACGGCGCCTGGTCGACCAACACCTTCGAGCAGACGAGCGCGGTCGAATCCGCTTCGAAAGGGCAGTGACCGGTCAGCAGCTCGAACAGAATTGCACCGAGGGACCAGACGTCTGCGCGTGCGTCCAAGGTGGGCGATGCCGCCATCTGCTCAGGCGACATGTAAAACGGGGAACCGATGGCAGCGCCCTTCTTCGTCAGCGTTGAACGCGCGCCGGAGCTGATGGATGTTCCGAGGTCCTTGGAGATGCCAAAATCCAAAATCTTGAGCACTACTCCTTCCGGCGTATTGGCGAGGAACAGATTCTCCGGCTTCAAGTCGCGGTGCACCACGCCGAGCGCGTGTGCCTCATTGAGCCCTTCGCAGGCTTGCAATAAGTAATTCACGGCGTCCGTTGCAGTTAGCGTTCCGGCTTCGGCCAAGACTGCTGCGAGGTCCAAGCCCTCGAGCTGTTCCATGACGATGTACGGCGCCCCGGAGTCCAGCCGCGCGACATCCAGCACGCGTACGATGTGCGAGCTACGCATGCGCGCGGCGGCCCGCGCTTCGAACAGCAAGCGCGACACGACTTCTTCGTGCTGTGCCAGGTCGTCACGCACGATCTTAATCGCCACAGGTGCGCCCAACTCAAGGTGCGTCGCGCTCAGCACCACGCCCATGCCCCCCGCACCGAGGAACCCGTCGATGCGGTACTTTCCGCCGATAATTGCGCCCGGAGCGAGGGCGACATTGTCGGGCATGGGCAGGCTGGCGGACATTG
>JBDTYJ010000504.1:0-2677 GCA_040005755.1 Pseudomonadota bacterium
GAAGCGCCGCCATGAGATCGATGGCGAACGCATCCGAGCGCTTTATGGCCACAGCGTGCCGGGTAAGCTGCGTCGTGAACGGGCAACGCCTCCCGCGATCCTCTTCCACAGCACGTCTCTCACCGCAGCGGACGCGATCACGCACGACGGCTTGAAGCCAATGTCGAGACAGTACGTGCACCTCTCAGTCGACAAAGCGACGGCCCTTGAGGTCGGGCGCCGCAAGTCGCCGGCGCCCGTGCTTTTCGAGGTCGAAGCGCGCGCTGCCCATGATTCCGGTGTGGCCTTTTACACGGGCAACGAGAAGGTGTGGCTCGCGGATTTTGTCCCGGCGCGCTTCCTGCGCGTAGTGACGTGAGGCCGCCGGGGATCATGACAGACCGAGGCCGGGTATGGGGCCAATATGCGCAGCGCCGAGCTGACCGACTCAGGCGGGCTGGCGGAGTGACAGTGTGGCTACAAGGAAGCGCTGGAAGCAGCTCGCAAGGAGGTTCGCGGCTCTCAGCAATTATCGGATTGAGGCAAGTTTCTAGTTACACCTGGTCCACTGCACGTCACACAAAGCGCCGTAGATCCCTCTCGAACCAACATTTCAAGAGGTTCAGGACGGCTCTAAGGGCTAGCTTGTCGATCGAGCATGCGTGGCACCAAGCCGAGCTTTTTGTGCGCGCGGGCGATGGCGCGGAACACCTGAACGCGCCAATTGACGTCGAAGCGATCGACGCCGAAGCCCGCCAACAACGACGTGATGGCGGCGCGCAGTGACAGCCAGTCGCTCGGCGACATCAAGACGTCGACGAATTCAGGCGTGTAGAACCCTTTGACGAAGCGCCGGTACGTGGCCACGTGCTTCTGCGCCTCGCGCTCGTAGGCCGCGAACGCCGAGCGATCGAAGTTCCGCGTTTTGAGCGCGGCAGACACCGCCTCCGCCGCGTTGAACGCGCCCACGAGCCCCAAATACACTCCCGTGGAGAACACCGGATCGATGAACGCCGCGGCGTCACCCACGAGCACGAAGCGGTCGCCCGCTAATCTCTTACTGACGTAGGAATAGTCGGAAACGCCGCGCACGGGAGCCACGCGCGTGGCGCTGGCCAAGCGCTCGCGCACGAAGGGCGTGTTGGCAATTTGCGCGGCAAAGTAGGCCTCGTCCGGCTTTTGCCCCTGGAGCGTGCGGGACGGCCCTACCAAACCGACAGAGGTGCGATCGTTGCGCAGCGGAATCACCCACCACCAGCCGCCCGGGACGAGCACCACGCTGATGTCGCCCTCCTCTTTGCCCTCGTAGCGCATGGCTCCCTCATAGTGCGAGAACACTGCGAAGTTCTTGAGCTCCTGATCCATCTCACGCAGGCCGAGCCGACCCGCAAGAAGCGAGCTCTGCCCGGAAGCATCGATCAGCATCTGCGCCTGATACGAGGTCTCAGCGCCGTCTTCCGTGCGGGCCACGACGGTCACGCCGCTGCCTCGATCGATATCAAAGCGAGTGACGCGCGCGCCTTGCCGCACATCGACCCCCTGCTCCGCCGCGTTGTCTAGCAAGAGCCGATCGAACTCACTGCGATCCACCTCGTACGCCGAGCCCGCGCCGGGCACCAAGCCGTCCGCGAACGCATAGCGGCGCTTCAGCGAGCCATCCGCCGTAACGAACTCGGCCGCGTACTTGGGCAAAAAATCAGCCGCCTTCAGGCGCGGCATGGCTCCCAGCTGCTCAATCAGCGGCATTGCGCAAGGCAACATGGATTCGCCGATGTGGAAGCGCGGAAAATGCTCTTTCTCGACCAGCAGCACGCGATGCTTTTGCTGCGCCAAGCGCGTGGCAACCGCCGCTCCGGAAGGACCGCCGCCGATCACGATCACGTCGTATTCAGTGCTAGCCATGGCCGAGCGCTTTAGCGCGGAACTGGAGCCTCCGCCACGGCGCTGCGTTGCTGCGACGGCTCGCGGCGCCTGGGTGAGCACGGCGGCCTCAGGCGGGCCAGGCCCGGTCCCCGGCCCACGCCCGCTGCTGGAGCACCCTGGCTGCCCCTAAATTCAGTGCTCGTGTCCGCGTGCTCAGGCGAACCGCGCTTTCGCTTGCCACGCCGATTCGCTGTATCGTCCTTTGCGCATGGCAAAGGAGCGTACCGAATTGCAGCCGCTGACGTGGACAGTGGGCTCCACGCCGCTCATGGCGCTGCCGCCGAGCGAGGTCATGCCGGCGGAGGTGCCGGGCGCTGTGCAGCTCGATTGGGGCCGCGCGCAGGGGCTACCTTCTTATTGGGTCGGCGATCGCTTCAAGAGCTATCAGGGGCTCGAAGACCTCTTTTGGGTGTATCGAACCGTGCTCGAGCTACCGCCGCTCGCCGCGGATGAGCGAGTGTTCTTCGTGTGCGGCGGTGTGGACTACCGTTTTCGCGTGTTGCTTGCGGGCGAAGTGGTGCACGAGCAAGAAGGCATGTTCACGCCCTTCGAGCTGGATTTAACGGGGCGGGCGAAGACCGGGGATGCGCTCGAAATCGTGATCTTTCCAGCGCCAAAGGCGGACAACGAGCCCGAAGGGCGCGCGCAAGCCCGGCTCTCGAACAAGCCGCCCGTGAGTTACGGTTGGGATTGGCACCCGCGGCTGATTCCGCTCGGTATTTGGCAAGAGACCGGGCTGCAAGTTCGGCCGCGCGTTCACGTGCGAACGGTGGAC
>JBDTYJ010000505.1:0-2651 GCA_040005755.1 Pseudomonadota bacterium
AGAATTTGATCGCGGCGCGGGAGCCCGGCGGCGCGGTTTCGGCTAGTTCAAGGCGGTCAAGTTGACGACGGCCCAGCCGTTGGGTGCGATCGTGATTGTCTGGCGCGTGCGACCACCGGCGGCAGTGAGTGCGATGCGGTGCGTGCCCGCGTGCACGCGCATGCGGCCGAAGGCGATGCGCGCCGGCAGCGTGGCCCAGTTACGCGTATCCGGCACGTCCGTCGCGGTGAGCGTGGCCTGCGTACCCAGGCTCAGTAGCTCACCCAGGATGCCGCCACCCGCGATCTTCTTCGTGGTTTCACCCGCGACAACGCGCGTCAGCGTGCGCGTGATGGCTGACGCAATCACCGCGCCGCGCGCCTTGTCCCAGGCGCGCTTGGTCTCGCGATCCACCGCTAAAATGCCCTCCATGGGCGCCCATTGGCCGTCCAGCTTGAACGTGGGCTGGCCCCAAGTGCCGCGCGCTTCACCGAGCTCCGGATAATTCACCCACGTGACCAACCCCTGCAGCGCAAGATCATTGGCCCGACCTTGATCCATGGGGCTCAGGGCGCCGCTCGCGTAAGTGAGCGCGAGGCCAATCGGCAGGCGCTTGGCGTATTTCGCGGGCACGCGCCCGAAGTTCACGATCACGAGCAACTCCCCGTCGTCCGGTTTGGCGTCGGCGTCCGGTGCGGCTGGCGCTTTCGAGAGCAGGTCACGAATGCGTGGGCTCGAGTAGCCGCCCTGTTGGCTCAAGCGCCGTAACGGCTCGGCTAGGCTTTGGTACTGACCATAGCCGAGCGCTTCATCGTAGTAGCGCAGCGCGTCCTCCGGTTTGCCACTCTTCTCGAATACGAAGCCGGCCAAGTAGCTGCCCGGGCCGAGCAGCGCCTCCGCCGCATCACCCTTGTCCTTGGTGAACTTCTGCATCACGGCCAAGCGCCGCGCCTCGACGCGGGCGCCATTCAGGTCGCCCCGCGCGAGGTAGTTCATCATGTTCATGGTGTTGATCATCAGCTTCTCGTATGCGGGCGCCTTGTACGGGCCCACGTTATCCGAGAACAGATAGCGGCCGATGTCCGCCGCCGCGCTCGCCGATAGATCCAGCACCTCAATCTGCTTATCCGAAACCTCCAAATCACGACTGGAGAGTTTGTACTGCTCGAGCTCTTGCAACACCATCGCTCGATCCAGCAAGAGCAGCGCGTTGTCACCGCCCGTTTTCACGGGCAACTGCTGCTCGCTATCGACCCCCAGTACCTCGTCGATTGCTTTGAGTGCGCCGCGCGGATCGCCGGCGTCCAGCGCGGTGCGCACGGCGAGGGTCTTGTCGGCGTGCCCCGAGCAGGCCGATAAAAGCGCGAGCGTCAGCACCCAAGCAGTGCGAGCGGGCTTCATCGGCCGTCAGAGCAGCGCTTTGGTGACCGATGTCTTGTACTGGAACAAGATCGCGCTGGTCTCGACCTCCAGCACCTGAATGAACATGAAATATTGGACGCGGCGCTCTTTGTCTTGGCGTTCGTCGCTGCTAAACACCTTACCCGTCACGACGTAGCGCGTGCCAATCTGCTTGCCCCAAGCGGCAATCTTGCTCTGATCGAAGCCGTCCTGGTACTGGCGGCGAACTTGCTCCATGAGCTGCGGTTGCGACTCGAGGCTAATCACTTTGACGTGCCCCGCGTTGACGAGGGTGGTCTCGATGTCACTGATCAGCGAGTCCAGCTGGCTATCGATGTGCTCCGTGGTCTCGTTGCGAAGCGGAAGCACCGACACTGTCGGCTCCTTCTCGCCTTGCCAACGGGTGATCAAAGGGGATGTCTGCAACGCCTGCATGTTTTCATGCAGCATCTTCTGCAGATCACGGCGGTCAAGCCCGGTGCTCATTGCTTGGTCATCCAGACCGGCTACGTCCTCACCGCGTACGGCTTTCGGGCCCCCGCAGCCGACCGCTGCGATCCCGAGAACGCCCACTGCACCGAGCACGAAAGTCCTACGAAGCAAAGCCATCAGAGTGCCTTTCTGTACCAACGCGGGCTCGAAACTCACCCGCTCAGTGTCCGACGGAGGACACCCGCAGAATATGTAATCGCAGGCGGCGGGTTCGGCAATTTGGACGTCGCCATTTTCACTTTTCCCCGTCGTTCCGGGCGTTAGGAAAATGTGACCATGCTCCAGGGCTCGCCGCTGAACGCGTCGCGGCCCCACGTATCGGTCACCCCGATGGCGTGAGGCCGCAATTCGAACGGGTCAGTTGGCGGCAGCAGCGCCGGCGCCCGTCGTGCGACGGACCGGGATGATCTGCACGCGACGATCGTCACCTTCCCCGTCACTGCGGGTGATCACGCCCTCGAATTTGGCCAGGGCCAAGTGTACCACGCGGCGATCGCGTGGGTTCATGGGCTCGAAGGTGATGATCTTGCCTTCTTCGACGGCCTGACGGCCGAGGCGTTGGGCCATGGTCGCGAGCGAGTTGTCACGGCGGCTGCGGTAGCCCTCCGCGTCCACCAAGATGTGGCGGCGATCCAAACCTGGGCGATTGATGATCCGGTGCGTCAAGAACTGCAACGCTTGCAGGACCTGACCCTTCTTGCCGATGATTCGACCTGCATCACGCCCGGCGATCTCGATGTTGATCTCGTCGTCCGCGTTGCCCTCTTGCGGGCGGCGCA
>JBDTYJ010000506.1:0-2615 GCA_040005755.1 Pseudomonadota bacterium
GATTGGATTGGATTGGATTGGATTGGATTGGATTGGATTGGATTGGATTGGATTGGATTGCGCGAGGGTGAGTCGGAGAGGCCGCGCGGTTTTCCGCGTTCCCCGCCGGGTAGCCGTTGAAAACGCACTGGAAAAGATCCAGGATCGCTTCAGCCCGCTTCAGGACAAGGGGGGCTCGGGGCGCAATGCTCGGAAATGCGTGTTCAGTCTATGCCGCACGTCGCAGCGCTCCCGAGCGTTGCGCCACCCACCCGCGGCCTCGCTCACTCTCAACACCCGCGCCGTCGCTTCGCGGCCGATGCGCGCCGTCGCTTCGCGGCCGTCGCTTTGCTGTCGGTGTTCGTCGCTTCAGATTGGCCGGTCGCTGGTGCGGCACGGTATCGGGGGTCGGGCTTTGTTGCCGGGGGCGTTGATTCTGGCGAGGGGCCGCAGCTGTGCCGCGCAGGTTGTATGGGCGGGACTCAGCGGGCGTGCGCGGCGGCGGTTTCGGCTAGGGCGAGGGCGCCGGCGATGCCGGCGAGGGGACCGAGTGCTGGGGGCACGACGTACTCGTTGAGGTGCTTGGACACGGCGTCGGCCTGAACGTAGCCGCCGAGTGAGCGCGAGAGGTGTTTGCGCACTAGCGGAAATAAATCTGCTCCTTGCATCACTCCTCCGCCCAGGATGATTCGTTCGGGGGAGAGCACGAGCACCAACGTGGCGAGGGCCGAAGCGATGTAGCGCGCTTCGAGGTCCCAGGCAGGGTGTTCCGCGGCGAGCGTTTCGGCGCGCTGCCCCCAGCGCTTTTCGAGCGCAGGGCCCGAGGCGAGGCCTTCCCAGCAACGACCTCCGTGAAATGGGCAGACGCCTTCGAATTGCAGATCGTCCGCCTCGCGCGGCAGCAGTAGGTGGCCCATTTCCGGGTGCACTAGGCCATGAGCGAGGCGGCCGTCGATCAGCGCGCCGCCGCCGATGCCCGTGCCGATGGTGATGTACACGGCGGTTCCGAGGCCTTGCGCGGCGCCCCAGCGTGCTTCGCCGAGCACTGCACCGTTCACGTCGGTATCGAAACCGACGGGCACCGACAGTGCTTTGCGCAGTGGACCCACGATATCCGTGTGGCTCCAACCGGGCTTGGGCGTCGCGGTGATGTGACCGTACAGCGGCGCGCGAGGACGCAGCTCGAGCGGGCCGAAGCAACCGATGCCGAGCGCCTGGATGTCCGAGTGCGCTCGAAAAAACTCAACGCACCGAGCGAGCGTTTCTGCGGGCGTCGTGGTCGGGATTCGAAGCTGGGCGCGCAAATCATGGGGCGCTGCACCCACTGCACACACGAACTTGGTGCCGCCTGCTTCGATTGCGCCGTACAGGGCCATGTTGCCGATCATGCCACAACGTGGAGCGCGTGGGTCACGCTTCGCGCGCGGGCCGCTCGCTCGCGAGCGCGGTCAAGGTTCAGCCACATCGTAGTCCAGCGCTTCGACCCGCCAATGCGCGTAGGTGAATGCGCCGGAATCGAGCTGCCAGGTCACCAGCGCTTCGAACGGCACGCGCATTCCGGAGACCTTCCGCCAGTCGTGATACGTCCCACGCCAAGGCCTGAGCCCCTGTTTGTCCATGAATCGCTCCGCGCTCATGCCAACCGGCAAGCCATCCGCGCCGAACTCGAAGGTGCCTGAGACTTCACGTTCGCCAAAGCGCAGCGTGCCCATCGCATGCCGCGCGTCCATAGCAGACCAGGTGACGTAGCGCGCATCAAAGAGAGCGCTCGGATACCACACCATCTCGGCTAGCAAACGCAGCGCGGCTCCTTGATCGACTTCTGGCCCGCGCGCGTCGGCGATAGGCAGAGTAGAACCCAGCAAGACGCGCATACTTCCCCGGCCGTTCGCAGCCATGTCGCGCGCGTTTACCCAGATCCCCGGAACCATTTGCACGCGCGCGCTCCAAACGAAGCCGGGCGGATCGGAAGTGAACAGCTGTGTTCCCTGAATCGGCAGCGGCTTCGAAGTGGGGCTCATGCAGAATGTGCCGGCATGGCGCAACTTCAGCGTGTGAACTGGCGCGCGGTCGCCCAGCGCCAGCTCGCGGTACCGAGCCACGGGTGGCGGAAGCTCCGCAATCGCTGGGCGCGCTGTTAGCGAAGGCTTTTCGGCGATTAGAGAGCGCATTTCTTGCGCTACGCGGTGCTGCCAGCGCAACTGATTCACGTTAACGACAACGCCAGCAGCGCCAAACACCGTCAATAAGATCATCAGCACGAGCCAACCCATGTAACGGCCGAGTGCATAAAGCGGGCCGATACGCCCGTACGTACGCGGCCTCGCGTAAGCGCACGCAACAGGCGACGCCGCCGTCGCCCGCCACAGCACGCCGCCCTACGCCGTGAGCCGTGACCCGTGAGCCGTGACCCGTGACCCGTGACCCGTGACCCGTGAGCCGTGACCCGTGACCCGTGAGCCGTGACCCGTGAGCCGTGACCGTAAGCCCTAAGCCCTAAGCCCCAGGCCCTAAGCCCCAGGCCCTAAGGCGTACTACGCCTTAACCAGCAGATTGAAATTCGCGAAACGTGAGCATGCGGTGTGCGTTTCGCGCATCAGGCGCAGGCGATTGTTGCGCAGGGGCAGATCTTCGAC
>JBDTYJ010000507.1:0-2541 GCA_040005755.1 Pseudomonadota bacterium
AGCCGAGCTCGTCATCTTCCGAGCGCGTCAAGAACACGTTGCCCGGCTTCAAATCACGATGCACGATGCCCTGCGCGTGCGCGCGTGACAGCGCTCGCGCTACGTGGCGCGTGATGCGCACGGCGTCGTTCAACGGCAACACGCCCTCCCGCAGCAAGCGCTGCTCGAGCGTTTCACCCGCCAAGTACTCGAGCACGATGTAAGGCGTGCCCGCGGGCGTCTCGCCATCATCATAAACTTGCACCACGTACCGCGAACGCAGCCGCGCCGCGGCCTTCGCCTCCGTGCTGAAACGCCGGCGCGCTTCCGGCGCTTGCGCGTGCTCCGCGGCGATCAATTTGATGGCCACACGTTGCCCAAGCGTCAGGTGCACAGCCGACCAAACCGTGCCCATCGCGCCCCGCCCAATCTCCTGCTCCAGCCGATACTTGCCCCCCAAAATCTCGCCCTCCCGAATCGTGCTCGGCAGACCGTGGGACAACGCGACCGTTTCGCTCATGGCAAGGCACACGCCGGCCATGGGTTCCTTCCCACGCGCAGCGCCGGGCGAGCTTACGCCCGCCCTAGCTCCAGCGGCTACGCCGAGGCCGTCAGGCCCCAAGACACGCGAATTTCGCGCAAAAACCGCCCTCCCGATTTTATCGTGAACGGAATTCCAAACCGGGCCGGCGCCATTGATCTTACCCATGGCCCGTGGCAAGGTCCGCCCGCTTTCCCCATGGTGAGGTAGCCAAGCGGTTAGGCAACGGTTTGCAAAACCGTTATACGCCGGTTCGAATCCGGTCCTCACCTCCGATAACTGAGCGAAAGTGAAGGGCTTCTGGGACGACGAGTCTCGGGGGCTCTTTGCGATTTTGGGGACGGACGAGCGAAACCAGGCCAGACGGGACAATATTCACGAGATGTTACCGGTCAAAGCGCACGTCCGAAACGGCCACTACGTCAGTGATGAGCCTGCGGAATTGCCCGAGGGAACGGCCGTTTATTTCCCTACCGTTGATGTGGTCGACGCACTTGCTGACCTGTCGCCCGGTGAGCGAGCTGAAGTCGAGAACGAGATCGAAGCGGGCTACCGTGACTTCGAGAATGGCGATGTCGTCGATGGCATTGCCTTCGCCGAGCAGCTGTTGGTCAACACGAAGTGAAAGTAGAACTCTCGAAGCGCGCGCGTCGCGCGGCAGAGAGGATAAACGCGCGCTGGGCGCAGTACGGCGAGCATCCGCGGCTTTTTGCACTAGAGCTACTCGACTCTCTGCGGCACTTGCGCGACGTGCGTCATGCCGGAACTCGGAAAGCTACGTCAAAGCGACCCGAGTTGCGGCGCTTCTTGATGGAAAAGTCGAAGTGCCACCTGTACTTCGAAGTCGACGAGAAGCGAGAATGTACTGAACGTGCTCGCCGTCTGGAGCGGCCAGCGTGGCCAAGAGCCGAAGCTCTGAGGGCAAGCGCGCAACGCGCGACCGTCGGTTCGCGTGAACGACGACCCGATTCCGAGTGAGCCCAGCGCACCGTTCAAGTGGTACGCCAGATCTGAGCGAACTGCCTGTCAGCTGGATACCGGCGCCCAGCTCGGGACGTATGGTCTCCGCGAGCTGCACAGCCAACCTTTCGTACGAATAAGCAAGTTCGGTCAGGATCGCTTCGGCGGGGCAGGGCAGAGTGCCTTCCAGGGCTGCGATGACCAACGACACTAACCGGGAAGCGTACGACCGCCGCATTGCGCTCGTGATCGACTACGTCTGCTCGCACTTGCACGAAGAGCTGTCCTTGGATCGGTTAAGCGCAGTCGCGGGCTTCTCGAAATTTCACTTTCACCGGCAGTTCTCTGCCTACGCGGGGCTCACGGTGGCTCAGTTCGTCAAACTCACGCGCTTGAAGCGTGCGGCCTATCAGCTCGCCTTTGACCCCGCCCGTTCGGTCATCGACGTCGCCCTCGACGCGGGCTTCAGTTCGCCTGAAGCGTTTTCCAGGGCCTTCAAGGAATCACAAGGCCAGACACCGTCCGACTTCCGCCGTTCACCGGAAGGGCTCCGCTGGGCGAAGGACCAGCGCCTCCCCACATCAACCAGGAGCAACAGTATGAATCCAGAGCTCGTTCAACTCGAAGAAATCCGTGTCGCCGTCCTCGAGCATCGCGGTCCGCCCGAGACCTTGATGTCGTCGGTGGCGCGCTTCATCGAGTGGCGCCGGTCGTCCCAGGACTCGCCCGCCGCCACCAGCCGAACACTCGGGATCGTCTACGACGATCCGAGCACCACTAAGCCCGATGACTTCCGGTTTGATATCTGCGGAGAGTTGCGAAGATCACTGCAGGCCAACGGCGCCGGAATCGTGGAAAAGGTCATCCCCGGGGGGCGCTGCGCGGTGGCGCGCCACGTGGGCTCGACGGACGCCATCGGCGAGACCGTTCACACCATGTACGCGCGCTGGCTGCCCCAAAGCGGCGAGCAGCTTCGGGACTTCCCTTGCTTCTTCCACTACATCAAACGCATGCCCGAGGTGCAGGAGCACGAGCAGGTCACCGACGTGTACCTTCCGCTT
>JBDTYJ010000508.1:0-2529 GCA_040005755.1 Pseudomonadota bacterium
TTAGCGCGGAGCGCGGGGTTCGGGTCGCGGAGCAGCCACGGCTTGTTCTCGGCGGCGTCCAGCCCCAACTCGGCGTAGCGTTTTCGTTTACCCAATAGCCAGGAGATGTTCGCGAAGCTGCTGAGTCGCGGCGTTTGCCTAGGAGCCTACCGGCGCAGTACCCCCTGACCAGCCCGGTACACGTCGCTTCGCTCCGAAGCCTGATCGGATCCCCGGAATCCTGATAGAATGCGTCCGGAACGGTTGATCGAATGCAGCGTTCGAAACCGGCGCCAATCACGATGGCCAACGAAGCGAGCGGGACCGACGGTAGCGAGGCCCCGTCTCGCCTCACTCCGCAATTCTGCCATGAGTTCCTGGCCCGGATTGCGCGGCCGGCCGGTTTCGAGGTGCTCTTCAATCACCTGCCGGACGTCTATTTTTTCGTGAAGGACGACGGCGGCCGCTTCGTGAGTTGTAATCAGGCCTTCTTAGGGTTGGTCGGTCGGAGCCGGGAGTCGGAGGTCATCGGATTCCGGGATTCGGACTTTTTCCCGCCCGCGTTGGCGGAAAATTACATGAATGACGATCGCGTCGTCCTGCGCTCGGGGGAACCCATCCTCAACCGCGTTGAATTGATGCGCAATCCGGACGGTTCGATCGATTGGTACACCACGACGAAGCTGCCGCTGCTCGACCGCTCAGGGGCAACGATTGGAGTCGCGGGCATCACACGCGACGTCAAGAAAATGAACTCGACCGCGGCGCATTTTTTGTCGTGGGCGCCCGTGCTGGAAGCCATGTTGAGCGACTACGCCGATCCGCATTCGGCGCAGGATTTAGCCTCAAAAATGGGGCTTTCCGTGAGTCAGTTCAATCGCCAGTTCAAGAAGAAGTTCCAGACCACGCCGCGCAGCTATTTGGGCGCGGTGCGCATGAACGCAGCCTGTCATTTGCTCGTCTCGACGGAACTTCCGATTTCTGAAATTGCGCTGCAGACGGGGTTCTATGACCAGAGCCATTTCAGCAATCAGTTCCTACGCCATCGCGGCATGTCGCCGTCGCAGTATCGTCGCAAATATTCGGCCGATACGGCACCCGAGGTGCCCGCAGATGCAGGCGAAAAAAAAGCATAGCGTGCGCGGTTTTTACAAACCGCTGCGGGCTCGCTACAAGACCGAGCCCCCCTTTGAGGATACACTCCTAACTCAGACTCAGCGGCGAGTTTAGCGGCGTGAACGGGCGGTCTGTCTTTCGTTCACGCCTCTTCACCCATTTGCCCAGGAGGAGCGGGTGTTTGATTCTCCTACTCATGCGTTGCACGAATCGTTGAATTCAGCCGGCGGCATGCAACCGCGGGCGCTGGCCTCGCGCACGCGCCTGGCCGCGCCTAAGGCGCTCAGCAGCGCGGCCCGCCAGGCAGCGCAACGGGCGGCCGCACGCAAGTCGGATGCCGAGTTCAAAGCCATGTACGAGACGCACTTTCGGCTCGTGCGTTGCGCACTCACGCGGCTGGGCGTGCGCGAAGCCGACGTCACAGACATGGCCCAAAAGGTGTTTCTAGTCGCCTTTTTGAAGCTGCCTGAATTCGAGGGCCGTTCCCAGCTCTCCACTTGGCTGTGGGCCATCTGCCGACGTGTCGCCATTGCTTATCGGCGCTCCGGAGCCATGCGTCTGGAAGTGGCGACTGACCCCCTCGAGATCGAGATTTCGTGCGAACAACGCGGCGTCACGCAAAGTGAACCGAACGGTTCGCATGAATTGGCGATCGAGCACATGTTGAGCAAGTTGTCCGAATCACAACGGCTCGTGTTCAGACTGTCGGAAGTGGATGAGTTGGACGGTGCGCAGATTGCCGCGCTGCTCAACATCTCACTCGGCACGGTACGCTCGCGGCTCCGCTACGCTCGTCAGCGTATTCGTCGTGAAATGAAGCGCTTGTCCGTCGCGAGCGCCTTCAGCCAGAAGACTGCCGTGCCGCACAAGGTAGGAGGTTCGCGGCGAAGCTGGGAGCACCTCGAGTTCGCGAGCTGATTCGCCAGGCAGCGCGCGGCGAGGTATACTCATGTGTCCGCCGATTGCTGGCGTGACGCAGCAAGCAAATGGAACTGAAGAACCCGAGGGAAAGGTTGTGCCGCGCCGAAACGCGTGCGCTCCGTGAAGGGCTCTTTGCGGTGTCTTCCGGTCGGAGCGCGGCTCGAACGGGTGTGCGGATATTGCTTCGCTTGTGCGCTGCACTCGCACTCGGGAACGCCTTTGGCGGGTGCGCACAGGGCGTGGAGTCCGTTGCTGCCGGAAGCGGGGCGAGTGCCGGTGCCGGTTCGGCCGGCGAAAGCGCCGGCGAAGCGGGCGCGCCGGCAAGTGCGGGAGCCAGCACCGGTTCGAGCGGTGCTGCCGGTGCCCAGGCGGGCGGCGCAGGAACCGCCGGCACGGCGGGCAGCGGGACCGCGGGCAGCGGAACCAGCGGGGCAGCTGGAGTAAGCGGTGGCGGCGCTAGCGGAAGCGGCGGCAGCGCTGGCAACGCGGCGGGCGGGTCGAGCGGCGGGGCGG
>JBDTYJ010000509.1:0-2507 GCA_040005755.1 Pseudomonadota bacterium
GCGGGCGCGGGCGCGGGCGCCGGTGCAGGCGGCGCCGCGGCGGCTGCAGCCGCGCGTGTCGCCGCGGCTTTACGGATTGCGGCTCGAACTTGCGCCGGCGTCCGACGAAGCCTGGCTTCGTCCGGAGCAGGCGCAGGAGTCGGAGCCGGAGCCGGAGCGTCTTGCGCAGCGGCGGACGCCGCGAGCAAAAACGCGAGCGACGCCGCTGGCACGAAACGCAGCCCAGAGGCACGCAAGAACTTGAACTTCGAAGGCACGGAACTCGTCACGGAGACACTCACTTGATGTGTATGGAGATGGCCACGGGTGCGCCGCGCCGGTTGACGTTGACGTCGAGACTGCTGGCTGTTCGGAGGCGCGCGTAAGCTTCGAGCGCTTTTTCAGGGCTGCCCATGTTGAAGCCGTTGATGGCATCGAGCCGATCGCCATTTTGTAGGCCGAGCGTGCCGAGCAGGGTGTCCGGGCGAATGCCGAATAGCCGGATGCCGAGCACCTTGCCGTCTTTCGTTTCCGGCACGATGCGCGCGGACTTCATCAGCTCTGCCTGGTTTTCCAGGACCTTGTCGATGACCGAGCGATCGATGTTGTACTCGGTATCGCTGACCTTCTGAATCTTGGAGGCGATGTCGGCTGGTACCGGATTCGCGCCGCCTGCGGGCGTTGGCGGAGGAGGCACTGCTGCCACGGCGGCGGGTGCGGGCGCGGCGGGCAACGGGGGCTGGACGTGAAATAACATCGCCTGGCACAAGGTTGCGCCGTTCGAAAGCCACACGGACGGTGAGTTCTCACGTGGATTGAAGCCGATGAATTCGACCTTCTTGCCGCCCACGTCATCCCCGACGCGATGCATGCGGGGCCGCGGGTCGCCCGGCGCCTGCAACGCCGCGACCGACCAAATCGGATTCGTCGATTCGGTAATGATGAACACTTGCGGGCTATCGCAAGGCGGCGCCGCCAGCGGATCTGAGGCGTCGACCGTGGCCTTGGTGGGCACGGGTACATCCACAGGTTTCGCGTCCAGCGGACCGGTCACCGAATCGAACGGATTGCGCGAGATGATGGTGTCGGCGACCGGCCGCGAACGCGCCGGCGGCGCGGAAATCGCGGCCACACGCGCCGGCGCAACGCTCGTGCCGGGGCTTGAAAAAGCAGCCCCGATCAACTGCGTGGCTCCCGCGGCTTGGAAGTACGCAGCCAACGCGACGATGGCCAGGACGACGCCGGTGAAATACTTCTTGAGTAGGAGATCGAAAGTCACGGGTCCAAATGCTCCGCCTAGCGAGAGGCGTGCCAGCGCTCATTACCGGAAAAACCGACGGATTCCCATGGGTTTTGGCGCCGCTTGCCGCGCCCTCGCCCGACAAGCTGGCAAGCTTTTCGGACCTGATTGGGCCTGAGCGACAAACTGGCAAAACGGGCGCCCAGCGCGGGGGCCCGAGCCCGCATACGGCTCTCGGGTTGGTCCGAGCCCGACGCAGCGGCAAGCAGCCCCGACTCCCCTGCGGTCACTCGTTTTCACCCAGCTTGCGGTAGATCGTGCGCGTGGAGATGCCGAGCAGCTGGGCGGCCAGCGACTTATCCCCGCCAGTGTGCGACAGCGTATCGCGAATCATGCGCTGTTCGACCTCCGACAGGGGCGTCCCGATGGCAAACGTGAGCTCGGACGGCGGCCGTGGCGTAGCGCTAGCGACCGCATCCGGTAGATCGGACAGGGTGAGCACCTCCGCACGGCATAGCACCGCGGCGCGTTCGACCACGTTCTCCAGCTCACGCACGTTGCCCGGCCAGGAGTAGTCCATCAACTTCCGCAGCACGTCGCTCGGAATGGTCAGGCGCGCGCGGCCATTCTTCGTGCAGTACACGCCCAGAAAATGATCGACCAAGAGCGGGATGTCCTCACGCCGGGCGCGCAGTGGCGGCGCCGTCACCGCGATCACGTTGAGCCGGTAGTACAGGTCCTCACGGAAACGCCCAGCCTCGACCTCAGACACTAAGTCACGGTTGGTGGCAGCCACGATGCGCGCGTCCGCCTTCACCGTGTGCCCACCAACCGGCTCGTACTCACCCTCTTGCAACACGCGCAAGATCTTCACCTGCACGGCGGGGCTGAGCTCGCCAATCTCATCGAGAAACAGCGTGCCGCCTCGGGCGCGGCCGAAGCGCCCCTCCCGCTTGGCTATCGCGCCGGTAAAGGCGCCGCGCTCGTGCCCAAATAACTCCGCCTCCAAGATGCTTTCGGGAATCGCCGCACAGTTGACGGCGACGAACGGACCGCTGGCGCGCGCGCTCTTGGAATGAATGTAGCGAGCGATCAGCTCTTTGCCGGTGCCGCTCTCGCCCAAGATGAGCACCGTTGCACTCGAAGGCGCGGCTTGGGTGGCCACGTCCAGCACGCGCCGCAGAGCCGGGCTCTGACCGACGATTTCGCGATTCGTCAGGAGCTTCAACTCTTGGCGCAGTGAGCGGTTCTCGGCCACGAGCGACTGACGTTCGGCAGCTTTGCGCAC